>NZ_JAESPJ010000012.1:0-43989 GCF_016806945.1 Capnocytophaga genosp. AHN8471
TTACTTGGGGGATAGGCAAATCTACATCAAGTATTTTTCTATCTCCTCTCCAAAAGTTTCTTCCATCAATTACAGCATCAATACCACCAGCTATACCACCTGTTATAGCTCCGAAAGCAGCCCCTGTTAATCCATCGTTAATTCCATTTTTTAGTGCTTGTCCAATATTTTGACCTGAGACTAAACTATTACCAAAGCCTCCTACAAATCCAGCACCTAAGCCAGAGGCTGCCCCTATAGCAGCACCATTTATAAAACTCGAAGAAACCGCCACTGAGGTACTCATAAACCCTCCTGCAAACGTACCTCCAGCCAATGAAGCACTCACTCCAGAGCCTATACCAGCTCCCACAGCCCCTGCCACAGCTCCTACTGCGAAATAGCCAAGTCCTTTAGCATCAAGACGTGCATCATTTGAAATCCAATTTATCACTCCTCCTACGACAGCACCTATGATTAAATGCCAAAACTCCCCATTCTCATCCACATACACCAGCGGGTTATTCAAACAATACCCATACCTATTAAAGTTTTGGGTGTTAAAAGGGTCTTGGATATAGTTGTCGGGCATTAGAAACCTATGCAAAGCAGGGTCGTACAAACGCCCATTCATATGAATAAGCCCTACGCTTGAGAGGTGTTCGTGTCCTGTATAACCGCGGTCAAGTAGTAAGTTTTCTAACTTATTGCCATTGCCGTCAGTGATGCTTAGCACCTTGCCCCAAGCATCAAAATGGCGGGCTTCTACGAGCTTGCCGTTAAGGTCGGTGATGGCTATAATACTATCAAGCTGATCGCGGTGTAGGAATAATAATTTGCCTTCTTCACCATTGCTGCTGTATACCGCAGGAGCACTATACGGGTCGCCACCGAGATAAAAGACAAAGTCAATACTTCCTTTTGTTTTATCCTCTTTAATTTCTACACTGCCATCGGCACTGTAATGTTTATGAATAGGGCGTTTTTCCTTTTCAGCTTCAGCATTACCGTAATAGCAATGTGAACGCTCGCCAAAGGCATTGTACTTAATTTTATTTTTCTTCTATAAACTGAGAAGGCACTATTTTATCTAAACAATTATTCACAAAGTACTCCCATTCATACACTTCTATTTCTCCACCAAAAGTACTAATAACACATAGTTTACTTTTCTTTATAGCTGTAAAATATCCATAAACTCCTCCCATATAGAAAAGCATATCAAACTTCTTATCAAAAAGAAATTTAGCTAACTCATTTTCTGGAAGAGATGATTTATATGCTCTTGAGTTTGAAATAAATCTCACATCTCCTGTCGCAACTAACTCACCTTTACTATCAGTAATATAAGTACGAGTATATAAGTAACTTTTCCTTTTCTTAAAAAGTCCTTGAGGTTTTATGTTATAATAGTTAGGCATTAAGTAGCAGACAAAAGAACCGTCTAAATACTCCTCTTTATAAGCCTTATAGTTTGGCACTCTAAATAAAATATTATACAATCCAAATATATGAAATTGCTTGAGTTCTTCGGTTTCATTTACTATCTTAGCTTTTCTCACAAGATACTCTATTCTATCCTCTAACTCTTTCAGTTCTCCCTTGATATGCAACCTATCAATCATATTGATAGTATCTTGAGAGTACAAAAAGCACCAAGAAGAATTCAATACTATAATAATAAATAGCCTCCTCATTATCATTATCTTGATATATAAAAAATATTATAGGAATTTGTGATTTGAGTAGCATCTATTTTATGAAAACTACCGCCATTAGCTGGGTTCATAACATAATAGAATGTTTTTTGTATAACACTTCCATTAAGCTTTATAATTGTTTTTTGAACAATACGTTGCATAATCACACTATGTCCAACACTTTGTCCCATATTCATATTAATAGCTACCCTTGCTCCTCCTTGCATTTTAGATAATACTGTTGGTAAAGATATAAGTTTAAAATGTTCTCCTGCTACAGTATGTCCAGAAGCATTTGCATAAGCACCCCAAAGTCCCACATCATCTAAAGGAACTATATTAGGGTCACTTCCGAAATTAACTAAATCTCTTATTTGTTCCTGAGTCATATTTCCTCCAAAAGACTTGTCTACAGCTTCTGCACTGGCTGGTAAACAATTATTATCACCTACTTGTCCAACTTTAGGAATATTTTGTTGAGCTAATATGTTTTTTTGCACAGTAGCTCCATCCCAAAAACGTCTTCCGTCAATAGCGGCATCTATACCTCCTGAGAGACCTCCTATAACACCTCCCATTGCCATTCCTATCAATCCATTAGTTATACCACTACCAAAAGCTTGTCCGATATTTTGCCCTCCTACCAATCCATTACCAAAGCCTCCTACAAATCCAGCACCTAAGCCAGAGGCTGCCCCTATAGCAGCACCATTTATAAAACTCGAAGAAACCGCCACTGAGGTACTCATAAACCCTCCTGCAAACGTACCTCCAGCTAATGAAGCACTCACTCCAGAACCTATACCAGCCCCTACAGCCCCTGCCACAGCTCCTACTGCGAAATAGCCAAGTCCTTTAGCATCAAGACGTGCACCATTTGAAATCCAATTTATCACTCCTCCTACGACAGCGCCTATGACTAAATGCCAAAACTCTCCATTTTGGTCTACATATACCAGTGGGTTATTCAAACAATATCCATACCTATTAAAGTTCTGGGTATTAAAAGGGTCTTGTACATAGTTATCGGGTTGTAAGAAACGGTGTAGTGCTGGGTCGTACAAACGAGCATTCATATTGATAAGCCCTACGGTTTGCAGGCGTTCGTGTCCCGTAAAACCACGGTCAAGTAGTAAGTTTTCTAACTTATTGCCATTGCCGTCAGTAATGCTTAGCACCTTGCCCCAAGCATCAAAATGCCTTGCTTCTACGAGTTTGCCATTAAGGTCGGTAATAGCGACAATACTCCCTAATTGGTCTCTATGCAAAAAGAGTAGTTTTCCTTCTTCTCCATTGCTGCTGTATACCGCAGGAGCTGAATATGGGTCGCCACCGAGGTAAAATAGAAAGTCAATACTGCCCTTTGTTTTATCCTCTTTGATTTCTACACTGCCATCGGCACTGTAATGCTTATGAATAGGGCGTTTTTCTTTCTCAGCTTCCGCATTGCCATAAAAACTATGGGCACGATTGCCAAAGGCGTTGTATAAGTAGGTGATACGCTCTTTGTCCTTTACGTATAGCTGTTCAGGACTTATTTTTCAATATTTTAATGTACTTAAATCACGATGCAAGGTTACAAAATATTTTTCAAAAAGATAGTCTTTATATCCATAATCTATTAGTAGCTTGAGTTAACTATTACGAAAATAATAATATGTCTTGCTGTATCGGAGTTAATTGATTTCTGTTGATGTATATAATTGTTCTAACACATATTCACTAGGAAATCCACGTTCCTTTAGCCATTTGATCTCTTCTGTGTTGTTAAGAATTTCTTTTGCTAAATTTTGATATTCCTGCCCAATTGCCATATAGTATGCCCATTTGTAAAGTTTTCTCTTAGGCTCTAAAATATGGGCTTTCTCTTGGAATACTATTGCTTGAGTAGTGTCATTTAGTCCAAAGAACCACTCAGCAATGAAGAGCCTTTTTCCTACAAAGAAAAGATACTCGGCTGATACTGCAAATTTAGGATTTGCTTCGGTAAACCACTTTCGCAATAGGCAGCTCATAGGCTCTGTGGACTGTATCGGGTACTCCTCTTCTACTAAGATGTTATGCAAAAAGTAGAGAGCCCTGATATGTAACTGCATATCATTAGGATAGCGTTCTAAAAACTCCTCAACTGTGCTGATCTTTTCAGTCCAGCTGATAGGTTTATGAAATCCAAAGTCTTTTTCTATTTCTGAAAACCAATCTCTCCAATTCATCATTTATAAATTACAGGCGTTTTCTATCATTCTCATTCTCTCTGGGTCGGACATATCCCAATACCACCACTTGTAAGGAGTGTTTTTCTCTTTAAGATAGCGCCTTTGATAAGCAATTTTAAATAGATGCAAGAATAAGATAAGAACTTTATCTAATTCCTCCTCAGGAAGGTGAATTATCTTTATCAAGTTATGGTATTCTTTTCCTCCTTTTCTCAATAATACACAAGGGGTAAAAGTTGTTCGTAACTTACTATTTACAATAGAATTAGAAATATCTTCCTCTTCAGGTTTTGATTGTATTATAAGCGAGGAAAGTTCTCTGAGATATTCTCTTTTCTGATCTACGTTGAACTTACAGAAGTATGTTGTAATTTCTTTTTCTTCAACAAGCCCTTGAGCATATTTGTTTAGCCGTATTTCTTCAGTGTTTATCATCTTAATTAGGATATATTTTTATATAAGGTTTAGATCTATTTATATTACCATCGAAAATATCTATTTTTCTCGGAGTATTATCAATAAAAGATTTAGCTCCTGGAATAGAATTTTTAATTTTACTCCATTCTTTACTATTAAGTCCCTTTTCTATTACATAATCCCAATCAGAATAAGGCCCAGCTTTTCCAGCAGCTCTACTCCCAACAACTGTAATAGGTCTTCCTATACGATTTGCTGCATTTTGAATCCGTAATAATTCAGCATTAGACAATTTTACACTAGTATTTGTCTCTATCCTTATAGTTTTAATACCATTTTCTAAGGTTTTGACTGGGATAAGCTTCGTTTCTCCCTCTATTACATTAGAATGTTGAATTTGACTTTTTAAGCTAAGTTCTATTTTTGAATTTTCAGGTTCTATACTTAAAGGTTTAATTCCTTTCGAAGAAGTCTCTAATGGTGAAATAGATTGTCTTATAGGATTGCCTGTCCATACATTATTTCCAGACTTGTAGGCGGCAAATCCTCCACCAGCACCTCCTATAACAGCACCTCCTATACCACCATACAAAGCACCTTTTCCTGCTCCTCCCAAAAAATCTCCATCACCACCAGGCAGTCCACTCATAAATCCTCCAGAAATAAATCCTGAGGCTATTCCTCCTGAGACCCCAGCAATAGCTCCCCCCATAATTCCTCCTGAAATTCCAACAGCAGCTAATTCGGCTGCAACAGCTTCTCCTACGGCAATTCCAACTCCTGCAGAAGCTACTCCTATAATAGCACCTCCTGTAATACCCATCCAAGTATCTGCATTGCTATAATTCCATTTAAACGGATTGTATGTGCCATTAGCTTGCGCTCCTCCTATATAAGCACCTATTACCGCAGCAACTAAAAATATCCATTCCCCATCCTGATCTACATATACCAACGGATTATTCAAACAATACCCATATCGATTAAAGTTCTGCGTGTTAAAAGGGTCTTGTACGTAGTTGTCAGGTTGTAAGAAACGGTGTAGCGCTGGGTCGTACAACCGTCCGTTCATATGTATAAGTCCTACCGTTTGTAGGTGTTCGTGTCCTGTAAAACCTCGGTCTAATAGGGTAAGTTTGTCTAGGGTGTTACCTGCAGCATCTTCTACTTTTATGGGTTGTCCCCAAGGGTCAAAATGGCGTCTTTCAGCGATGTTGCCGTTCTCATCGGTGAGCATTACTATAGAACCCAAGTAATCTCTATGTAAGTAATAGAGTTTTTGCGTTTCACCGTCCGAAATGAGTATTGCAGGGGCACTATAGGCATCACCGCCTAAGTAAAGTATAAACTTGGTGCTGTTATCGGTTTTGTTACATACTATCTCTACACTACCGTCGTGGCTGTAGTGTTTTAGCATTGGGCGTTTGGCTTTTTCTACTTCGACATTACCATAATAACAGTGTGAACGTTCACCAAAGGCATTGTATTCATAGCTTATTCGCTCTTTGTCCTTTACATATATCTGCTCAGGAGCTTTAAAAGCATTATACCTTACAATAGGCAAAGGGTGTTTTTCTAAATGAGTATCGCCTGCTTCGTTGGTGATAGGTTACAAAATCATCTCACTAAAAAAAAGATATTGCTTAATAGTTTCATCTTTTACATTAAGTACAAGGATAAAATAAGCATTATCCTTTTTATATTCTAAAATGTATTTAATAGCTCTTTTAGCACTTCTCAAAGCATAATCAGCATCAGACTCATTTTTTTTCTTTCGCAACTCCAATTGTCATAATTATGTTCAAAATAATTATTTTTATACTCTACTACATCCCCTCCAAAAACTGTAATTTTTAGTTTTAGGCATTCTTCTAAAATCTCTAAGGCATCATTTTTTGAAAAAGATTTTTGTATTGTTCCATATACTGGAGTTCCTCTTTTTAGTAGTGCTATTAATTTATCTGTTAATTCCATATTATTTAACGTGAGTTCGACGTAAGTAATTGTTTAACAATCAGCAAAATATTTTAAATCTCCCACGAATTTCACGAATTTTCACGAAATTGAGACTGTATAAAACTCTTTACTTTATATTATCTCACGAATTTTCACCTGACGGTGAATTATTTTGTGAATATATTATGTTACAAAGCTGTAAATCAATATTCTGTTATATCGAACTGACGTTAATTATTATGACCATCAAAAACAGAACAACTGTATATAATTATCACAAATAAGCTATAAATAATTTTTTTTTTTACCATAATGTAAATCCATTTCGTGTTTTGAATTGATAATAATCATCTCATCAGGAAGAGATATATTACCAATCAGGAGAATATATTAACCAATCCTTAGGTATTATTTTTTTCTTATACACAATAGTATCCTTATTAAAAATTCCTTCTCCTATGGTAACTAACAAAGTATCTTCTATATTTATACTTTTTTCTTTTAACAGAAAACGACCTACTTGAGAATTTCTTGCTATAAAATTCATATAAATTTTCCCATTTTTTAGCTCGAATTTTCCCATTAGAGCCCTTCTGGGGTCTATTGTTGTTATGTCAGTAGAATCAACATAAAAAAAACAACCAACTTTTCCATCTTTATAAAACTTAATAGCTTTTTTATATTTATTTGAGCAATCTTTATAAAGAACTGTAGTATCTATTTTACTATAAACCGAGTTAAATTCTAAAGGTTTAATAATGTTTCTTTTTTTTAATCTAACCATTCCGTATTCATTCCTAAAATAGCATTGTATATTGAACAGAATAAATAACATTAATATTATCTTTCTTACCATGATGTAAAAGGATTATAAGTTCTGTACTGATAAAAGGTTTCCAATTCTGTATAAAAACTATTGTTGATTGTATTTTGCATTGATAGGAGTTAACCTTATACTCTTTTCGCACTCATCTTCATACCTAAAATAGAGAACTCCATCACACACAGCTGTAAGGATTTTCTTTGTTCTTATTCCTCCTTGCGGGTATTTTACATAGGTATTCAATACTAAAAACTCATCCTCTAAATAAAATCTTCCTCTTTGAGTTCTATTAGGAACACTCTTCCAGCCATAAAAATAATAAATCTTTCCTGTAGAAGAAAACTTACAAGAGATAGAGTTATAACCTGTTTGCAGATACTCAATTTTATAATATTGAGTAGTATCTATCAATGAAAAAATATTTTCTGTAATGATCATATCATTACAATTTTTATATCTACTTCTATTCATCATTTGGCAAGAAAAAGTATTTGCCAATACTGAGACGAAAAATAATATATAGAAAACTTTTCTTACCATGATGTAAAAGGATTATAAGTTCTATACTGATAAAAAGAATCCCATTTCCAAGATTGATTTTCAAAACCTCTGTCTTTTATCAAACCGTGAATAACCACATCTTGAATAGCATGTCTTACTTTTTCGCTATTAGCTCCTACTCGGAAACCACCATATCCCAAAGTTAAAGCCCCCAAACGATGCTTTACCCCCATTTCATTAACATATCCTCTTTTATAATTAGCTCCATAGCAGTCTACTGTATTTACAATAGGATTTTCATATTTCCCTCTAGAATTAATGATTTTGACTTCTTTTTCTTGATCTTTCCTGTTTCTTCTACCAGTAAAAAGATTAAATCCAGCAGTAAAATCTCCTATTCCAATATTTAAGGCTGCTGTTCTATAACTATCGTTTCTATCCCCTAATCCTAAATGTTTAATTCCTGCTCCCCCATCATTTTCATACATCATTCTAAAATCCCCACTATGAAGTCCTATAACCCCTGTTCTTTGCTCAAAATCACCTTTCCAGATGTTTGTTCCAAGAGACAAACCTAATTTACCATCATCCCAAGAAGCCATAGCAGAATAGCGTGTTTCAAAATTGTTCTTCCAGAATCGATTGTAATTAACATACCCCATAAGTCCTACGCCTCCCGAAATAGAAAAATTTCCACTTTGATAACTAGCACCTAAGTTAACCCCCATTCCTCCAGCGTTACCAAAAGCAATAGCTAAAGAGAGACCTACACTAAAATCACCTATAGATACATTGTAGCTTGGCATAAGGACAGAAGAAGCCCCTGTGATAAAGCCATTTAAGACACTCTCTCCCGATAGTGAAGTTGCCACTGAAGAACCACCAATAGCACCCATAACAGCTCCTCCTAAGGTTGACCAAGCAAATTTTTCCCACGACCAATTATCGTGCATAGCTGCGCTAGTAGCATAGCTTGTTGCTCCTATGATAGCACCAACAATAACAGCTGCCCAAATGATTTCTCCATTGGGGTCTGTATATTTTAGCGGATTATTCAAACAATACCCATACCTATTAAAATTCTGAGTGTTGAATGGGTCTTGAATATAGTTATCAGGCATTAGAAACCTATGCAAAGCAGGGTCGTAGAGACGTCCGTTCATATGTATTAAGCCTACACTTGCGAGGTGCTCGTGCCCTGTATAGCCGCGATCTAACAATAAATTTTCTAACTTGTTGCCGTTGCCGTCAGTGATGCTTAGCACCTTGCCCCAAGCATCAAAATGGCGGGCTTCTACGAGCTTGCCATTAAGGTCGGTGATGGCTACAATACTGCCTAACTGATCGCGGTGTAGGAATAATAATTTGCCCTCTTCACCATTATTAGAAGTATATACCGCAGGAGCTGAATACGGGTCGCCACCGAGGTAAAATAGAAAGTCAATACTTCCTTTTGTTTTATCCTCTTTGATTTCTACACTGCCATCGGTACTGTAATGTTTATGGGTTGGGCGTTTCTCTTTTTCAACTTCCGCATTGCCATAAAAGCTATGGGCACGACTACCAAAGGCATTGTACAAATAGGTGATACGCTCTTTGTCCTTTACGTATATTTGCTCAGGACTTTTGAGCATATTGTAACGTATCACGGGCATTGGTGCCTCTTTATAAAAAGCTTCGCCTGTAGAGTTCAATACTAATTTTTCTTGGTCATAACCCTTAGCAGGATATTTATAAGTACCCAAAAGACTATTTTCAGTAATGCGCCCACGCTCATCATAGCTATGGGTTTGTGCTGGGGTGTTGGCATCGCCCCAAGCGGTCAGGCGGTCTAAGTTATCATAGCTAAAATCCTCTTGTTTACCCCAAAAGCTGTATTGACGGCTATCTAATAGTCCTTTTTGAGGGTTAAACTGCCACGTAAGTGCTCCAATTGCCTTGTCTTCATTTTGCAAGAGCTGACTTACAGGAAAGCCTTTGTCGTAGGTATACGTCTCTTTTACATTGCCTTTATGACTTACAAGGGGTTGTCCGTAGGGGTTTTCACTGCTGAGTTTCCAAAGGGTTACACCCTTGTCGTCCTTCATTTCCACGAGTTCACCATTTTGATAGCGGTATTGCACCATTGCACTCGCGCGTTTGCCTGCTGCCTCTGCGGTGGTCATTTCCTTTTGTACCCGACCGAAAAGGTCATAAGTATAGGCTTGGGTATACTTTGCCCAAGGGTTGGTCTCGCTGCTGGTAAGTAGCTGGCGGTTGTGGTCATAAGTATAGGTGTAATGATCGCTATTGCCGTCCTGGTTCTCATTGTCTATTTGGGTCAGGAGCTTTTCGGCATTATAGGTATAGCGGATGAGCATATCGGTATGGTCGCCTACTAAGTGCTTGCTCTTCAAGCGGTCGCTGTTGGGCTCGTAGGTAAGCGTAGTTTTACCCTTAGGGGTAGTCTCCTCAGTAAGACGCCCCCAGCTGTCGTAAGCGTAGCGATAAACACCTGCGGCAGGGTCGGTAAGGCTTGTTTTGCGACCCCAGCCGTCTTGGGTTATTTTCTGTTCGACCCCCTCGTAGTTAGCAGTTTTGAGTGCACCATTGCCAAAGTAGGTGTACTTAATCGTGCCTCCTGGGTCGCTTTGGCTTATGGTTTTTCCGATAGCATTTTGGGTAGTGGTGATTTGTTTAGAGCCATCGTCTACAGTGGTCTTTAAACCGTCGTAAGAGGTGCGAATGGTCTTGCCGTGAGCGGTAGTTACTTGCACAGGACGCCCATAGCGGTCGTACTCAGTGCGTGTCCAGCCCTGTGGACTGCCACCAGCAGCAAAAGGTTCACTTTTACCTATGGTTCTTCCTAAGGCGTCATACTCATAGCGCACAGCAGTAGCTCCCAAGGCAGTAGACGCTTCACTTTCCAAAAGCCAACCGAGTGCGTTGTAGGTTTCACTTGTATAGCTGTCGTCATCACTATCCGAGCGGATGTTGTATTTGCTGCCATTCGCTTCATAAGTAGTGTGCAGGCTTTTATCTAAGTAATCAGTTACCTTTATAGGGCGATTCCAGATATCATATTGGTAGGAGGTAGACTGCCCCCAAGGGTTTGTTTCTTTATGAAGATTACCGCGCTCATCGTAGGTAAAAGTTGTTTTTAAGCCTTCAAAATCGGTATGGGTAGCAACGAAACGGTGGGTAGGGTCGTAGGTGTATTGCTCACTGCGCTTTTGTCCGTCTTCAGCAATAGTTTCCTTTTGGGTTATATTGCCATAGGGGTCATAACTAAATTTTTCGGTGTGCTCGCCTGTGCCGTTGCCTTTTGTTTTGGCAGTGCTGATTAACCCATTCTCATAAGTATAGCTTTCCTCAGCCGTAAAAGTATCACCGTCCAAAGTGCTTGCTGTGCGTTTATGGGTGAGCAAGCCCATACGGTAGGGACTGCTTTCTTTTGGGGCGTATTGCAGTTCCTGTACTTGTTTATAGCCATCGGTTTCTGTGGTGATTTGTGTAGGGTTGAGGTCAGCATCATAGGTAAAAGCTTGGGTGGTAGTAACGCCTTTGAGTTTATCCTCAATAACCTGCTTGTCCAACTGGAGTTTAAAGCACTTGTTAGGGGCTTCGGAGTGGGTGTAGATATAGGTGGTTTTGGAAAGAAAATCAAGTGTAGGAATATATGTTGAAGGGTAACTGAGTGTATATTCATTGGCAGGAGCTCCTCTTAATAAAATATCTCTCTCTTGATAAGAATACAATGCTTGAACATTTTGTTTGTTTGCTTCAAACCAATTACTACGACATATTCCCTTAAAACCTAAAAATCCTAATCCATCAGAGTGTGTATAGGCACCATAATAGTTAAAATGTTGTTCGGTGTTTGGGAAATTAAATCCAGAACGCTCTATTTTAGATACTAAATATATAGAAGGCACACTTCCTAATCCTATATAAGGAAATTTATGAGCAAAATGAGCATCCTCATATAGGACTCCGTGATAATGTGTTTCAGGGTCTAATCGACTCTTACCTTCGTTAGATTCCATTTTTCCATAACTAATACTATAAGCTTGTTTATTATTGATAGTACGTAGAAGCATTTCTTCTTTATTATTCTTTTGTGAGTAGAGTGTCTCAACACAGTTGTCAAAAAGTAAAGAAATATCCATAAAAACATTCTTCTTATCTGGATTTGAAAATATCAAATGACCAGAAGACCCTGTTGAGAAATCTATATATCTATCACTTCCTATTCTTTCAAAAAGATCTCCTGTGTTACCAATGTTTTTATATATTTTAAAACCTCTGAAATCCTCTTTTTTATCTCTATTTCCAATACGGAACTCTAATATATCACTTTTTCCATCATTATTAAAGTCAATGGCGATGAGACGAGTGTCTATATACCCATTGCCATCAGGAGATGGGTATACCTCATAAAGGAAAGGTAGACTTATTTCCTTCTTAGTTGTAAACCCCTTCCCTGTTCCATACAAAATATCATAGACTTTGGTAGAAGTAGTTCTAGGTAACATTAAGTCAATTTTTCCATCTCCATTAAAATCACCAATCACAGGAGGTATTGTGTGAGTGAATAGCAGTGTATTTTTATATAAAATCAATGGGTTATGTTCTTCTATAAGCTTTTTGAGTTGATACTGCTCATTAAGTTCATAAACATATATAACCCCCTGTGAAATATGCACTAAATCAGTCTTACCATCACCATTCATATCAATGGCTTGCAAGAGGTCGCCATTCTCATATTGTTTTTCTAATTCTCCTATATGTTTAGTATAGTTATTTTCTTTTCTCCTATCCAAATCTAACCAATTTACTTTAACGCCCCCTTCAATATAGTGCTTGCAACTACAATGCCCTCCATACTCTCCTTCACAATCTGTGCTTAATATCAAAGGCTCTTCTATTGTAAGAATATCTGTAAGTCCATTCCCATCAAAATCTCCCGATAGTACTTTTATTTTAACAGGTACATCTATATCTTCTCTATAGCATCTTTCTTCTGTATAGGTTGGTATTTGAAATTCTTTACTATACTGATAAATAAATGGTGTAATAGAATATTTTGAATATATATCAAAAAGCAATTTATTATCTTTTACTCGTGTAGCTATAAAAGCCTGCCCTTCCATCTGGTAATTAAGATGAGAGAGAATCTGTGCAGGAAATATTTCTTTAAATTCTGGCATAGAAACACCTATGGTAAAAGGAGCTTCTTTATTCCTAAACCCATCAAAAATATATACTTTTTTATAGGCATCAGGACCTTTTGTAGGATACATTATAAAGTCCAAATAACCATCTCCATTGAAATCTAAGGAAACTACTGCTGAATTTAAGTTGCTTACTCCTGTTAATCCCAAACTTCCTTCTGATTTTATCAAACTTAGTCCTTCGTTACCTATATTTGTATATCTTAATTCTATTGGATTTCTTAGTACTCCTCCTACGCGCTCTTGTATATTAATCAATCTATTATAGCCTAAGCTATTGCTGTCGTATTGTAATTCATAGCTTCTATAATGTCCTTTATCAGCATAAGTATCAATAGAGAGTAAAGGTCTTATGTTCTCAAAATATATCCCTGCAACATAAAAGCTAATAGGACGCTTTCGTGGTATAGGATCATAGGTAAAAGAGATTGACCCTCCTTGATAGTTAATGACATCAGGGAGACTCATATTATTTACTTTTACATATTTATAAATAATACTTATTCCTATAGCATTTTCCCAAGAAGATATATTATATTGGAGAGGATCGCTACTTTTCTCCCCCTTCCCATAATACGCCTTACTCCCATCAGGATATAGCACTTCAAAATAACTCGGTCCAAAGATACCATTTCCAAAAGTTCCCTTGGCTATAACCTTCACATTCGAGAAATTCTCTGTCTCATACACTGCTCCATCTGCTCCGTGAGTGCCTTCTTTAAGCAATAAGCGCTGACCATCAAGAGCAAACTGATCCGTTTCAGTGAGATTAACCCCTGTGAGTTGTCCGTTGTGGTAAGGGGTGGAGCCTACACGGCTAATCTTTGAGATACCCGTGATATTCCAGCCATAGCCTGCAATGTCATTACCCGCCTGACTGTTATAGGTAAGCGCAAGATTAGGCTGCACGCCATTGATACCCGCAGGCACTGCAATAGGAATGGTATACACTGCTGCCCCTGTGGCACTCACGTCCAGACTGCTCGGGGTGATGCCTAAGTCAGTCCCCGACACCCCACCAGCGGTTGTTGCACTGCTCACAGGTAGCTGCGTAAGGGTAGGAGGCGTAGGCTCATCACGATGAAAAGAAGTCTTTTTGATGATCTTATAAGGCAGCTCCTGTGCTGTAACAGTTAGGCTGCTTAAGCTGAGTAATATGTAGAGTATGTGTTTCATAGTAATAATAGTAATATAGGTATTGTTATTTTTTTACAATTTTAAAGATTTTCTTGCTACCATCCGAGAATGTAGCCACCATAAAGTAATAGCCTGCTGACCAAGTGGAGATATTGATATGGTAAGGTTCTGTAGGTGGGAGGTTATCAATTTGTTGCATTAACTGTCCGTTGACGGTGAAGATTGCTAAATGCGTAAGCGCTCCATTTTCGCTGTGTTGCCAATAGACTCCTATCTGGTCGGTAGCAGGGTTAGGCACACCATATAGCTGTACTTTTGAGTTATCGCTATTTAAAGATTTGAGATTATCAGGAAGTTCATCAAAAATTTCTTCATCAGTAGCCTCATCGGTTGCATTGAGACACAAGAGCGCACGGCGCTGGTTGCCAGCGCTATCATACTGAAAACAGTACTCTTTTTGAGCGTAGATACTTAAAGTACCAAAAAAGAAGAGGAAATATTTTAACATTGTTTAGTAAGTTTGGTAATAATCGGCACAAAGGTAGGAATAAGAAATGAAAAGTGCAAGAAAATATGGGAAATATTTTTTGCACTTTTATACTTCATTATTAGTTATTAAAAACTAAGTCGAATTCATCAATAATAGTAACAAAAGCAGGAGGTAAATATTCTCTACGTATTTTATCTACTATAACTTGTGACATCTCCTTATAAAAAGCTATTGCTATACCTCCTGTTATGCAAGCAATGGTATCGCTATCACCACCTAATGAAATTGCTAATCGTATAGCGCTATCATAGTCTGTGCTCTCCAAAAAGGCAACAATTGACTGGGGTACTGTACCTTGACAACTTTCGTCAAATGGAAAAGTAGGGCGTATTTCATCAAGGGTAAAATCTAAATCATATCCAAACTTTTGCTCTATATAAGCTTTTATCTCAGCTTTATTTTTACCTGTTCGTGCCAGAAAAATAGCAGCTGCTGTAGCTTGTGCTCCTTTGATACCCTCTGGGTGATTGTGTGTTACTACTGCTGTTTTTTCTGCTTTTTTAAGTACTTTATCTAAATCATTATAAGCAAAACCCACCGCACTTACACGCATTGCCGAACCGTTCCCCCAACTATTGTAGGGTGGTGCGGGGGTATCGTGTGCTAACCACTTAAAAAAACTTGTTCCATAACCTCTATTTGGATAACGCTTACCATAGTCTAATATTGTTTGAGCAAAATCCTTATTGTGAAGGATCGCATCGGCTATGGCAATAGTCATTACTGTATCATCCGTAAAGGTTGTTTCTCTTTTAAATAGTGGAAAATCAGTAGTTCGTGTGTTATTAAATTCGTATACTGAACCGATCACATCTCCTGCTATTGCTCCTAAGATCGTCTGTTTCATAACTAATAATCAATTAGTTGATTATGGTATTACTCAATGGTTTGCATTTCTACTAATCGTTTGTACATACCATTTTTTTGTATTAGTTCGCTGTGGGTACCTTGTTCTACGATACGTCCTTTTTGCATCACGACAATCAAGTCGGCATTTTGTATAGTGGAAAGGCGGTGAGCAATAACTATAGAGGTACGGTGTTTCATCATATTCTCTAAAGCGTTTTGCACCAATCGTTCGCTTTCGGTATCGAGTGCTGAAGTAGCTTCGTCGAGTACCATTATAGGGGGATTTTTCAGTACGGCACGGGCAATACTCAAGCGCTGTTTTTGACCTCCACTGAGCTTGCTACCTGCATCACCTATATTAGTTTCAAAACCTTCAGGCAAGTCGTTTATAAACTCATAGGCGTTGGCGATTTTGGCTGCTGTTATAAGTTCCTCATCGGTAGCATCGGGTTTACCTATCAGTAGGTTGTTCTTTATGGTATCATTGAAGAGTATAGAGTCCTGCGACACTACCCCTATAAGTTTGCGCAAGGAAGTGGTTTGCATATCTTTTACATCCACTCCATCGATGAGGATTGCACCTTCGTTTACATCGTAAAAACGAGTGATTAGGTTAGCAATAGTACTTTTTCCACTCCCTGATTGCCCTACTAAAGCTACTGTTTTTCCTTTAGGCACTTCTAACGAAAAATGGGAGAGCACGGGTTGTTCAGCATAAGCAAAAGTAACCTCTTTTAAGGTGATAGCTGTAGTAAAATTTTTTATCACCACAGCGTTTTCACGTTCTTTGATGGGGTTTTCGTAATCGAGTATTTCCAAGATACGCTCGGCAGCAGCATTTCCGCGGCGCATATCGTAAGAAGCTTTGCTGATAGCTTTAGCAGGTGTGAGGATATTGTAAGCTAAGCCCATAAAAGCGATGAACTGAGTTCCCTCTAAAGTTTTGTCGACCAACACCAGAGAACCACCGAACCACAACAATATAGCAATCATCAAGATACCGAGGAACTCACTCATAGGGGATCCTAAGTTTTGTCTATTCATTACCTTGTTGCTTAATCGGTTAAAGGTTTGGCTAGAGTCGGCAAATCGCTTGGAGAATATACTTTCGGCATTGAATGCTTTGATGACACGCAATCCGCCTATAGTTTCTTCTATGAGAGAAAGAAATCGCCCTTGTTCTTGTTGTACTGCTATAGAGTTCTTTTTAAGAGATTTACCTATTTTAGAAATGATAGCTGCTGCAATAGGGATAAATATAAAAGTAAACAGAGTGAGTTTTACGCTGATGCCTAACATTACTAAAATAGAAAATATGATGGTAAGAGGCTCACGTATAAACGATTCTAATGCTGAAAGCATAGAGTTTTGTACTTCGTTTACATCGCCTATCATACGGGACATTATATCACCCTTGCGTTGATCGGAAAAGAAAGCTATTGGCTGATTGACTACTTTTTTATACAGATTATTGCGCAAATCTTTAAGTACCCCATTACGAAGATAGGTAATAAAAAAAGAAGCTAAATAACTGAATAAATTTTTTAGTAAGAAAAGAGAAAGCACCAAAGCAATCACAATTGCTAATGCCCAAATGGTATTCTCGCCTGCTAACGCACCTACTTTATAGTTCAAATAGGCTTTGCCATAACTACCCAGATCTAATAGATTTCCTGAATAGACAGGTTCTTGTAATATAGGTTGCGTTTTGCCAAAAAGGACATCGAGCATAGGAATCAGTGCGACAAACGATAAGGCGCTGAAAAGTGAGTAGAGTATATTAAAAAATATATTCAGAAACGCCTGTTGTTTATAGGGCAATAGGTAAGGGATAAATCTCTTGAGTTTCATTCTTATTTTTTGTATTTTTTAACGGTTTCGTCCCTTCTTAACTTTTGATTATCAGTATATACAAATTCAGGAACGAAATAGATTTGGCGAGGTACTTCGTACTTTAGCATATCTTTATCCATATAGATATCGTGAGCTAAAGTAGGGTAATCTTTTTCATCGCCTTGTACGTATAATACAGCGCGCTGTCCTAATTCATCATCAGGTTCTTTGGTAATAAAGTAATCTCCTTTGATATACTTTTTGATTTTGCGTTCTACACTTTCAGGAAAGACCTTAAAACCGCCAGAGTTGATGATATTGTCGAAACGTCCTAACCACTCAAACTCATTGTGAGAGATAAGGTTTACCATATCGTTTGTAACTACAGGGTGATCGGCAATTAAAGGAGCATTGATTACTAAGCAATGGCGGTCGTCTTGGGTGAAAATCACATTAGGCATTGCCTTGTAAGTAGTTTCGTGTTGCTCGGTGTGATTTACCTTACGCATCGCAATATGCGAAATGGTTTCGGTCATTCCGTAAGAAGAGTATACTTCGGTAGAAATATTCTGTAATTTAGCTTCTAACTCACCATCAATAGAAGCTCCGCCTAAAATTAGTTTTTTTACACGAGGTAAATCGGTAAGAGATTTTGCTGCTTGTAAAGGAATCATTGCACAGAAATCGTAATTTTTATTGGTGAGCGATAGCGGCATAGATGAAGGTCTGATAATATCGAGGTGCAAGCCCAGAACAATTGCACGAATGAGCATCATTTTTCCTGCGATAAAATCGGCTGGCAGACACAACAGAGCACGGTCTTTGGGTGAAAGGTTTAGATATTCACCTGTAGCCAAAGCAGAGTTTACCATTCCTTGTTTTTTAAGTTGAATTTGTTTAGGGATACCTGTTGATCCTGAGGTTGTAGCTTCGATATAATCTTTATTATCAAGCCAATCCAAAAGAAATCTTCCTACCGCTTTACGGTAAGGCAAGCCATCCTTTACATAGGCTACTGCTAAAATGATTAAGCGTTCTCTATCAATAGGGAAACCGTTGATTCTAAAATCTTTATGTACAAATTTGTAATCTATTTCTTCCATATAAAATAATATTATTGTTTAGATAGCAATTGCAAAACTACAATTTTTAAACGAAATAGACAAAATTAAATACAAATATTAGATTTTTTCTACTTGAAGCTACAATGAAAAAAGTTACCCTTGATATCAAACCTCTCAATTCTGGAAAATTATATTGATTTAGAAAAAATTACTAATTCATAGATAGCAAATAGAAAAATCACCTTAGTATTTCTTTTTATTTTTTAGCTGTATTTGAGCATTTTACAAAAAAACAGCAAAAATATTTTCTCTAATGTTCAGTTTTATATCAAAAAAATTCTTAATTTTACCGCATCAAATTCAAATATTATGTATCAATTAGACCGCATAGATTTAAAAATCTTAGATGAACTACAAAAAGATAGCAAACAATCGGTTAAAAGTCTATCTGAAAAAGTAGGTTTATCAATTACTCCTGTTCACGAACGTATTAAACGGATGGAAAATACAGGTGTTATTCAAAAATATGTTGCTGTTGCTGACCCTAAAGCCCTTGGGAAAAGGCTGATAGCTTACTGCCAAGTAAAACTTTTGAGACACAGCGGACAACTATTTGAAGAATTTGAGAAATACATTAGTAATCTTGACGAAGTGCTTGAAGCCTCGTATATGGCAGGTAGTTACGATTTCCTCCTGAAAGTTATACTCAACGATATGGAAGATTATCAGAAATTTGTTGTACAGAAACTTTCTAAAATGGAAATTATTTCTAATATTCAAAGTTCTTTCATAATTCAACAAATCAAAAATACCTCTTGGATTAAAAGTATAAACGAAGAAGAAACTGAATAAAATCAATCTAAAAAATGCACATAGCCATTGCAGGAAATATAGGTGCAGGCAAAACGACACTTACCTCCCTATTAGCTAAACACTACCAATGGGAAGCCCACTTTGAAGATGTGGTAGACAACCCTTATTTAGACGACTTTTATCACCAAATGGAGCGCTGGAGTTTTAATTTACAAATATACTTTCTAAACAGTCGCTTCCGACAGATTTTGGATTTTAGAGAAAAGGGCAACGATATTATTCAGGATCGTACTATCTACGAAGATGCTCATATTTTTGCTCCTAACTTACACGAAATGGGGCTGATGAGTTCTCGTGATTTTGACAATTATAAATCACTGTTCGCTCTAATGGAACGCTTAGTTCTCCCTCCAGATCTACTGATTTACCTCAGAAGTTCAGTACCGAATTTGGTAAATCAAATACAAAAACGCGGTCGGGATTACGAAAATACAATCTCAATAGACTATCTAAACCGCCTCAACCAACGATATGAACAGTGGATAAAGGGCTATGATAAAGGGAAACTACTGATTATAGAAGTAGACAATATTGATTTTGTAAACAACCCTGAAGATTTAGGTGATATTATCAATAAAATAGATGGACTTCTTTATGGATTGTTTTAAAATTAAAAAGAGACACCCACTATATCTATAGTGAGTGTCTTTTTTTCTTTTATATTTTATTTGTTATTAAAAGAATTTGTTTACGTGGAAAGCTACCAACCCATCGATTGGTTTTCTAAGTACAGTTCCTAATTTAAGATTGTTTTCAGCTAATACTTCTTCCAAGATATCTTGGAGGAAGAAAGCGATACTACCCACGAAGTTGATAGGCACTTCGTAGCGATCTTCATACTGAGAAATCCAGTGGTCTACAAATAGTTGCATACCTTTTCTCACCATATCGCGGCAATATTCGTGATTTTTGTTTTCAACCACAAATTTTGCAAAAGTAGCCAAGTAACTATTAGGGTTAGGCATTTTGTACAAGTGGTTTTTAATCACATCAGAGCCCAATTCATATTGGTTTTCAAATTTTTGCACGAGGTCAGCAGGCATTTTCTTGAAGTAATAGTCGATAATCAAGCGTTTGCCATAGAAGTTTCCACTTGATTCGTCCATCAAAATATAGCCTAATGAATCTACTGCTTGGTATAATTCTTTACCATTCCAATAAGAACAGTTAGCACCTGTACCTAAGATACATACAATAGCTTTATCGGAGGGGGCTGTAGTAGCAAACACAGCAGCATAAGTATCTTCTTTTACTTCTATTTTAGCGTTTTTGAAGATAGTTGCTAAGCTACGTTCTACAAAGTAACGGATGCGTTCAGTACCACAACCAGCACCATAGAAATAAATTTCGGATACTGAATTTCTGTTTTCAAACAATTGGTAATTGGTGGTAATACGCTCTACGAGAATTTCTTCTGTAAGTACTTCGGGGTTCAACCCTAAAGTTTGCGTAAAAAATATTTTTTCACCTTTGCTGTTTAAGGCAGTCCAATCGGCCTTAGTAGCACCACTGTCTACAATTAAAATCATATCGTTTCGGTTTTTAAATTATTATTATTTTATTAAAAAAAGGTGAGTTTACCCCTAAGTTGGGCAACTCACCTTTTTTAAGAATTACAATTTAGCAACGTGTTGAGCTAAATCTACTAATTTGTTTGAATAACCAGTTTCGTTATCGTACCAAGAAACTACTTTGAAGAAGTTAGCACTCAAGCCGATACCAGCTTTAGCATCGAAAATAGATGTATTTTTGCAACCTACGAAGTCTTGAGAAACAACCAAATCTTCAGTGTATCCAAGGATACCTTTCAATTCACCTTCAGATGCTTTTTTCATAGCAGCGTTGATTTCTTCAAGTGTAGTTGGTTTTTTAGTACGGAAAGTCAAATCAACAACTGAAACATCGGCAGTAGGTACGCGGAAAGCCATACCGGTAAGTTTACCGTTGAGTTCAGGAATTACTTTACCTACAGCTTTAGCAGCACCTGTGGTTGAAGGAATGATGTTGCAAAGAGCTGAACGTCCACCTCTCCAATCTTTTTTAGAAGGGCCGTCCACTGTTAACTGAGTAGCAGTTGTAGCGTGAACTGTAGTCATTAGGGCTTCTTCGATACCGAAGTTATCGTTCAATACTTTAGCGATAGGCGCCAAGCAGTTAGTTGTACAAGAAGCGTTAGACACGATAGTATCAGTAGGTTTTACTGATTTGTGGTTCACACCCATTACAAACATAGGAGCATCGGCTGATGGAGCAGAAATCACTACTTTTTTAGCACCTGCATTGATGTGAGCTTGTGCTTTTTCCAAAGTGGTGAAGATACCAGTACATTCAGCAACTACATCGGCGTGTACTTCGTTCCATTTAAGGTTGTTAGGGTCTTTTTCAGCAGTAATACGCACTTTTTTGCCATCTACTACTAAGTGACCATTTTCTACTTTCACATCACCTTTAAAAGTTCCGTGAACTGAATCGTATTTCAAAAGGTAAGCGATGTAATCTACATCCAAAAGGTCGTTAATACCAACGATTTCTACGTCGGCTCTTTCATAAGCAGCACGGAATACGAGACGACCAATACGTCCGAAACCGTTAATTCCAATTTTTACTGACATAATTCTGTTAAATTTAATTTATTCGTTATTTAATTTTAAGTTTGTTACGTTACTAAGTTGCCATTATTTCGGCTACACGGAGGAGTTCTGTATCTATTTTAGAACTACCTTTGATAGCTTTTTCAAGCGGGGTAAGTTCCATTTTATTGTTACGGATACCCACCATATAGTTAGATTTACCTTCAAGTAGAGATTCTACAGCTTTTACTCCCATACGGCTTGCTAAAACGCGGTCGAAGCAAGAAGGAGCCCCCCCCCGTTGCATGTGGCCTAATACAGATACACGCACATCGTAATCGGGGTGGTGTTGTTCTACGTATTCTTTAAGTTCGAATACGTTTTTACCTATTTTATCGCCTTCGGCAACCACTACCAAGCTAGAAGTTTTACCAGTCATACGACTTTTTTCCAAAGATTCAAGTAGTTTTTTAAGTCCTATATTCTCTTCTGGGATCAAGATCTCTTCAGCTCCTGCTCCTACTCCAGAGTTGAGAGCGATATGCCCTGCATCACGCCCCATTACTTCGATGAAGAACAAGCGGTTGTGAGAGCTTGCTGTATCTCTAATTTTGTCGATAGCCTCAATTACAGTGTTGAGAGCTGTATCATAGCCTAAAGTAAAATCAGTACCATAAATGTCGTTATCGATGGTACCAGGGATTCCCATTACAGGGAAGCCAAATTCTTTGTTGAACAAGAGCGCTCCAGTAAAAGAGCCGTCACCTCCTATTACTACTAAAGAATCTACTCCTGCTGCTTTTAGTTTTTCATAGGCTACTTTGCGCCCTTCAGGAGTTCTAAAGTCTTTAGAGCGGGCAGATTTCAAGATAGTACCCCCTCTGTTGATAATATCGCGAACGCTACGAGCGTTCATTGGTTCGAAATCGCCTTCTATCATTCCCTGATAGCCGCGATATACACCTACCACTTCGATATTGTGGTATGCACAAGTACGTACCACTGAGCGAATGGCGGCGTTCATACCAGGAGCGTCTCCTCCTGATGTTAATACTGCTATTTTCTTTACTGACATTGTCTGTTTTTAATTTTCCGCCTCAAAAGTACGAAATATTTTTGATATGGCAATAATTTTATGTTTTTTTTTTAACTTAAAAAATATAACTATTTATCTTTTTAGGAGTTAGGAAATAGGAAATAGAAATTAGGGATTAGGAGTTATTATATTCTTTTAGTGCTTCGGCTAATATGTGAATTGCTTTTACGATTTTTTCTTTTTCGAGTACATAAGCAATGCGCACTTGGTTACGCCCTAAACCTTTGGTGGCATAAAAACCTTCGGCAGGAGCTAACATTACTGTTTCGTTATTCACTGAGAAATGGTCTAAAAGCCATATACTGAAATCTTCAGCGTTTTCTACAGGTAGTTCTGCGATACAATAGAAAGCGCCTTTAGGCATTGATACGCGTACCCCTTTTACTTTTTGGAGTTCCTCAATAAGCACATTTCTACGTTGGGTGTATTCTTTTAGTACTTCTTCAAAGTAAGTGTCGGGTACATCAAAAGCGCGCTCTGCACCTATTTGAGAATAAGTAGGAGGAGAAAGTCGGGCTTGTGCGAATTTTAAGATAGATTTTATCACCTCTTTATTCTTAGACACGACCCACCCGATACGCGCTCCACACATACTGAACCGTTTAGACACCGAATCTATCATTATAGCATTTTGTTCGATGCCTTCTACTTGCATAATGGAATAATGGGTAGCACCATCGTACACGAACTCGCGGTATACCTCATCGAAAATAAGGAAAATATCGTGTTTTTTGGCTATTGCTGCCAATTGCAAAATTTCCTCTTTAGAATACAAATAACCTGTAGGATTTCCAGGGTTACAAATGAGAAAAGCTTTGGTTTTAGGAGTTATCTTTTTCTCAAATTCTTCTATAGGAGGCAAGGCAAAGTTATCATCAAAAGAAGACGTAATAGGTACACATATAGCATCAAAGGCTTCTGAAAAGCTGATGTAGTTCGCATAATAAGGTTCAGGAATGATAATTTCATCATCGGCATTGGCAACAGTAGCAATTACATAGGTAAGCGCTTCGGAGCCACCATTGGTAATGATGATATCATTGCTATTGACCTTAATATCGTGTTTTTTGTAGTATTCGACCACCTTTTCTCTGAGAGAGTTGATGCCCTCACTTTTGGTATATTCCAATACCTTAGGGGTAAAATCTTTGACTGCCTGAATAGCTATTTCAGGGGTTTTAATATCGGGTTGACCAATATTGAGGTGGTAAATAGTTTTCCCTTCCTTAGCTGCTTTTTCGGCGTAAGGAGTGAGTTTCCTGATAGGAGACTGAGGCAATATTTGCGCTCTATGTGATATTGTAGGCATAAGTTAATTTATCAATTAGTTAATTAGCAAGTTAGCCAATTTATCAATTAACACATTGGCTAATTGACAGATTGGCTAATTATCTTATTTTTTTGCTACTAATTCAGCAATGCGAATAATCACTTCGGTAGCTTTTTCGAGGTTTTCTACGGGTACAAATTCGTATTTACCGTGGAAATTATGTCCGCCTGCAAAGATATTAGGGCAAGGCAATCCCATAAAGCTAAGTTGAGAACCATCGGTACCACCGCGGATAGGTTTGGTTATAGGGGTAATACCTAATTCTTTCATCGCGCGTTCGGCTACTTCTACAATATGCATCACAGGTTTGATTTTTTCACCCATATTGTAATATTGGTCTTTTATTTCGGCTACTGCCACATTAGGGATTTGTTTGTTCAAATCGTCTACAATTTGCTGTACTACGGCTTTGCGTTTATTGAAAAGGTCGCGGTCGTGGTCGCGGATGATAAGCTGAACTACGGTATTTTCTACATCTCCAGAAATATCGGTAATGTGATAGAATCCTTCGCGACCTTCGGTGCGAGCTGGAATTTCGTCGGCTGGTAGTGCATTGATAAACTGAGTAGCTACAAGCATTGAGTTTATCATTTTGTTTTTGGCAGTACCAGGATGCACGTTTTTCCCTTTGAAGTGTATTTTAGCTCCTGCAGCGTTAAAACTTTCGTATTCGAGTTCGCCAATTTGTCCGCCGTCCATTGTATAAGCCCAATCAGCAGCGAATTTTTTGACATCGAATTTATGAGCTCCACGACCTATTTCCTCATCAGGGGTAAAGCCTACACGTATTTTTCCGTGTTTGATTTCGGGGTGTTGCACGAGGTATTCCATAGCGGTTACGATTTCGGCAATACCTGCCTTATCGTCAGCTCCCAAAAGGGTAGTTCCATCAGTTGTGATAATGGTATTGCCTTTGTAGAGCAACAAATCCTCAAAATAAGAAGGTGATAACACTATGTTTTGTTCTTTGTTGAGGACGATATCACCCCCATCGTAATTTTCTACAAATTGTGGATTTACGTTTTCACCAGAGAAGTCAGGAGAGGTATCGAAGTGAGAAATAAAACCAATGGTAGGCACTGGGTAATCTACATTCGATGGTAACGTAGCCATCACGTAGGCATTTTCATCTACAGTTACGTCTTGCAAACCAATGGCTTTCAATTCTTCTACCAATAAGTTTGCCATATTCCATTGTTTTTTGGTACTAGGGGTTGTTTCACTCTCAGGATTAGATTGAGAGTCTATTTTTATGTACTTAATAAAACGGTCTACTAAATTTTTCATTATATATAGTTTTTAGTTTTTCTTGTTTTTTAGGAGTTTATCCCCGTTCCCCCGAAGGGGGACAATTCTCAAAAGTGAGTGTTATATAGGGTTAATTGTTCTAATATTATAGTCAAATAAAAATAGATTGCGAATAAATAAACTTACTTTTAAGGGCGTTTGCAAAAAATTTTATTTATGTGGGTGTTTGCAAAAAGTTTTATTTATACAGGCGTTTGCAGCACATACCCAGCTATCGCTGGCTTTCCTACACAACACACTCTAAGAGTAGTTGATTTTCAAGGTAATCAACTTTGCCAAAGTCTGAAACGATATTTTTCAGTCTTTTAATGGTAAAGGGTCAAAAGTTCTCAACAAAGGATCATCTCCAAATTTCAAAATACTTTTTACTTTTGCTTTATCTGTAAGGTTGAGAATAAACTCTTTAAAAGTATTCCCTGCTAAATATATTCCTGTAGAAAAATCTACCAAATAAATAGGGCATTCTCCCTTATCATCCCGATTTCTACTATCCCAAAACACAACCTCTCCATTTTCACTAAACAAAAAAGGTTCTGCATTAGCTAAGCGCTCTTTATTATCTGCTTCTTTTTTGAGAAATAACCTATCTGGATATTCCTTTAGATACATTTGAAAGATTTCTTTCCAATGTGCATTTCTGTGTTCCAAAGCATCACAATAAGGTGTGTTTTCTCCCATTGGAATATAGGTGAGAAATAAGCCTAACAATCTACCAAAGCCTATTTCTTGAGCAAACTGCAAATAAGAAGGAGGAATTTCAAAACTCCCTATTTGAGTAATATTGCGGGTTGTTGTTAGGTTAGCTTTTGATATGTTTAAAAGTTCTTTATACATTTCTACCCTTCATAAACATCTCTTTGCCATTGCCCTCCTATAAACTCCCTATTAGCACTTTCTCCATAATCGAGGTTAAAAACATCATTGAGAGTAGGGTCGGCTTTTACTAATTCTTCCAAGGGCACCATCTTCCAATCGGGTTCTCCTAAGGGGAGGAAAAACCAATAACCTTCCTTATCGTGTATTACATCTACGATTGGCTCTTGACTTTCTAACCAAGCGGATGTTGTAAATACGGGACGGAGTTTGTCTTCTCTAAATTTGAAATCGGCATTTCTATCTAATAACGGTTGCAAGTAGATTAAATCTTCTCTAAAATTTGTTTCATAAGGGAATACACCTTTGTCATCAGGCCATATCAATTGTAATACAGGGAAATCGGCTGTTTGGTAATAGTTGATTGCTTGTCCAAAATAATCAGGGATATTACGCTTGTCTACCGTTAAGAATTGTACGGGATGTTTTTCTAATACGCCACGATAATTCTTACCTATTTCTATAGATTTTCCTTTTTTTACGCCTTCAAACGCTACCGTATTGAGTACGGTATGGAGTATATCTATTGGCATTCCTAAAGTAATAAGCTCAGGGTGTTTATAGCTTTTCCACAAACCTACTGTATAAGCAAAAGATGGCAAGTAATCAGTTTGAGGTATCATTATCACCCCAAAGCCGTATTTTTCGATATCACTTGTCAATTTATTGATATATTGATTTGCCAATTCGTTAGTTTATTGATTTAATGCCTATCAAGGATTGAATTAACTTGTTGATTATAAACTTCCTACCAATTCACTTACTCGGCAATTGCCGATAATCTTTCAAAGGGAAGATGCGACACAAAAGTGACAATACGCTGTTAATCAGGGATTATCATTTTCCAATTCTTGATTCATATTACTATCATCATCTTCTGGTTTTTTCTTACGTCTTAACTCAAAATTTTTTCCGAGGTATACTTTACGTACCGTCTCATCGGCAGCCAAATCTTCAGGCACTCCTGATTTGAGGATTCCTCCTTCAAACATCAAGTAAGTACGATCGGTAATAGCAAGAGTTTCCTGCACATTATGGTCGGTGATGAGGATACCAATATTTTTATCTTTAAGTTGAGCCACAATGCGTTGGATATCTTCCACTGCAATAGGGTCTACCCCAGCAAAAGGTTCGTCGAGCAAGATAAAATTTGGACTGGTAGCCAAAGCCCGGGCAATTTCGGTACGGCGGCGTTCTCCTCCTGAGAGTAGGTCGCCACGGTTTTTACGGATATGCCCCAAGCTAAATTCATCAATCAACTCATCGGTTTTGCGTTGTTGTTCGGCTTTAGAGAGTTTGGTGAGTTGCAATACACTTTTGATATTGTCCTCAATGCTCAACTTTCTAAACACCGAAGCTTCTTGTGCCAAGTAGCCAATACCGCTTTGGGCGCGTTTGTACATAGGATAATTGGTAATATCGGTATTATCCAAGAAGATCGTACCGCCATTGGGCTTGATGAGTCCCACAATCATATAAAAGGAAGTTGTTTTACCGGCGCCATTAGGGCCTAAGAGTCCAACGATTTCGCCTTGGTTTACTTCCAGCGAAACGCCTTTTACAACCTTTCTTCCTTTGTATATTTTGATGATGTTGTTTACTACTAATTTCATATAGTTAAAACGAAAAGCGATAAGGCATTTCGTTGAGTTCAGTTTCTAAATCTACCCAGTCGTGCACTTCGGTTACGATGCTATATACCATTTCCTCGGTAAGTACTTTTCCTTCGTAAATGTCGGTAATAGTTTGTTCGCTCATCACTTCTTGCAAGAAGCCTTCGTCGCCCATATAATCTACTGCCCATTCTTTGTATTTTGCGGGGTTAGTAGTTATGTGTTCAAATTTATCGATGTGTTCTTCCACAGGAAAATTTTCCACGCATTGCCACGTTTCACCATCCAAAGAGTATATCACGAAAGGGATATCACTTTGCGAGAAGTTTTTACGATAGTAGGGCAAAAACACTTTGGGGATGCGTTTCTCGAAATCGTGGTTATCGCCTCCTTTGCTGTCTTCGGCGCTGGATGAGGGTACTATTAAGCAGGCTTTATCGATAAAATAGAATGACAACGATGTGCCATCTTCATCTTCAAAGCCGTGCCCCCACTGGGCTTCATAGCCGTCGTATTCTTCTTCATTGGCTTTGTAGTAGGTGTGATAAACTTCGAACTCGTGACCACAAATAATCCAGTCTAACACGGCTCTGCCTTTGCAAAGCTGTTTCAACGTTTTCACGTTGGGTAAGTGCTGTAAGTAGGTATTACAATCCATTAAAAAATATTAAATTACCTTGTTTTGTTCTTTTTTTAAAACATAAGCCGAAATAAAAATACTTATTTCGTACAGGAGCATAATCGGTATTGAGACGATTATCTGGCTAGCTACATCGGGAGGGGTGATAATAGCGGCAACTATGAGCACTACTATCAAAGCGTGACGCCTATACTTACGCATAAAAACAGGGGTTACAACGCCCAGCTTAGTAAGAAAATAAATGACAATAGGCAGTTCAAAAACAATGCCACACGAAATGACCGATGAGCGTACTACTGAAATATATGAATCTATATCTATTTGATTTTTCACCTCAGGGCTTACCGAATAAGACCCTAAAAAGTTCACTGAAAGCGGTGTTATAAGGTAATAACCAAACAATACGCCTATAAAAAACAGCAAAGAAGCAATGAAGATAAAACCTCGTGCTAACTTGCGTTCGTGTTCATACAATGCTGGGCTGATGAATTTCCAGACTTCATAAAGCACATAAGGGAATGCGATAATCACTCCTGCCCAAATAGACGTCCAGATATGAGCTGAGAACTGCCCTGCCATTGTACGGCTTTGGATGGTAAAAGGGAGTTTTTCGGCACAGAAAGCGCTTTCAAAACCAAAAAAGTGCCCTATTTTGCAGAACATTTTATAAGTGAAAAAATCGCCATTTTTAGGAGCAAAAATAATTTGAAAGATAAAATCCTTACATACAAAAGCTACTACTCCCACAATTAAGACGGCTATAGTAGCGCGTATTAAATGCCAGCGCAAGGCTTCCAAATGGTCTAAAAAGGACATTTCATCTTGTGATGCTCCCATTGTAAGTTTATTAATTTCTTTTAATAACAAATTTAATGGCGCAAAGATAAAAAATAATTCATAATTAGCAATTATAGGTAATAAAAAAACTGCTTGGTCTCCCAAACAGTTTTTTTGTTATTCAAACATTGTTATTCCATACTCACTACTATAAATTCGCTACGGCGGTTAGCTTGATGTTCTTCTTCGGTACAAGGGACACCATTAGAGCAACCATTTACCAAACGAGTTTCGCCATAACCTTTAGCTGTTAGGCGTTTACGTTCAATACCTTGTTTTACTATCCATTCGAGGGTAGATTTTGCGCGTTTATCTGACAAGGCTAAGTTATAGGCATCGGAAGCGCGGCTATCGGTGTGAGAACGGATATCAACTTTCATCTTAGGATACTGTTTCATCACCTCTACTATCTTAGCGAGTTCTACGGCTGCATCAGGACGTATATCAGACTTATTCAAATCGAAATAAATTTCTTTGATATTGAATACTTTGGCTAAATCAGTATTTTTAGAAATTGCGACTTCTCTTGGTTTGAGAAGCATTTCGTAGTATGTTTCGCCTTCTTTATCGGTGTTTACTTTCACTTCAGCAGTTTCATATTTTTCTTTTTCGCCACGCAAGTAGTAATACAATTCTTTACAATCTACCTCATTGAAAGCAAAAGTACCATCTTCTTTAGTTTTTTGTTTAGCGACTTCTTTCATTGTTCTATCAGAAAGTATAATGAGTCCATCAACAATTACATTATTCGTTTTAGCATCTTTTAAGACTCCTTTGAGCATTTTCTCACAATCAAAAACTAAAGGTTTTTCTTCAAAGAAGCTATAAATATCATCTCTACCTTTTCCTCCTGGGCGGTTAGATGAGAGGAAGCCTATTTTAGAATCGCTATCCATTATAAAGCAGAAATCATCATCGGCACTATTACCTGGGCGACCAATATTGATAGGTTTAGAAGTCGTACCATTTTCATAGAATTTTACAGCGAAGATATCCAAACCACCTAAACCAGGGAATCCATCAGATGAATAGTACATTACGTTGTTTTTAGAGATGAAAGGGAAAGATTCGCGTCCTGGGGTATTGATTAGATTTCCTAAATTTTCAGGTTTTCCGTATTTGTTATCTCCTAAAATTTCTACTCGGAAAATATCAGATCCGCCTAAGGTACCTCCCATATCGGATGCAAAGTACAAATATTTTTCATCAGGGCTTAAGGCAGGGTGTGCCACATTGTATTGATCGCTATTGAAAGGCACTTCTACCACATTACCCCACTCGCCATCACTACCTTTGGTAGCGCGAAGTATTTTTAGAAGAATGGTATCATCCTTATCTGTTCCTAATTTTTTATTTACATAGTTGTTACGAGTAAAATAAACTGTTTTACCATCTTTAGTAAAAACAGCAGTAGACTCGTTGAATTTTGTGTTGATAGCAGCAGAGAAGGGTTTCTTATTAGACAATTTTTGTTTGTTGCGATCGGCTACATAAAGGTCGTAGAACCCTTCGCCTGTCCATTGAGAGACACCGCCTTTAGAAGCTCTTCCGCTAGTAGCTGCTGCAAATACGATTTTATCACCGTAGAAAGATGGTCCATACTCAGAGTACTCTGTATTTAAAGCTATAGGATTCAGTTTAAATCTTCCTGAATTCTCTTGTATAGCTTGTTGATAATCTTTATTTTTTTCAAAAAGTACTGCTCGGGTATCTTTATCATCGGTCAATTCGGCGAACTTAGCCATCATTTTATCGGCATCATTATACTTACCTACTGATTTTAGCACTTGTGCATAACGATAGTAATACTCAGGTTTTACTTTGTAATTTGGATTTTCAAAGAGTTGTTTGTACCAAGGGAGTGCTTTTTTGTACTCGGCGTTGTAGTAATAGGAATTACCTAAGCTCTCTAGCATTTCTTGGTTTACAAATCCTTTTTTAGCAATACTTTCGTATATTCTAATAGCATCGACATAAGCAAAGTTTTTGTACATTTCATTTGCTTTTTCTAATTCCTTTTCAGGTTGTGCTAATAGCACTTGTGCACTACATAATAATGCGAAAGTTAAACTTAGTAATCTCATTTTTTATAATTAATAATTAAAAAATAGGGTTAAAATTTTAAAAAGTGGTTAGCTCACACTAAAAGAATCGAGGAGATACGATTTTTTTGTAGGTTTTTACCAATTCATAACGCAAGAAGATTTCGTGTGAACCTGAGTTGTATTTGCGCAATTCGGTAGTTTCAAAATCATATCCATACCCTGCAAACCAACGGTCGTTGATTTGAAAACCTGCCATTACACTCACCGCTGCCGACCAGCGATAAGCTCCTCCTATCACAAATTTTTCGTTGAACATAAAGTTTGCTGAGAAATCTAACTGCAAAGGAGCTCCAAAGGATACTTTCGATAGTACAGCGGGTTTGAATTTTGTATTCTCAGTAAGATCAAATACATAACCTCCTATCAAATATAGGTGTTGTGAATTTTTCAACACTGATACTGAACTGTTATTATAATGAGTTGTTTCGAGCATATTAGGCACTGAAAAACCTATGTAGTATTTATCGGTATACCAATAAACTCCAGCTCCTATGTTAGGTGAAAATACGCTCTCTGTGCCCTCAAGACTGGGATCAGAATTATCTTGTTTGCGCAGTTCGTTATAATCTATTTGAAATATACTTGCTGATCCATTGATACCAAAAGCTAACTTAGAATTTTCAAAGTTTAGGGTATACGATACGTCTATCGCCAAATCGGTTTGGGTTTGAGGTCCTATACTTTCGCGGAAGATACTCCCGCCCAAGCCTATATTGCGCAAGCGTTCCATTGGTTGGTGATAACTGATGCTCCCATTGGTAGGTGCTCCACTAATACCTACCCATTGAGTACGAAACATTCCAAAGAGACTCCCCACTTCACGCGACCCTGTATAAGCAGGGTTAAAGAGCATTGTATTATACATATACTGAGTATATTGAGATTCTTGTTGGGCAAAAATCTCGGTACAAAATAACATTGTTAGTGCTGAAAACAACGCTTTTTTAATCATAATAAAACTGTATTTTATATATTTGCTATTGATTTTTATACTGATAGTACTTTGGGTAAGTACCTACAACTCGGCAAAAGTACATCTTTTTGTTCAAAAAGACACTCTTTTGTATAATTTTTTTTTATATAGTTGAAATTTTTCTCTATTACCTAAAACATAGAATTAGTATAACTATTTATTTATAAATGAGTTACGATTAAAAAAAGCAAAAGAGACGCCTTTTATTTTAGAGTGCCTCTTTTGGGATTTTTTTACATTATAGTTTTATTTTAGTAAGCAAACAGAGGTCTATCTTCCATAAACATATTTACTTCTTCTGCTATTTCTTCAAGAACTTCATCATTATCTCGATTAGTAATCGCACGGTCTATAAAGTCGGCAATGCGTTCCATATCCGCTTCTTTGAGTCCGCGAGTAGTAATGGCAGATACACCTACTCTAATACCACTTGTTACAAAAGGAGAACGGGTATCGAAAGGCACCATATTTTTGTTTACTGTAATATCGGCTTTTCCAAGAGCTTCTTCGGCTTCTTTACCGCTTACGTTTTTATTACGCAAATCAATAAGCATCAAGTGATTATCAGTTCCTTTAGAGATGATATCATAGCCTTTTGCTAAAAGTACAGATGCTAATTTACGCGCATTCTTTTGCACTTGTATAGCGTAATAGAGAAAATCATCGGAGAGGGCTTCGCCGAAAGCTACAGCTTTAGCAGCAATGATGTGTTCTAAAGGTCCGCCTTGGTTTCCTGGGAATACTGCGCTATCAAGTAAAGAGCTCATCATTCGTACTTCGCCTTTAGGAGTTTTGATACCGAAAGGGTTTTCAAAATCTTTACCCATTAAGATGAGCCCACCGCGAGGGCCACGTAGGGTTTTGTGGGTAGTAGTGGTTACGATATGGCAATGAGGGATTGGGTCGTTCAACAGACCTTTAGCGATAAGCCCTGCGGGGTGAGCAATATCAGCAAAGAGGATAGCTCCTACTTCATCGGCTATTTCTCTAAAACGTTTAAAGTCGATATCACGAGAGTAGGCTGAGGCGCCTGCCACTATCATTTTTGGACGTTCACGTTTAGCTATTTCCAATATATTGTCGTAATTGAGTCGGCCTGTTTCCTTTTCTACGCCATAGAATACAGGTTCGTACAATCTACCTGAGAAATTTACAGGAGATCCGTGAGTAAGGTGACCACCGTGAGAGAGGTCGAAGCCGAGGATTTTATCACCAGGTTTGAGACAAGTGGCATATACAGCGGCATTGGCTTGTGAACCGCTATGAGGCTGTACATTAGCATATTCAGCGCCAAAAAGGGCTTTAGCGCGATCAATAGCTATTTGTTCGATTTCGTCAATCACTTCACAACCACCATAGTAACGCTTGCCGGGATAACCTTCGGCGTATTTGTTAGTAAGTACAGAACCTGCTGCTTCCATTACTTGGTCGCTTACAAAGTTTTCGGAGGCGATGAGTTCTATTCCCAACTCTTGGCGCTCTCTCTCGTCCTCAATTAGTTCAAAAATATCAATGTCTCTTTGCATATTAAAATTATTTTGTTGTTTAATACTCTTCTCATTACTTCTATTTCTGGGCAAATATATGCTTTTTTTCAGTATCACACAAGCATCTGTAAAGAAATATTTGTTAGCCCAATACCACGTCCATTGCCATCATCACTACAAAACCTACTAGAAATCCTATGGTAGAAACATCGGTGTTCTCATTTTGCTGGGCTTCAGGTATTACCTCTTCTATGACCACATAAATCATAGCTCCTGCCGCAAAAGCAAGGGCATAAGGAAGTATTGGGGTAAAAAAGAGTACTGCAAAAGCTCCTAATACCCCTGCTATGGGCTCTACAATAGCCGAAAGTTGCCCATAAAAAAAGCTCTTACATCTGCTCACCCCCATACGTCTGAGTGGCATTGCTACGGCTATTCCTTCAGGAAAGTTCTGTAGCCCAATACCGATGGCAAGAGTTACCGCTCCCGCAATAGAGGCTTCGGGAATACCAGCGGCTACCCCTCCAAAGAGTACCCCTACCGCCAATCCTTCGGGAATGTTGTGCAAGGTGATAGCTAAAATAAGCAAAGTAGTTTTTTGCCAATCGGTTTTAATACCTTCTGTTTGTTTGAAGTTGGCGTGAAAGTGTGGTAATAACTTATCTAATACATAAAGAAAAAGTGCTCCCATAAATATCCCCACCGTAGCAGGTAGCACCTTTATAAAGCCTTCACCTTCTGTCATATTAATAGAGGGTATTATCAAACTCCACACACTAGCTGCCAGCATCACCCCTCCTGTAAAGCCTAACATACCATCTAACACGGTTTTGTTTTCTTTCTTAAAAAAGAATACCACTGCAGCCCCCAAAGCTGTTACACTCCACGTGAAAATGGTGGCGTATAAGGCAGCAAGTATTGGGTTAATAGTCTCTAAATAAGTGATAACGTTCTGTAACATTTTATGACCTATTTAAAAATATTTTGGTATAATAACATATCTTTATAAACTCCTTGACTGTAAAGCCAGTCCTTTTGTACACCACTGTAACTAAATCCTACTCTCTCAAAAAGGCGTATACTCACCTCATTATCAGCAGGGATATAAGCAATCAGTTGGTGTAAGTCTAAGTATTGTTGTGTATGAGCTATCAACTGTTGCAAGGCTTCTTTGGCATAACCCTTTCCTCGATAGACGGGCAAAAGAGCTATCCCCACAGCTGCTCTACGGTGCTTCGGACTAAAATCGTATAAATCTACACAGCCCATAGGCGTTCCCTCTTCAAACGCTATAACATAGCGATACTGCTTAGCTTCGTAAATATCTTGATGAGCGTGCTGTATATAGTCTTGCAACAAATGTTTGGCAAAAGGTAATTGGGTTTCACTTACCTCCCACAAACTCTCTTCATTTTCTAACAGATACAAAAAATCTATATCTTCAGGTTCTAAGGCTCTTAATTTTATCATTTTATTGTTCCCTCAAATACAAATTGAGCACTACCACTCAAATAGATATTCTCATACCCCTCACCTACTCTATCGAAACTTACTTGCAAATCACCTCCGCGGGTATGGAGAGTGATAGATTGATTTTCTATTTGTTTAGTATGGTATAAAGCAATTGCGACGGCTGTAACGCCCGTACCACAAGAGTAGGTTTCATCTTCCACTCCACGTTCATAGGTGCGCACTTTAAAGCCATTTTCTCCTTTGCTCACAAAATTCACATTACTACCGCCCTGAGTAGCATAAAGCTCTCCATAGCGTATAGTGGCACCCTCATCTTTCGCATCTACGGTATCTACCTCTTCGACCCATTGTACGTGGTGAGGCGATCCTGTATTTAAGAATACATAACCTTTGTGCTCTTCTACCTCAGTTACATTTTTCATTTGCAAGCGTACATAATTATCACCTTCAATTGTTGCACGATGTTCTCCGTCTACAGCTATAAATAATGTTTTGTGTTCTATAATACCCAATTGTTTAGCAAAAGCCACCACACAGCGTCCGCCATTGCCACACATTGTACTTTCACGCCCGTCGGAATTGTAATATACCATACGGAAATCATACTGCGGGTCGTTCTCAAGCAAAATAAGGCCATCGGCTCCAATGCCAAAACGCCTATGACACAACTGTGCTATTAGTGTTTTGTTATTTTTAGGAAAATTTTCTTCGCGATTATCAATCATCACAAAGTCATTTCCTGTTCCTTGATATTTATAGAAATTCATCATTAAAAAAGGTCAAAAATTAGTAGTGTTAAGTACGCAAAAGGTGAGGCAAAAATAAGGCTATCTAAACGGTCGAGTAAACCTCCGTGTCCTGGCAGTATCGTCCCGCTGTCCTTTACTTTAGCAGTTCGTTTAAAGCTAGACTCTACCAAGTCGCCCACCGCACCGGTAACCACCAAAATCACTGCCAACATAAGCCATTGCCATAGAGGTCTGCCACTGTAATACGAAATAGCCGTAGCAATAAGCATCGCCCCTATGAGTCCACCCACAAAACCCTCAATAGTTTTCTTAGGCGAAATGCGCTCAAAGAGCTTGTGTTTGCCAAAGGCTTTACCTGTAAGGTAGGCAAAACTATCACTCGCCCATATAATACACAACATTCCTATCATCGTAATTTGCGACTCGTTGTTGAATATGTTCTGATAAAAATAATTAGGGTTCGGGTTATTCTCATATTTGTAAATCAGAGGCATAAATATACAACCTCCTCCTATATACAGTAGGCTAATAAGCAGTTTAGTATTGTTACTTTGCTTGCGGATAGGTGTTTTTTCATTGAAAAGCATCATCGTGAGGTATATATTAGTAAGCAAAGTAGCCAAAAGCAGTATATAAACCGAGAAAGGATAAGTTTTTAAGTGAATAAACAGCCACCAAACCAACAAAAAAAGCAAAAATATATGTAATTCCTTGAGCCTGATGAGCATTTTAAACTCAAATAAGCAAATAATACCAAAGGACAAAAATAAGAAGTCGAAAGCGTCGGGGTTGAGCATAATTGCCGATAGCAATAGGAAGACATAAATAAATCCTGTAATTGTTCTTTTAAATAGTTCGTTCATAAATTATTGTTTATCAATAGGTAAATCTTCTAACAGTATCAGGTACGTCCTCTTAGAACTTGTACCATAATTAGAAATTGTTTGTATATCAGGATTATCGGTAAAAGTTTGCAAAGTAATAAGCCCTGTAGGGATATGGCCTATATATTTTTTCTTAATACCTTTCATTCCTTCAGGAATATCTTTTACCATCTGGCTTGTTTTGGCGAAAATGATAAACACCTCTGGCAATTCATCCATTTTCCGATGTTTCAGCTGATGAGAAGAGAGCATTATACCTCCGAGAGAAGTTATAAGATACTCACAATCTATTAAATAGACATTAGAAGTATCAATATCGGATGTAAACATTGGGCTGTGTTCCTCAAACATTTCATTGATCACAGGTGATGCATTACTACTCATTTTCACATAAACGCCTAACTCTTTCAGTATATTGCGAAAGACTTCTTGCACCTCAAGATCTGAGGTACAATAGATAAATTTACCACCATTTTTGGTAAAATTCATTGCAAATTGCTCATCTTCTGTAAGTTGCTGGGGTGGTTCTATGTTATTACGTTTAAATATCTTGGCGAAAAAATTCATTCCTACACTGTAAAATGATGTGTTATCTACATATTTTTTTGCAAATATATACAAAATAAATGAATCTGTGCATTTTCAGTGAAAAAAATTAAAAATTTATGCCTATCTTTGTCGCATCAAAAACAACCTATATGGCAATACATATCAATATTATAGGAGCAGGCAATATGGCTTACCAACTCACGCGTGCATTCTATAATCACCCAGAGGTACAACTTCAGCAACTCTACAGCCGGAGCGAATTAAGCTCTGAGTTCAATACTTTTGAAATAGAGAAAACACATCATCTCAACTTTTTGCGCCCTGCTGATGTGTGTATTATCGCTGTGAAAGATGAAGCTATTGCTGAAATATCCAAAAAATTACCTTTTGAAAACCAATTGGTAGTGCATACTTCAGGTAACACCTCTATTGAGGTTATTGACTCTAAAAATAGGCGTGGCGTGTTCTATCCTTTGCAAACAATGAACAAACAAACGCTTGTAGATTTCAATAGTGTACCTTTTTGCTTGGAAGCTGAAAACACTAATGATTTCTACCTACTACAACGTTTGGCTTTATTGCTTTCCACAAAAACATACGCATTGAACAGTTACCAACGCAGGATACTACACCTCGCCGCTGTGTTTATGAATAATTTCAGTAACCATTTGGTATATATAAGTGAGCAGATATGTAAGAAAAATGAGGTTCCTTTTGAAATTCTACAACCATTACTCATTGAGACTTTTGCAAAACTACAAAACACCTCGGCTTACGATGCTCAAACAGGTCCTGCACGACGCAACGATTCTCTAACCATAGCTAACCACTTGGCAATGTTAGATAACAATAACTATAAAGAAATATATGAGATTATTACAAATTCAATAATAAACACTTATGGAAGAAAAGAATTATAAAGAAAAATTGAAAGACATCACCACATTCATTTTTGATGTAGATGGGGTTTTTACTAATACCCAAGTATTTGTAAACAATGATGGTGACCTTTTACGCAGTATGAATATGAAAGACGGTTTTGCCCTCAAAACAGCTGTTGCTAAAGGATATACCATCTGCATTATTACAGGTGGTGGCAATGTAGGGGTACAAAAGCGTTTTGAAAACCTTGGGGTAACCGATATTTTTATGCTCCGCCACGAGAAACTCGAAACTTTTTTAGAGTACCAAAAAAGCAAAGGGCTTAAAACGGAACAAATTCTCTATATGGGAGATGATATCCCTGATATTCCTCCTATGAAACACTCAGGTTTAGCTACTTGTCCTCAAGATGCTGTGCCCGAGGTAAAAGCAGTTGCTCACTACATATCTCACCGCGATGGCGGACAAGGGGCTGTACGTGATGTGATTGAACAAGTACTAAAAGTACGTGGCGATTGGTTTGATTTCAACTAACAATTAATAATTAACGTGAGTTCGACGTAAGTAATTACTTAACAATCAGTAAAATATTTTTAATCTCCCACGAATTTCACGAATTTTCACGAATTTGGGAGTGTATAAAAGTCTTTATTTTTTTATTATCTCACGAATTTTCACCTGACGGTGAATTATTTTGTGAATATATTATGATATAAAGCTGTAAATCAATATTCTGTTATATCGAACTGACGTTAATTAACAAAAGCTGCTCAAGAAAAGTTTATTTTTTGAGCAGCTTTTTGTATTGATTTATTTATTAGCTAATTATTAGAACGCTTTGATACGATACATCAAACCGAGGCTCACGCGATTGGTATTATCAGTAACATTATTTTTTTCGCGACTTCTTCCTATATAAGCCAAAAAGAAACGCAAGTCTTGTTTTTCAAAAGGCAAATATTCAACTCCTGCATAGTAGCCTATGCTTTTGAGTTCATTATTGGGTAAATCACTTTTAGCAGTTTCATACATACCTTGGGCAAAGATATTCCAATGAGGTACAGGTTGATACTCAGCTTTTAGTACAAAGCTATTGTACTTGGTATCTTTTACAAGTGTAGTGCCACTCATTGGAGTATATTTCAACCTATCTAATTGTTCATTAGCCATCATATAATCAAAGAAGACTTGGAACTTAGGCAAATTGAGTTTAGTTCCCAACATCAAGAGCCAGTTGTTATAGCCATCGGCTTCACTTTGCAAACCACCTCCCCAACGAGTTTGGATAAGATTATCAAACAGATTACCATTCCAATTAAAGATGTAGGTAAGAGGAGCTTTACTTTCGCTGATAGTAGGTGAAGTTGTACCATAAATATCTGCAAATTTATCATTGCGTACATCAGTAATTTGGAAGTTAAACTCGTGATTCTCGTTAGGTGCATAAGTAATCATTGCTCCTAACATAAAGTTATCCATATTCTCAAGGAAATCAGAATATTCATAAATATTCATTGGGTTTAAGTCGAACTCGAAACCACCCCAAGCTTGACACATTTTTCCTGCAGTAAGTGTCCATTTGTCATCTAAACGGAACCCTGCATAAAGCATATCAGTAGCTTTGGCAAGGTTATCCAAAGAAGCTCTTGCATTTGATTTATTCAAACGATGACGAAAACGGTAGAAAATACGGTCGGTAATATCACCTCGTACTTCCCATCGCAATTGACGTGCATAGAACTTAGCTGTCATATCTTGGTCTTTTGCTTTTTCTACATCAAAACTTCCTTGAAAGTTGAAGTACATATTAAACTTCTTATGAATGGGCTGTTCTCCTTCATTTTCAGGCATAAATAGAGGCGCAGGAGCGGTAGCTTTAAGCTGATCGATTTCTGCTCTCAATTGGTTAATTTGATTTTGTAAATCTTGTTGCGCTGAGGCGATACCTCCTATGAGGAGGCTCACTGCTAATAATATCTTTTTCATACGTATTCTTTTTTAGGAAATAGAAGTTAGGAATTAGGAAATAGCTAATTCCTATTACCTAATTCCTGATTTCTAATATTCATTGAAATATTTTTGGATTTGTTTCCAGTCTTTGGTTTTAGTGAGTGCTAACATCAATAGAACACGAGCTTTTTGTGGGTTGAGTGTTTGTGAAGCTACAAATTGATATTTAGCATCATCTACTTCGGCATCGAGGGTAGTTGCTCCTGTAGGTACGCGTGAAGAACGCACAAACTGAATGCCTTGCTCTCTAGCTTTTACTGCCAAATCAAAGATAGTGTGATAGAGGTTACCATTACCTACTCCAGCGTGTACAATACCATCGAATTTAGCATCCATAAAGGCTTTCATTGGCAATTCAGATACATTAGAATAGCTGTATACAATACCTACTTTAGGTAATTCTTTAAGGTTATCTACATTGAAAACAGATTGATAAGTATGTTTGTTTTCAGGAGTGCGGTTAAAGAATACTTTGCCATTGTGAATGTATGCCAATTTGCCATAGTTAGCACCTTGGAAAGTTTCGACAGCAGTGGTATTGGTTTTAATGACATCTTTAGCATCGAGTACGATGTCGTTCATACACACCATTACCCCACGCCCCATAGCATTTTTATCGGCAGCAGTTACTACTGCGTTATAGAGGTTTAGAGGGCCATCGGCACTCATACCTGTAGCAGGACGCATTGCTCCTACCATTACCACAGGTTTTTTGCTGTGTACGGTAAGGTTGAGGAAGTAAGCGGTTTCTTCCATTGTATCGGTACCGTGAGTGATTACCACACCATCATACCCTTCTTTGTTTAAGAGCTGGTTGATGCGTTTGGCAAGTGTGAGCCATACCTCATCGTTCATATCTTGTGAACCGATTTTCACAATTTGTTCGCCACTTATATTGGCTACATTCTTCACTTCAGGGACTGCATCTAAGAGTTGGTAAATACCGAGTTCACCAGCTTTATAGTTGGTTTCAGTATTTGATTTACTTACTCCTGCGATAGTACCACCGGTAGCTAAAATACGAATCTTTGGCTTTTGTTGCGCAAAGACTGCCACAGTCATCATTAAGAGCAATGAGAGGGCAATTTTTTTCATCAATGTTATCATATATAATTTTAGTTATTAGTTTTAAATGGAAAGTTAAGAATTAGAAATTAGATATTTCACATAAACATAATTATTAGGTAACCTACTGCAATGGCTATAATAGTAGCTACAAAACCAGGTATTTGGAACGAGTGGTTTAGTACGTATTTACCTATACGTGTAGTACCTGTTCTATCGAAATTGATAGCGGCGACTACGGTAGGATAATTAGGGATAAAGAAATAGCCATTGACCGCAGGGAACATTGCTATCATTGCCATTGGGTGAATGCCTAAGGCAATCCCTAACGGATAAAGAGTTCGTACCGTAGCGGCTTGACTAAATAAAAGAACAGACATTACAAAAAGAGCTACTGCAAAGAGGAAAGGATATTGAGTAACTATTTGTTCGATGTGCATTTTGAAAAACTCAATATTGCCATTGAAAAAGGTATCGCCCATCCAAGCAATCCCAAAAATAGCTATCACGGCTTGCATACCTGCAATAAATACCGAACCTTTTACTGCTTTGTTGATGTCTACTCGAGCAAAGATAATCATCAAGCCAGCGATAGACATCATTATAATTTCGATGAGTTGGGTCATTCCCATTTGTACTTTCTCACCTCCTACTTCAAAAGATGGACGGAGGCTATCAATAGAACCAAAAAGTACTATAGAGAGGACTCCTATTAGGAATATAATCACTGACGTTTTGGCTCTTTGCAGGTCTTTACCGGTCATTTGCGAAGCGGTATGACTTTCTTTTTCTAAAAGCCCTTCACGTAAACGGCGTTGGTATTCAGGGTCTTTTTCGAGAGGAACGCCCATAAAACTCACGGCTATGGCGCCTACAATCACCCCGATAATCGTAGCGGGGATACACACCATCAGAATATTACCTAACGTAATACCTTTACTACCTAAGAGCTCAGCTGAAAGTAAAGCGGCTGTAGCTGCCGAAATAGGGCTGGCTGTAATAGCCTGTTGCGAAGCTATTACCGATATAGAAAGGGGACGCTCAGGGCGTACCTTGCTATCGGTAGCAATTTCGGAGATGATAGGCAAAAGCGAATAGGCAATGTGGCCTGTACCTGAAAACAAAGTAAAAAAGTAGCAGACAACAGGCGCCAAGAAGGTAATCATAGCGGGATTTTTGCGCAGAATTTTCTCGGCTACCTTCACCAAATAATCTAAACCTCCCGCTGCTTGCAATGTAGCAGCCGCTGTAATAACTGCTACAATGATAAGCATTACATCGATAGGCGGATTACCAGGTTTGAGTCCGAAACAAAAGACCAGAATTCCTAAACCTATCATACCAAAGATTCCGAGCCCGATACCTCCTACTCTGGCTCCTATAAAGATAGCGAGGAGCACTATTAGCAATTCAATATAAATCATATTCAATTAAGAAATCATAATTATGGTTCAAAGGTACGAAAGTTTTAGGAAAGAAAAAAGAAAAATACGATATTTTTTTAACAAATATCGTATTTTTCTTAACAGATAAAACCGTATTTTAAAATAACTATCAGAAAATGAGGTTATCTAAATAAAGTGAAGTTACCGTAGAACTCACGTTTGTCGTACAATTGATCGTTGATTTCGATGATATACCAATAGTCGCCTGATGGCATCGCTTGTTTTTCATACGTACCATCCCAGCCTTCTCCTGGTTCTAACTTCACTAATCGACGACCATAACGATCGAAAATGTAGATACGGGCATTTACATTGTTGTCTAAATACTTCGCTTTCCATACATCATTCTCTCCATCTCCATTGGGCGTGAAGAAGTTCGGCACTTCTATATCAAAGTATTCTAAATCGTAAGTCGCTGTTACTGTACAACCTTCTGCATCTTCCACGCGTACATTCACTACTTTATAACGACGTCCGTTTACTAACTTATCAGGATCGTCATGGTTGATTTTGTACACCGGATTATCTCCTTTACTCACCTCATTAAAGTAGTATGTATAACCTCTAAAGTTATTCGTCCTACCTCCTCGTGCTAATACCTCTAAGGTGTTGAGCGTGGTATTAGTCGTTACTCTCGTAACTGTAAGTGGTGTGTAAGGATCTATCGTGATAGTCTCGGAGGCACTACAACTTCCCGTCATTCCTGGAATAGAGGATACTATAGTATAGGTTACTTCAACCGTTTGGGTAACTGAACTTCTATTGAAATTATCAATATAAGCTACATTGCCTGTGGTTCGTGTGAAAGTAGCTGCTGGAGCTCCATTCAAACTATAGGTTATCTTACTATAGTCGGGCGATGGATTGTTGAAATGTACCTCTAAATAATCTACGTAACTATTAGAACTTGCTTGACAAGTACCATAGTATTTGAGTTCCTTGATTGTAACATCTGGTAATTCTTCTACTGTGAATGACAAGGTCTTAGT
>NZ_JAESPJ010000013.1:0-7272 GCF_016806945.1 Capnocytophaga genosp. AHN8471
CCAGTCAGCAAAGAGGAGGGCTTCATCGGAGGTGTAGTCCATTAGGGAGGGGACATTGCCTTGTTGTTTTTTCTTGAATGGGTGTGCTAGTTTAAATATTCCGTGACCCAATTCGTGTGCAAGGGTTCTTTCGGTTTGGTCGAATACAAAACCAAACTGACCACCGAGTGCCATATAGCCTCCTTGCCCTGTGCTGCTCTTGGCATTGGTAATAAACACGTAATAGGTATCGTTTGTTACCTTGCCTGTGGCTTTATAGGCATTGATAAGTGCCTGTTGCGACGGACTGTAATCGGTAAGGTCGCCAAATACATCTTTGGTTTCCAACACGCCATTGGTCAAATAAGGTGTGATATCAAAAGGTGCTGCCCAAGTGATATCTAAAGTTACTCCTATCTTGCTATAAATAGATTTTACTCTATCTATATCCATAGAGGTGTTTTCGGAAGTGGGTACAAGGATTACCTTGGCAGTTTTAGGTGAGAGGTATACCAAGTTAAACACTCCTGCGATTTGGTACTTTTTACCTTGCTTGATAGTAGCTTGTACTTGTTCAATATGTCAAAGAACTTATTTTTAGTATATTGTTTGTGTAAACAAAATAAGGTACAAAGATAGAGTTTTTGCTTTAAATAGGCAATAGCTTAGATGTTATTTCTCTCTTTCAAAAATATGCAACGTATGATTACTATCTAAGATATACACCTTATTTTCTGAGACTTTTAAATCTCTAAGGCGTGTAAAACTATTATCTCTTTCCACTACTGCAATAGGCTCTGAAATATAGATAATTTCCTTGGTATTGATGTCTAAAATACCAAATTTTAGTTGTTCAGCAAGATAAAAATACAATAAATCATCTTGAACGATGTATTGGGTAGAAGTATCTTTCCCTTCGATATTGTATTTTTCAAACTCCTCTTGTAAACCATATTGAGTAGCAAAAGGAAGTTCTTGGTTTAAATCTATTTCAATAAAAACATCCATAGCCATACCAAGAATTTTCCCTTTTCCACTATCTAAGAGATAGTCACTCCTATAAAAACCTTTAATTTTGGTAATAGTTTTTTCTACAGCTTGATGATATTCAGGAATACGATATTTTAATTCTCCTGTTTCAATATCTAAACCTATAAAACCTCCCAACTCTATAAAAGCCCAAAAAATATTGTTGTGTATACCTATAAGCTTATATACCCTAAAATAATTTTCTTCATCCCACGAATTTTTATACTTCCCAAATGAAGCAAGAGAAAATTCCCATAGATGCTCTTTCTTTTGAATAGAAAAGGCTCTGATAGACATTACATCATCATATATTTTACTTTTTATATATATATATATATATATATATATATATTCATTTGAAAAAGCTCTTATAGAAGACCTATCTATATATTCAAGCTCTATAAGATTATCTTTTTTGTCTATGAGAATAGTTTTTTTACCATCTCGGTTGTAAGCTATGTAAAATTCAGATAACTTATAGAAGACTCTGTTTTTTCCTTCTTCTATTAATTCTAAATTCTCATCGAAGATTTTATAATTATCTTCCCATTCACTGAAATAGAATTTATTGTTAAAAACAATGATTGGATCTAAAGGCGTTTTGTAAAGCATTTGCTTTTTTTTGCCACATTGGAATTCGTGTGATGTATTGATGTAATAAGGTTTACCTTTATAGATAACATAATCTCTTACATTATCTATTTTAGAAATTAGTTTAAACATTTTATTGTGTTTTTATAAAGTTATAGAGTGCTGAATTTGTATCGTCTATTATATTTTTAAAATTTATAATTCTTTTCTCTTGCTCTAAGATATCTAAACTTTCTTTTAGTTTAGGACTCATAACCTCTAAAATTTCATCACTATTACGTTTAAACAATTCTTTAAAAGCTTGTTTTACTTCATTTACATTAGCTTTATTACTGTTGATCACATAAGCTAAATCTTTCATTTCGTCAACTTCTTGTAAATAACTTTCAAATTGTTGGATAAAACCTTTATCATTAGCTATTTTACTCCACGTTTCGCTGTTATAGCTTTTAAATTCCTCATATAAAGGCTTTTGTCCCTATGCTTACTAAATGAAAGTAAAAGTAATAGAAATGAAATTAGTATGATAAAACAAGAACTATTCTTCACGTTCAAAAATATGTAAGGTATGATTACTATCTAAGATATAGACCTTATTTTCTGAGACTTTTAAATCTTTAAGCTGGGTAAAACAATCATCTCTTTCCACTACTGCAATAGGATCTGAAACATAGATAATCTCCTTGGTATTGATGTCTAAAATACCAAATCTTAAGTCATTAATAGAGCAAAAGTATAGTAAGTTATCTTGCAAAAAAGTATCACCACTAATATCATTCTTATTAAGTCCTGCTTTTTCTATCTTATTTTGCAGTCCAAAAAGATAAGGTATTATAGATTCTTTATTTAAGTCTATCTCAAAAAATCTATCAGCTTTTAAACCAAAAATCACGCCTTTTTCAGTATCTAATTTAAAATCTGCACCATAGAAAATGTAATAGTCTTCATTGTCTAAATAATTTTCTACTATCCCAACAGCATTTTTCTTTTCTATTCCTAAAAAACGATATTTTAGTTTTCCTGTTTCAACATCTATTCCTATAAGTTCCCTTGCATTTAAATATACCCAAAGAATATTGTTATATATTCCTATAAATTGTTCTACTTCATAATCTTTCTCTTCTTCTGAATATTTATATTTGAATTTACCAAATACTGAAAGAGAAAACTCCCAAAGGAACTGACCTGATAAGAAGTTAATTGTTTGAATTTTATTCTCCTTTTCAAAAAATAAGAGCTCTTCAAAAATATAAGATGATAGTATTTTGCCTCTCACTAGCTCTAAATCATTATACATCAATCTCTTTGATACTCTATCATAATAGATAAAGGAGCTGTCAGAAAAATAGTAATAAAAATTTCTTTCTTCAAAAGTGTTTATAACTTTTCCTTGATAATTAAAAAAAGTATTGACACTTCTATTAGTAAACACATTAAAAAAAGAAGGGTTAAAATCAACTCCCCAATACGGAAGAGGAATGGGAATACTAACCTCTTTGCCAATGACTTTTACTAGATTGCCAGAAGCATAATAACAATTACCATCTATTATTTTCCAACTATTTATATTAGGAAAATTCTCTACGTGTTGATACTTCATTAGTTTGTTTTTATAAAATTATATATTGGATTATTGAGATCCTCAACTTTCTCTAAGAAATCAGAGGCATTATCTATGTCCTTACCAAATAGCTTTCTTATTTTTTCAAGTCCGAGTCCTCCTTCTTCAGGAAATCTAAAAAGATTATCAGCTTCTTTTTTAAACACTTCTTTAAAAGCTTGTTTTACTTCATTTATATTAGCTTTATTACTGTTGATCACATAAGCTAAATCATCAATATTCTTCACTCCACTAGTTTGTAAATAGCTTTTAAACTGTTGAATAAATCCTTTATCATTAGCTATTTTGCTCCAAGTTTCACTGTTATAGCTTTTAAATTCCTCATATAAAGGTTTACTCTCAGAAATAAACTTCACGTCATAACGGCAGTTGGGACAGATATCATCTAAAGCTTTTCCAAACTTCATATCTATATGCTCAATGTTTTCAGGCGTATATTTTTTAGGGTTTTTCTTAAAGGTGGATAACATATGCTGAGTACCTTCACGCATAGCGGCATTGCTACTTAAAGCGCCTTCTTCTATTTTTTTCCATACATCAGGACGGTTTCTAAAAGTATAGGCTACTTCTACATAGTTTTCGAGCATCTCATCTATGGTGCGACCTCCAAAAATTTTCCTTCCTGCATCTTTACAATTACCACAAGGAGCATCTTTATATTTCTTCAAGAAATTTATTAGTCCTTGTTCACCTCCAATAGCTTTTAGTTTTTCAGCATTTTCAGGGGCTAAATTCACTAATTTATTCCATAAATAGGAGTTTTCTTTAGCTTTTGCAACAAAGCTAAGAAAGAAACATAGGGTTAATATGATGATATAAAAACTATTGCTTATTCTCATTTAAAAAGGATTGGGTTCATTTTCTAAATGAGTGATTAAACAATCAAATCCTTGTTTGAAAATAGCAACCTCTTCTGTTTTTTCAGGTTTCTTTATAGCATACAAATCAATGAGTTTCAATGTTTCGTTTTTGTATTCTTCATATCTTGAATGATTGCCCCATTTTAATATAGCTATTTTTTTAAATAAGTGTACTGGAAAACTCCCTCCAACAGCTATTTCTGCTTTTCTCTCAAAAGACACACTTCCTACATAATCAGCTAAAAATTTTATATCTAATAGTTTAGGAAATACTTCTTGTTCATAATACGAAAGACATTTATAAAACTCTGATAAAAATTCCTCTAAATGAGCCTCAGAAGTGATATCTTGTACAAACTCATACTTTTGAGGATAAAATTCATAACAAGAAAACACCATTTCGTTATCATAGTATTCACCTAACTCATCTAATAAGAGATTAGAGAAAAAATGTTCCAGTTTTTCTAAGACGACTGTAAAACCTGTAAAAGTCAACATACAATCGAATTGAAGTCTGAACCCAAAAGTATATTCTACTCCTGTAGTATTTCCAAAAAAAGTAATAAATCCAGCATCTCCTAATCTTGATTTATATTTTTTAGAAACCATAGTTTCTATTTTCCTTTGTAAATCTTTCTTTTTAATTTCCATTTTACATATTTTATTTAGTTATTCCTTTATAAAAGGATTGGGTTCATTTTCTAAATGAGTGATTAAATAATCAAATCCTTGTTGGTATAAAGGTGCCTCTTTTTCATATCTTGGCTCTAAAAAATCTTCTTTTATAAAAGTCTGTAAGCCATTTTTATATTCTTCATATCTTGGGTGATTTCCCCATTTTAGAATAGCAATTTTCTTAAAAAGAGTGACAGGATAAGTTCCGCCAACTACAATCTCCAATTGTTTATCAAAAGGCACACTCCCCACATAATTAGCTAAAAATTTTATATCTAATAGTTTAGGAAATACTTCTTGTTCATAATACGAAAGACATTTATAAAACTCTGATAAAAACTCCTCTAAATGAGCCTCAGAAGTGATATCTTGCGAAAAAGAATAGTCTATTTTATAGAAATCTTTGGTATTAGGATATATATGATCACGATAATATTTTTTCAACTCTTCTATTATTAAATCACATACAAATTTTTCTACTTTTTTAATTTTGATAGTAAACCCCTCAAATGTTAGTAATCTATCATATTGTATCCTAAAATCAAATGAATATTCTATATTTTCTCCTTTTAACTCATAAGAAAAACTATCATCGGTAATAGTAGCATCATTATTTACTAAATTTACCTTATATTCTTTTGATATTACTTCTTTTATTAATTGGTGTAAGTCTCTTTTATCTAGTTCTATTTCCATTTTGTTTGTATTTTTATTTAGTTATTCCTTTAAATGTATTTTTCCCATCACCATATAGTTTATAGAAAGCCTTGATAGGAATTTGAGTTCCTCTATCAATAGATTTAGGCAATCTAACATTCATAATTTCATCATTTATTTTTGGAATTTCAGCTTTATAACTTAAGCTGCCTTTTCCAGCTTGTTGTTGTGCTAAAGTTTGTCCTGTAGATAAGCCTGTACTTTGACTTAGCTTAGTTTCTACTACTACCATATCTACAATTTCATCAAACTCATCATATTTAATCCAAACTTGGTCGGCAATAAAGAACTCGCCTTGCTTGTTACAAGGAGGGGGTAATATATAGAGAATTTTCTCTATTAAACATCTCTTTTAATTTATTAAACTCTATAAAACTTTTTTTGACAATTTGATGGAATTTAGACTCCACATTTTGCAAATTTGGAGAGTTGCTAAACCCTTCTTCTCTATATTTAATATATTTTTCATATAGAGAATTATTACAAAGTTTCATTATAATCATAGCTTTTAGTCCAATTTCACCTCTCAAATAATTATGATAATCATCAAATGAAACAACGCTTAGAACTTTATCATTAAAACTTTGAAGAGTAGGAATTGCTTTAAAAAAAGGTAATGTATAATTGTTATAATAGGGATCTAACAATTGAACATATGCTTCTAACTCACTCTCGTTTTTAATAATGAAAAAATTTTCAGAAAGATTTCCTCCTCTTTCAACATTAACAGTACCAGAAATAGTATAATGAAAATATGTTTTCTTATTAGTTACTTGTTCCAATATTTTTTCTACCTTATCTACTTCTATATATTCTGTTATGCCAGGTCCTAATTGTATACATTCTTTTTTTATTTTACAATCTAATTGTATACATTTTTTAGTATCATTTTCCGTTTTAGAAAAAAATAAAATGTCTGTTTCTGTATCTATTTTACAATCAAAGTCTTTTTGATAAAAATAGTCTAATAGTTTTTTAAGCTTATTGTTCATTAATTATTCACTTTTATTATACCATTTTCCTTATAAATTCTCACAAAAGAACTATTATTCCTATATACAAGATTTTCTTTATTTAATTTTAAATTACCTTGTAATACTTTTCCTTCACTTTTCACGATATATTCAAACATTTTTTGTGCTTCTGTTTGATTTATTGTCCAAGAAGTAGATTTTGATAATTTAGAATCTATAATAATAACATCTAAAATTTCGACATCTCCATCTATAATTTTTCTAACAGCAACAAAATCAGGTTTAAAATATTCACCTGCTTCTTTACAAGGATATTTTCCTGATATACAAAGTTCAACATTGCTCAAAATTGTTCTACTATCTAAATCAGGAATTTTATTCTTTAACATCATATAAACATCAGAAGTCTTATCTTTCAATTTAAGTAAACAAAAACTTTCAAACTCTCTGCCTTCTTTTGTCATTTCCTTAAAGAAATTACTTTTTCCCCATTTTGTCCAAGAGCTATTTTCTTTAGAAAGTTTAAAGGCATAGGCAGGGTCTTCTTTTATCAATTTCCATTTAAGAAAATCGTCTTCTGTCTTTAAAAGCTGTCTTAATTCACCTCCTGTAGAATTAGATGATAAATCTTTCTGCAAAGTTTTTAATAAATCATCATTCCATTGGTTGAGTAAAAGCTTAATATCTGTCGAAATAGGTGTATTGAAATAAGTATCTATCTCATTTATTTCTGATTTTAGATTTTTTTCTAAAGACAGTACTACCTTTTCACCTTTGGCATAAACTCCTATATTGGCTTTTTTAGTATCGTTGTTAACTGTGATAT
>NZ_JAESPJ010000014.1:0-17771 GCF_016806945.1 Capnocytophaga genosp. AHN8471
ATATGCGATTAGGCGGGCAATATGGCTTTGTTTACAGCGCCAATGCCCGCACCATAGCCCACGAACTGGGGCACGGCATCTTCAAACTCGAACACCCTTTCAAAGGTAAAAATGCCGACAAAGGCAAAACCTCTGCCCTAATGGATTACAATGAGGGACAAGATTTCTTCTACCGCGATTGGAAGCAAATCAACGACCCTAAAGTAAAATTGTATGCCTTCCAAGGACAAAAAGAGGGAGAGTTTGCAGGTAAAATATGGCTTACCCCTGATTGGCGACCTTTTAAATATGATAGATCCCATATCACAGCTATTGATAGAGAGGAACTATCAGAAATACCACAAGGAGCTTTGCCCGCAATTTTAGGAGAAGATAAAAAAGCCTACTACGCCGAGTTCTCTAATAAAGAATTTGTAGGTTATAAAAATTTAGATGGACTCTTTTTAAAACTTGATTATCAAACATCAATAAATGATGAAACAGAAATTTATCTATATAGAACAGGTAATTTTTGTGGTAGTGATACTTACTATAAAACCACTTGGAGATATATTAAAGATAAAAAGGGAACTGTTAGTTTTACAGTAACTCCTATTACTTTTGTAAATACAGTAACCTGTACCAATGCTAACCCGACAGTCAGTCCTTGTGACAATTTTAGAGTAATTAAAACCTCTGACCTTGCTGAATATCAAAAAGATTTAAAAGAGTATTTAGCAAATGCTATTAAAAAAATAGCAACTTCACGAAAAAAAGAAGTTGTTGCTGTTGGGCAATACAACCATATTGTAAATAACTTTGTAACTAATGTACCTGAAAAACAACTTTATGAGTTAGAGGAAAAATTACATCTATTATCGTATTATACAAAAATAGATGTAGTACTTACATTTTTACCATTAAGAAAAAATTCCTATATACCAGAGCATATACTTTCCGATTTAGCACAAAAAGCAATAGAGGGTGTTTCTGGCAATAAGTCTGATCGTAAGTTAGTATATTTAGTGGTAGCTTCCTCTGAATATGAGTCTATTTTCAAAGAAGGTACTATTAAAAAACTAAATTGCTATACAATAAGTTTTGCCCAGACAGATAATAGCATTATCCGAAGCAAATATAAAGGGAATTCCATTTTTGAAAGACTTCTTACCCTATATCAAGATATTCCTAAGCCTTTGATAATGAATAAATATTATCAATATGCTGATGGAAGTGTAAGAAATTATACCTATAAGTCAAAAGAAAACTTACGAGGCTATCCTTTTATTAAAAATTTAACTTTTTACCAGTCAAAAGAGTTTAGAAGAAATAAATATTGTGTTTATACAAGCGATTATCCTGAACTTTATCAGAATTGTGAAAATCAAAACAGAAAAGCTCTTATAAAAAGTCTAAAAGCTGAATACGCACAAGATGGATTGAAAAATAAAGCACTTTGGGAAGAAGTAGACATTCATCAGTTAGGCAGGTTTAGAGAGGTGTATATGGATTATGGAATAGACAAAACACCTAATTATCCTCTCTACCTATGGCAAAACTCAGTTGATACTTGGCAGTTTAAGAATAAAGTAAAAATAGCCTTAGAAAAAGGAACGCTCCCTCCTGAAGTCTTTTATGATTTTGAAAAACTAAAGGTTTTAGACGGCGCTGTTTATGGCACTTTAGATATCATAAGCCTTATTCCAGGGGCTGATATTTTCACCGACCCTCTATGTGCCGCCTATGCCTCTGCGCGCAACGATGCTACTAATTTAACTATTTACTCAGCTGGAGCTATCTTGCCTCTTGCCAGTGGTGCCTATATAAGAGGAGGAGCAAAAGCTCTCAATGAAGAGATTATGGTTGTCGTAGCTAAAAAAGCTGACAACGAAGAGGTTGAGTTAGTTTACAAAAACATAAATGATATAGCCCCTAACGAGCTTTATATTGCCACAGCTATCGACAACAAACAAACCCAAGCCTTTTTAGATGAAACTAAAAAACAGTTAGACCTTCATTCTATAAACACTCAGTTAGATAACTTAGGAAAAACTGGAAAACAAATAGCAAACCTTGCTGAAAACCTCTCTAAAAAAACAAACAACATACTTACTAAAGCATTCTCCGAAGGCTCTAAATTTATAGATGATACAAAAACAATAGAAAAAATCACTCATTATTTAGCCCCTGAAAACGCTGAAAAACTAAAAGCTATTGGAGGAGAACAAGGACTAATAAATTTCTTGAAGAAATATAAAGATGCTCCTTGCGGTAATTGTAAAGATGCAGGAAGGAAAATTTTTGGAGGTCGTACCATAGATGAGATGCTCGAAAACTATGTAGAAGTTGCCTATACTTTTAGAAACCGTCCTGATTTATGGAAAAAAATAGAAGAAGGCGCTTTAAGTAGCAATGCCGCTATGCGTGAAGGTACTCAGCATATGTTATCCACCTTTAAGAAAAACCCTAAGAAATATACACCTGAAAACATTGAGCATTTAGATATGAAGTTTGAAAAAGGTTCAGATGCTGTCTGTGCCAACTGCCGCTATGACGTGAAGTTTATTTCTAAGAGTAAACCTTTATATGAGGAATTTAAAAGCTATAACAGTGAAACGTGGAGTAAAATAGCTAATGATAAAGGATTTATTCAACAGTTTAAAAGCTACTTGAACACAGAAGGTATCGAAAAAATAGAAGATTTAGCTTATGTGATCAACAGTAGTAAAGCTAATATAAATGAGGTAAAACAAGCTTTTAAAGAATTGTTTAAACGCAATACTGATGAATTTTTTAAAACAAATCCAAATATATGGAAGCAATTTGATAGAGTTGATGGAACTGGTAAAATAAATAGTCTTAAAAATTTCAAAGATTTAGTAGAAGATATTTCTTTTGATACTAAACACCCTATTTTTAACTTTATAAAAGCTGAATAATTATGTTTTGTGAAAGTAGAACAATAAACAATGTAATAGCTTATGTAAATGAATATTACATTAATAGCAAAGGACTCTTTAATGCTCAATCAAATGAATGTCTATTAGAAATTTCTGGACAGCAAGAACTATATCCCTTTGGAAAAGGCCATTTGATATCAAGAGAGATTGTGTATGGAGATTCTGCCATAATCAATATTAACGATTCATCTATTGTTATTAATAATTATAGGATAGAAGCTCAAAATTACCCTTACTTTTCTTTTTATGAAATTGATGATAAACCACAAGAAGGGATTTATGATTTTGAAAAGAAAAAAATACTTTTTGAAGCTACAAGTTGGTTAGGAAGAAGTATTATAGACAAGTATATATTTCGTGATTTTAAAAAGAAAATAGCTTGTAGAAAAATAGATTCAGATTTAATTCTTTGGGAGTTTCCTCTTGCTTCACTTGGGAAGTGGAAAAATTCGTGGGATGAAGAAAGAGACTTCGAAATAAGACACTTTATAGGCATATACAATCGAATTATTTGGGCTTTTATAGAGATAGGAGGCTTTATAGGTTTAGATATTGAAACAGGAGAATTGAAATACCATATTCCTGAATATGATGAAGCCATAGGAAAAACTATTTGCAAAGGCAAAGATTTTTTTAGAAGTGATTATTTCTTAAATAGTGAAAAAGGAAAAATTCTTGGTATGGCTATGGATGTCTTTATTGAAATGGATTTAACCCAAGAGCCTCCTTTTGTTACTCAATATGGCTTACAAGAAGAGTTTGAAAAGTACAACATCAAAGGGAAAGACACTTCTACCAAATATGCTGTACAAGATAATTTATTGTACTTTTATCTTTTTGATCAACTAAGATTTGGTATTTTAGACATCAATACTAAGGAAATTATCTATGTTTCAGATCCTATTGCAGTAGTGGAAAGAGATGATTGTTTTACCCAGCTTAAAGATTTAAAAGTCTCAGAAAATAAGGTGTATATCTTAGATAGTAATCATACTTTGCATATTTTTGAAAGAGAAGAATAGTTCTTGTTTTATCATACTAATTTTATTACTTTTACTTTAAACACGTTTGTTAATAAATTCTCTAACAGAGAAAAAATATTAGCACAATTCAAAATCTCTACTGTCCAAAGCGATAAATGAGATTAAGTTTAAAGGTATGAAATGGGTTTTTATAAGTAGAAAATGAAAAAGGATAGGCTACATCCATTTGCCAATTGTTAAAAAAAGTAAATCCTGCTCCTATAGATAAAAACTTTCGGTCGCCTTTGTCCTTGTGTTGGTAGAAGAATCCTGAGCGCAAGAAAAACGTTTGGTTATACTTGTATTCCAAACCTACCGCCCAATTAATCTCGTGGAACTCTTCGCGAAAACCATTAGGAGCATCGCTGAAAGAGCTTACTAAGGCTTCTATAATATCTTTATCGGGTACACCCTGCTCATTAGGGGTAGGCACAAGGTATTTCTGTGCTTCTATTGAGAGTTCCCACTCGTTATAACTATCGGTTTGCAATAAAAAACCTGCTCCTAATTTCAGTTGGGTGGGAAGATAGAAAGACCTGCCCAAGTCGTCATATTTTACCTTTGTCCCCACATTAGAAAGTTGAAATCCCGAAGTGTATCGATATAACAAACTACTGATAAAGTGATCTTGCGAATAGAAATAGCCTGCTATGTCAAAAGCCAATGCTCGAGCAGTGCTCTTCCCTTGTGAAGGAACAGATAGTTGTGAACTTAAAAAACGTGAACTAACTCCCATCGCAAACGACTGACTTAATTGCAAACTATAAGACCCCTCCAATGAAAACTCTGTAGGTTTAAAAGTTCCTAAAATATAGGTTTGTTGCCCTATTTCTTGGGTTAAGTTCACATCACCAATACTGAAATATGAGAAATTTGCCCCGAAAGCATCGCGTACTCTTTTTTTGTAAAAAGTAATCCCCCCTAAAAACACATCGCGTACAGCTCTATGGGTAAAAGGCATATAATTAATAGCTACTGCTGAAGAAGTAGGCAAAAAGATATATTTAGAAGCATTCACCCTTTGAGAAAAAATGTCAGGAGAGGAAGCTACCCCCACTTCTCCTTTCCCTGCTGAAATAGCATCAGAGTTAAGCAGCAAAAATGGAAAAGCCGTAGAAATAGATTTTTCTTCTTGACAAAAAAGAGGTGTTTTCATAAATAAAAAAACACAAAGAAAACACAATAATTGAGTACAGTTCATTTTATAGTATTTTTGCAAAAATACATCAAATAGTTGAATTACACAATTTTTCAAAAAAAGTAAACATTTCTTAGGTTTATTGAGTTAGAAATACTACTTTTGTAGCCATTTATAAAATATAATACAATGCGCTTAGTCTTAAAAATAGCAGTTTGTTTAGCACTATGGTTTTGCTTTGCTTGTGAGCAAGAGCAAAATATGCCTATTGAGGGTGATTTTAGCATTGCAATGGTAGATGATAATTACAATGCCCCAGTACAAGTACACATCATAAACAAAATTACAGGTGCCGATACTTTTCAGTGGGAATTTCCTAATGGCAGTTACACTTCTTCAGATGCTTTTTATCCTGAGGATATTCGTTATATTGAAGCAGGGACTTATACTATTACAGCACATGCCACCAATTTGGATGGTGAAGCACGCTCTTTCCAAAAATCATTTACAGTTTATCCTGAATTATCAGCTTTGTTTAGTTTTACTCAACAAGGGAGCGATATAGCACCTCTTACACTTAGTATTAACAACCAAAGTAAGGGAGCTACTACTTATCAATGGTCGTTTGAAGGAGGAACGCCTTCTCATAGTTCGGAAGAAAATCCTACTGTAACTTTTGAAAGAGAAGGGACATTTAAATTAAGACTGGAAGCGAGCAATCACTCTCAGCGTCAGGTAATGGAGAAAACAGTAGTAGTACGTGCGCCTTTATTTGTTGCTTTTGAAATAACCAATGAATACCCTCATAATACACAAGCCCCTGTACGTATATTTTTAAAAAACCAATCGGTAAATGCTTCCTCTTATCGCTGGAAAGTGAGTAACGAGAATTTTCAGCAAGAAAGCACCAATGAAAATCCTTCTTTTATACTTCCTACAGCAGGAACATATCAAATAGAGCTTACTGCTAACAACGACAAGCAAACTTTATCAGAGAAAAAAAACTTTATAGTAACAGCTGGTGATAACCTCATTACTTTTACAGATATAAAATTAGGCATCAATACTAGTAAAGAAATTGGGTGCTATTTTTCTTCTTTTTTAGGAAAAGTATTAAAACCTAATGAAGTAACCACAGAAAATGGTAAACTTATTGATTTTGTGTATTTTGGGCAAAGTGCATCTTTTTCTCATAACGTATTCTTATCACCTGATGAAGCCCAAACAGCTGTTTTTGAACCTATAGCTAATGCTACAAAAAGTTACTTTATCAACAAACAAGAGAATAATAGATGGGCAATCATCTTCTCGGAAAACAATTTCAATACTCTTTCTTCAGGTACTACGCTATCTCCCTTATCCATAAAATACAAAAGCAACAAAGCACCCTTCAATAAGGAAAAGTCAAACAGAATTGTACTTTTTGAGACAGCTAACGGACGAAAAGGAGCTATTAAGATTAAGGAATATATAAGCAATGGCACAGAATCTTATATAGTTGTTGATATTAAAATGCAAAAAAATCATTAATCAATGGCGCGAACTTACCTACTTGTACTCTTTACTTTATTTTCTCTACCAATTTTAGCTCAGCAGGTAGATTTAGAGAATATAGATACTCAGCTAAAAGAAAAACTCAAGAAGAAACCGTTTTCTATCTTGGGTAGCGCCTCAGTAAGTGGCGTGTATAACGAAGCTTCTGACAGCCCCTCTAGTGAGCCTTTCTTGTATTTCTTCAATGGTAATATCACTTTGGGCTTTTACGATTGGACGATGCCTATTAATTATCGATACACCAATCAAGGAGATGCTTTAGATTACCAAATTCCCTTTAAGTTCAATCGCCTAAGTCTACACCCTAAATACAAATGGATTTTAGCACATATAGGCGATGTGAGTATGAGTTTTTCTCCTTATACATTCAATGGTCTACAATTCACAGGAGGAGGCTTAGAACTCACTCCTGAAAAATATCCTTTAAGAGCTTCGTTTATGGGAGGTCGACTTGCCAAAGCAACTGAATACGACGGTCGCCCTCAAACCATACCTACCTATGAGCGTTGGGGTTACGGAACGAAGCTCTCTTATAAAAAAGAAGATTTAGAAATAGGCGGAATTCTTTTCTTTGCTAACGATAAAGCTAATTCTCTATCTATTCCTATTCCCGATGAGAAGAAAATATATCCACTATCCAACCAAGTCTATTCAGGATTTGCTAAATATAAACCTCTGCATTTTGTAGAAGTATTTGGTGAATATGCTTTAAGTCTTTTGGGTAATACTCAAAGCCAAAAGCAGGATTTTACAGCTTACAATGCAGGTATTAACTTTATTTTCACGAAGGCGAGTGTAGGGGTGCGTTACGAGAAAGTAGACCCCGATTACAAAACTTTAGGGGCTTACTATTTTGTAAACGATATGGAAAATATCACCCTAAATAGTTCTCTAAATCTTTTTAAAGGTAATGTATCAATAGCTACTAGCATAGGACGACAACACGACAATTTAAACCAACAAAAACCTAAACAGTCCAACCAGTGGGTAGGCTCAGCCAATGTAAATGCTAAGGTTACACCTAAACTATCTCTTTCAGGAAGTTATAGTAACTTTACGATGTTTACTAATAAACTTATCAATCCTTTTGATAGAATCAACAATCCACAACTCTATGAACATCCTCAAGACTCTATCAACTACCGACAAGTATCACAAAACACAAATGCCAACATAGCTTATGCTATAAATGAAAAACAGAATATAACTCTTTCATATTCTTTTAACGATGTGGTGAACAAACAAAATGACATAGTACGCAGGGGAGGTATTTCGCGTTTTCACAATGCAGGAGCTGCCTATATGGTACAATTTCCTGAAAGTAAACTCAGTTTATCACCTTCCTTCAACTACTCATATAGTATTGTAGCGAGAGAAAAAACAGAAGTGATGGGACCTTCTCTTACAGTAGGTAAAACATTTTTTGAAGATAAACTCAACACAACGCTCTTAGGAAACTATAGTATTTCACAATCAGCTACCTCTAAAGGTAGTACAGCTAATGTACAGCTAAATTTAAACTTTCTCCCTTGGAAAAACCACCAGTTTACTTTGAGTGCATTACAGTCTTTTCGCAATGCCGAAAGTGACACTCAAAACACTTCGGCACAAAGTACTAATGTGAGTGTAGGTTATACTTACCATTTTGAAAAGGTAGAATTACCTTTCCCATCGTTTAAGTTTAAGAAAAAGGAGAAAACTCCTAAAGAGAAAAAACCTCGTAAAGAGAAAAAAACAAAAGTTGAAAAAGCAGAAGAACTTGAGAAATCTAAGGATACTATTTCATTACAAGAGGAGAAAGTAATACCAGAAGCTTCTACAATGGCAGAAGAACCTATCGAACAACAAGTAACTCCAACTACAGAAGTTGTAATAACAAAAGATATACCTGAGCTTTCAAACATCACTGATTTGAGTTTTATGGGAGAACTCAACACTCAAATTACAGAAGTGCACCATCAGTTGCAGGTAAGTGGAAAAAAAGATAGAAAACGTTTGTTACAAGAACAAAAACTACTTATAGAAAAAGCTAAAAAACAACAGCAAGATTATCGAGGCTTTGTTTTCCGTTGTTTGAAAAATATATATCAACAAGCAGTAGAAAGTGACTCAAAAATAAAAGGAAATATACTTTCTTGGAAACAGACTTATGATAGTAATCCTACAAACGAAAATAAAGAAAGTTTAGAAAATGCTGAAAAAGCTTATCAGGCTCATCTTTGGATGCTTAATGAATTGAAAGATATGACTATGGAAAAACTCATAAGAGAAGAGGGGCTTCTCAGTGATTTTGCTAAACAGCATAAAGAAGAAATTTATGAAGCTCTCGCTAAGAAAATTTCTCCTCAACAGAAGATAAATATCATTTCAGAATCGTTGATAGACTTTTACCACAAAGCCTATCTCAATTCAGAGTGGTAATAAGTTATCCTAATTCATATTTTTTATACTTACATTGATATTTTTATTCATTGTAAGTAGATTGGGGGTCTGTTTTTTGAAAATGTTAAAGATATTTTTGTTGTTTGACTTTAGGTAAGGGATAATTTTTTAAGAGTTTGCTACAATTTATAATAGATTTTTTAATAACTTGCTTAGCGTTTGCTTTTTCTTTAATCAATTATTATCTTTCTATTCTGACAGAAACTTTCTTTAATTTTTCTCAATACACCTTTTTTATCTGCTCTTGTTCTGAACCTTGTTGTAACATAGAATAAGTGTTTGAGTATCTTTTCCTGCCAACTCAAACTGATTAACAGTTTTATCGGAAATATACTCGCTTTGTATAAGTTCATAAAGTGTAGACATAAAAAAATACGCTCTAAGGCGTATTTTTATTAGGTTTCCCCTTTGGGGTGGAATATGGGGCTCGAACCCACGACCTTCGGAACCACAATCCGACGCTCTAACCAACTGAGCTAAAACCACCATCTTTATTTTTTCGGGGGCAAAAGTAATACCTTTTTTTGAAACTACCAAACTTTTTACCAAACTTTTTTAGATAAGAAGTAAGAGATATGAGGTAAGAAAGTGTATTCTCTTAATTATCAATCGTTAATTGTTAATTGTGATAAGAGTGGGGCTTGTTCATCTTTTGTTGATAGGATAATGTCTTTCTCGGGCAATAGCCAATCTATGGCTATAGTAGGGTCGTTCCAACGCACACTTCCCTCGCTGTGAGGGGCGTAGTAGTTGTCGCATTTATACTGAAAAATAGCTTCTTCACTCAGCACTGCAAAACCGTGAGCAAAGCCTTGTGGGATAAAAAACTGCCGTTTGTTTTCCTCACTAAGCACTACCGATTCGTATTGCCCAAAGGTGGGTGAACCTTTGCGTAAATCAACCGCAACGTCTAACACTTTGCCTTTCACAACTCGTACTAATTTAGATTGTGCGAAAGGGGGCTTTTGGAAGTGCAAGCCGCGCAATACACCATAACTTGATTTTGATTCGTTGTCCTGCACAAATGTGATGGGGGCTACTTGCTCATTGAAGCATTGTTGTGAAAATGACTCGAAAAAATAGCCTCTGCCGTCAAAAAATACTTGTGGTTCTATAATCACCACACCTTCTAATTTAGTTTTGATTACTTTCATCGGTGGGGGTTGTTTGTTCGTCGGTGGTTTCAGGCACTTCTTCTATTACTTTTTTAGATTTTTTAGAGGGTCTACCTACATTTCTATTGGTTTTAAGAGCATTGATACGTTCGGTGATAAGGTCGGCGGTGATGAAATCTATACTGGGTTCGGTATACGATTTTTGATAGGTTTTCAATGCTTTTTTGTAATCTTCGGTTTTTTCGTAGTATTCGGCTAAGAAGAAGTTAGGCATTGCGGTTTTTACATAGCCATTTGTTTCTACATATTTTGCTAATTTTCTAAGCGACTCCCAATCGGCTGCCGATTTGATAGCGGTATAGGTTGCCATTACATCGTTGAGCAGAGGTTTCTTTTTGAGTCCGATATATTGTTCGATAGTGTTGTACTTGTTTTCTAAATATTCAAAAATATTATTGCTCAAGGTTTCCATTTGAGTTTTGTACTCCTTGCCTCCTATGGGTTTATAGATGTCGAAACACTCGTCGAGAGCTTGGGCAATTCCTTGTAATTTGGCGGAGTTGACGGAGCTTCCTTTCATATCGGCAAAGCGGTAGAGTACCGATTCGTGGATAGGCATAGAGCGCAATCCTTTTTCAAAATTAATTGTTTTGTCGTAGCTGAGTTTGTTTTCTACATCGGCGGTTGCCATATAGTAATACAAGCGGTGTTGTTCTTTTGAGGCGCCTGTTGCCAAAGCGGCTGCAAACTCGGGTGCCATACGTGGGATTACTGTGGGGTTTAAACTCACGTACATACTGAAGGGCGATTTGGGGTTGAGCAGGTAGTAATTGATTAAAAAACCGGCTTCTTCTGATGCGATAATCCCTTTGAAACCTGCAATGGGGTATTTGCCTTGTATATAGGGTACTAATTCGGTGGAAATAAAATCGAAAAAGCGTGCGGACTCATTCATAGGGCGTCCTACTTCATCGATAATGGCTACTTCTTCTAACTTTTCATCGTATACGCCTACTACTATACATTTAGGCATTTCTTCAAATTGTTCGTAGTAGCGCACGGCGGTTACCACGGGCTCCATTAGGGTGTTGGCGTTGAGGACTACTATCAGTGGATAGACTTTTTTATCGGTGTAACCAGTGGGCTTATAGAGTCCTAATTTCTGGCGTTTGCCGGTTTTGCCTGAAGTGAATGTTTCGTTGCTGATTTGTGCAAAAATACTTTGTGCCATTAATAAGGCAATGAGGAGTGTGAATAATTTCTTCATCTGCATAGATTTGTTACTTTTTGTTTGAGCGTACAAAATAACTAAAAAAGGCTTATATAAAAAAGTTATCCACTGCATTTTAACGAAACTTTAACGGTAAGAGGGTAATTAGTAAATTTACTAATTGGAAAATTTGCTAATTATACTGATACTTGTGCTTTGATGGCGGGATAGGGGTCGTAGCCTTCTAAACGGAAATCCTCGTAGTCGAAAGCAAAGAGGTCTTTTACCGCTGGATTGAGGTGCATAGTAGGCAATTCACGTGGGGTACGGCTGAGCTGTAGGGCTACTTGTTCGCGGTGGTTGTTGTAGATGTGTACATCGCCGAAAGTGTGCACAAAATCACCTACTTGCAAATCGCATACTTGAGCGAGCATCATTGTGAGCAGGGCATAAGAGGCTATGTTGAAGGGTACTCCTAAAAATACATCGGCGCTGCGTTGATACAACTGACAAGAAAGCTTGCCATCGGCAACATAGAACTGAAATAAGGCGTGACAAGGGGGCAAGGCGGCTTTGCCGTTGGCTACATTCTCGGCAAACGATTTTCCTGTATCGGGTAATACCGAAGGATTCCAAGCTGATACAATAATGCGACGACTTTCGGGGTTGTGTTTGAGGGTTTCGACGACGGTTTTTATCTGGTCGATAGCTTCTCCATTCCAGTTGCGCCACTGTGCGCCATACACGGGGCCGAGGTCGCCATTCTTATCAGCCCACTCGTTCCAGATACGCACGCCGTGATCGGTGAGGTATTTGATATTGGTATCGCCTTTTAAGAACCACAAAAGTTCATAAATTACTGATTTTAGATGTATTTTTTTAGTAGTTACCAAAGGAAATCCTTGACTGAGGTCAAAGCGCATTTGGTAACCGAACACGCTGGTAGTACCGGTACCAGTGCGATCGTCTTTAGAATAGCCATTTTCAAGGATATGGCGCAAGAGGTCGTGATATACTTTCATTTGCCGATTTAATAGCCTCACCCCCGTTGCCCCCTCTCCCAAGGAGAGGGGGCAAGCCGCAAAAGTGAGTGTTTATAAGATAAAATATTTTATAATTTGTTGATTAGTAGATTAGCAGGGCGCAAAGGTAAGGATAATTTAGCAATTAGGCAATTGGTTTGATTTTCAGTGGTTAAAGAAGATTTTCATCGATTTATTTAAAAAAATCTTCTAAAAAATTTGCAGATTACAAAAATAGCAGTACCTTTGCACCGCAAATGAGAAATCGCTGGTCTATGGTGTAATGGTAACACAGCAGATTTTGGTTCTGTTATTCTAGGTTCGAGTCCTAGTAGACCAACGAAAGAGGCTTCCGAGAGGAGGCCTTTTTTATTTTATAAAAACGGTGAAAACAAGCGCACTACCCGCTCTATCATTTGCTTAAACTCACTCCGCTTTTGCCACTGTTCTAACTGCAACAAACGCGCATTTTTTAAATCGTTATAGAAAATTCTCTGCAAATCGCTGGCGACTGTTTTGTTGTACACGAGAGCATTTACTTCAAAATTGAGGTCGAAACTGCGCGCATCGAGGTTGGCTGTACCTACCGATGCTACTTCGCCGTCTATCACAAAAGTTTTAGCGTGTACAAATCCTTTTTCATAAAGATAAATTTCTACTCCTGCCTTGAGCAATTCTTCAAAAAATGACTCACTGGCGATATGTACAAATACCGAATCGCCTTTTTGGGGTACTAATAATTTCACTTTTATTCCGCTAAGTGCGGCAATGATAAGCGACTCTTGCAAGGAGGTATCGGGGATGTAATAAGGGGTGGTAATTAGGATTTCGCGTTTAGCTGCATAGATGAGCTGCACGGTAGCGTAGAGGATATTTGGGAGGTCGGAATCGGCACCGCTGGCGACGATTTGTGTGAAATAATCGGTGGGATGGGGCTCTATGCCTATTGGGAAATAAGGAGCGTTGATAGCTACATTTTCACCGCTACAGAAATTCCAATCCTGCAAGAATACTGCTTGTAACACGTGAGCCGAATAGCCTTTTACTTTTAGATGAGTATCGCGCCAATAGCGCTCATTAGCTTCGGCATTGTTGTACTTATCACTGATGTTGATTCCTCCTATAAAAGCGGTATAGCCATCTACCACTACTATTTTGCGGTGATTGCGGTAGTTCATACGATTGGCGAGTTTTACGAAGTTGATTTTGTAAAACGGAAAAGCAGGGACTCCATTTTCGCGTAGCTCACGCGCAATGTTTCGGCGTATACCTTGACTGCCAAAATCGTCGTAAATGAAACGTACTTCTACCCCTTCACGCGCTTTTTCTATTAGAATATCTTTAATAGCATTGCCTATGTGGTCGTTCTCGTAGATGTAATACTCTATGTGGATATGATGTTGAGCACTTCGCAAACTCTCAAGCAATTCAGGAAAGAGGTTTTCGCCATTGCATATTACTTTTACTTCTTCATTAGGAATCAATAAAAGGCGTTCCTCTATATTCGACAGAAATCGCAAACTTTTTTCATAAGATGCTGTAACCGAATTTCCTAAGGATTCTAAATGCGCTTGTATACGCGGGTAAATCTGTTCTAATTGTCGGCGGAAAGCTTGGTCTACAGTCAGTTTTTTGTGGTATATTTTATGCCGACGGTAGTTGATACCAAATGAAAAGTAGAAGATTGCACCTGCAATGGGCACAAAGATAACTAAGAGCAAATAAGCTAAAGCTTTACTCACCGAGCGTGTGTCCCAAATAATTCGCAAGCACACAGCTATAACAAATAGTATGTAGAGTATTTCGTAGAGGAGAATCAGTTTCATTTATCCATATAATTGGTAACTTGTACTGAGTTGCCGTTTTGGTATTTTACTTCTTTAGCGACCTGACCTTGCTCGTTGTAGTATTTCCAAACGCCTTCTCTCTGTCCGCGAGCGTATTGTCCTTCTATAGAAAGTATTCCTGAGGGATAATACTCTTTGTAAGCGCCCTCTTCCCTACCCTTGTCGTAATGAGCTTCTTTAGTTAACACACCATCGGTGGTGTATGATTTCCAAGTTCCATCGGGATAGCCTTTTAGGTAAGCTCCTTCTACTAATAGGCGTCCGCGTTCGTCGTAAGAAGCGTATTTGCCGTGTTGTTCGTTGTTTTGGTAATAACTTTCGGTTTTTAGTTTTCCGTTAGGGTAATATGTTTTTTTCATTGTAGGGAAATCGTTGTCGTAAGTACCTTCCTCAGTAAGTATGCCATCGCTGTTGTAGAGTTGGTAATCACCTTGGTATTTTTCCCCTTTGTAATGCACTATTTTACTAAGTCGACCGGTTTCGTAATATTCTTTGCGTACTGAAGTGCCATTGGCTTTGTACTCTCTTTCTTCACGGAGGGTGCCGTCGCTCAATTTAGAGAGCCATTTGCCTGTAGGTTCACCGTTTTTGTAGTATTCTACATCGGTTTGTACAAGTCCGCTACGGCGGCGAGTGACAGCTGACCACTGTTTACCGTCCTTTTTGCCCATTTTGTAGTGTTCTTCTTTGGTGAGTTTGCCGTTCTCGTCGTATTCTTTCCAATCGCCGTCGGGTTTACCGTCCTTGTAGTTTCTATCGACTACTAATTTGCCATCGGAATATTCGCGGAATTTGCCGTCGAGCTCGCCGTTCTTGTAGTTATATTCGCGGTACATTTCGCCTGAGTAAGGGGCGTATTGCCTGTAAGGACCGTGGAAGATGCCTTTTTCAAAAGTAGCTTCGGTTTTTAGTTTGCCATAACGGTTGTAGAATTTCACCAATCCGTTGGCAATTCCATCAACGAAGGTAACCTCGTAGTATTCTCCTTGGTTGTTGCCTATTTTGTAGGCGCCATTCAAGCGGGTGTTGTTGCTTTTGAGGAAATGGATACTCTCATTGCCGAATTTTTTTTCTTCTATCTCACTCTCGGTGAGGAGTTGCTGTGCGTACTGTTGTAATGAAAGCAGTGATAAGACTGTAAAGATTAAATACTTCATATTGTTAATTGTTATTAGCGGTGAGATTTTGAGAGCCTCTGAAAGTCTTGGAGATTCTCTGAAAAACTCTGAGATTTTTAGAGACTTTGTCGTTCTTAGAGACTTTGTCAAAGTTTTTGGGACTTTGACAAAGTCTGCGATTGTTAATTGAATAGAAATGCCATTGCAAAACCTATAACAATCACGCCTAACTTTCTATAATTAAATTGGTGATTTTCGGAGGTTTCAAACAGTATTACTGACGAGATATGCAAGAATATCCCCACGACTACGGCGCTCATCAGGTTGTGATAGGGCAATAAGGCGGGTACATAGTTTGCTAAAAAAGCGCCCAGCGGGGTCATTAGCGAAAAGACAAACAGAAAAGCGAGCGTGCGTTTGAGTCCGATACCGGAATCTAAGAAAAAGATTGTCAGCACCATAGCAATGGGCAAATGGTGGATGAAAATGCCGTACACCATATTGCTATGTTCGTGTAATGGGAAGCCTTCAAGCACTGAGTGGATACTCAAACTGATGAACAACCCCCACGGGAAATGGGTTTGTAATCCTTTGGCGGGTGAATGAAAATGACCGTGTTCGGCGCCATGCGAAAAGAACTCTAACACGATTTGCAGGAGTATGCCCACAGCGATCCAGAGTCCGATGGTTTTATCGCCAAAATCACTGTGTTCTTCGTGAGCGTGTAGTGCCTCGTGATATACTTCGGGGAGGAGGTGAAAAATGGTCATCCCCATTAAAAAAGCGCCACTGAATGCCAATAACAGCTTAAGCCTGCTTTTATGCGTGGGTTTGAGCCACAACACAAGGCAAGCCCCTATCACGATTGAAAGGAAAGGAAGGAGGTAATTTTTCATTGAGTTACTGCTAATGATTGAATTGCTTGGATAAGCGCATCTACTTGTGCATCGGTAGTAGCCCACGAGCTAATGAGGCGAATGGCGGTGTGGGTTTCATCTACTTTTTGCCACTGGTAGAAATCAAACTGCTCTGCCAATGCGGCAATTTGGTTGTGAGTGAGTATCGGGAATAACTGATTTGTACAAGTATTTGAAAGCAAGGTATAACCATTGACTACAAACGCTTCTTTGATACGCTTCATCTGCTGGTTAGCGTGCAATGCCAAAGCATCGTACAATCCGTTTTCAAACAAGGTGAGAAATTGCAAGCCAAGCAAACGACCTTTGGCAAGTAGCGCTCCTTGTTGTTTGAGGTAATACTCAAAACCATCGGTGAGGGCTGGGTTATTGATTACAATGGCTTCGCCTAACAGTCCGCCGTTTTTGGTAGCTCCTATATAAAACACATCGGTATAACGGGCTAAATCTTTCCATTGTATATCGTTGTCTTCAGCATTTAATGCCGATCCTAATCGCGCGCCGTCCATAAACAGCAGGAGGTTATGCGCTTGGCAACACTCGTAAATGGCTTTGAGCTCTGCCAAAGTATAGATGGTTCCTATCTCGGTGGCGTTCGTAATATACACGAGTCGTGGTTGTACTTGGTGTGGATAATTTGTATAGCGGGTGGCAAAATCGGCAATGCTCTCAGGAGTGATTTTACCGTTTGTTGCTGGGGCTAAGTGTATTTTGTGACCTACTGCTTCTATGGCTCCGGTTTCATTATCGGCGATATGCCCTGTTTCGGGGGCTATCACACTTTGATAGGTGCGCAACAAAGTGCCTATTACCAGCATATTAGCTTGTGTACCACCACTTACAAAAAATATTTGCGCCTCAGGGTTTTCTATCTTCTTTCTGATGAGTTCTTTGGCAGCTGCCGAATAATTATCGTAGCCATATCCTGCTTGTTGTACAGTGTTTGTGCGTACGAGGGCTTCTAAAATTGCGGGGTGAGCGCCTTCGGCATAATCGTTTTTAAATGATATTTTCATTTTTAGTATTAGTTAATGTGAGTTCGACGTAAGTAATTACTTAACAATCAGTAAAATATTTTTAATCTCCCACGAATTTCACGAATTTTCACGAATTTGGGAGTGTATAAAAGTCTTTATTTTTTATTATCTCACGAATTTTCACCTGACGGTGAATTATTTTGTGAATATATTATGATATAAAGCTGTAAATCAATGTTCTGTTATATCGAACTGACGTTAGTTAGAATGAGGGGGCAAAGATACGAATAATTTCGATTTAGTGCGAGCCGCACGGGTAGGAAATTTTGCGATTTTTCAATTTGTTAATGGGCGTTTACAGCACATACCCAGCTATCGCTGGCTTTCCTACATAACATACTCTAAAAGTAATTGATAATCAGATTTATAGACTTTGTCAAAGTTTTGGGACTTTGACAAAGTTTATGATG
>NZ_JAESPJ010000015.1:0-83059 GCF_016806945.1 Capnocytophaga genosp. AHN8471
GCACATACCCAGCTATCGCTGGCTTTCCTACATAACATACTCTAAAAGTAATTGATAATCAGATTTATAGACTTTGTCAAAGTTTTGGGACTTTGACAAAGTTTATGATGCAAAAGCGATTTGTGCGAGCCGTACGGGCATTGCTAATTTACTAATTTACTAATTTGCTAATTCTCTAATTATATACACTTCTTGGCTGTTGTAAAACAATTGATAGAGTAGCTGGGTATTGCTGTAGAACATTAAATCTTGATAGGTTTCCAAATGTTCATCTCCGTTTTTTAAACAGTACAATGGCTGGTAGTCAATCGAGCCAAACATAGGGTTATTGCGCGAAATGAGGAGGTGAAAAACCACTCCTTTTGCTACTAAATCTATGTATAAACCTCGGTTATTTTCAGTTACATAAAGTGGATGTATGCTGTGATGCTTGCAGGTTGTTTCTTTGGTAAATCGCGCGCTAAAGTCACCGATAAGCGGGTTGTTTTCACCTTTAGAACGTTCGTTTTCAGGTATTTTTTGATAGGTATACTCGTTGGGTGACAGGTAAAAATACTGCCATCGTTCATTTCTGTAGAAGAATACTTTTTCTTTAGATTTTGAGGTGTTTAGCTCATCACTTTGGTCGGATTCCTGACTGCGAATCTCATAAATATAGTAGTAATCGGCGGTATTTTGCACTTCGTTGAAGAAGGTTCTCCGCTGTTTATCTGTCCACTGTGGTGAATGGTTTACTATAGTTATGGGTTTGAGTTGTGTATCGCCATCGATTGCCCACGAGAGGCTTTGGTTATCGTTGAGATTCACATAATGGCTACCCAAGAAAGCGTATTCAAAATCGCATTGGTTCGTTAGTTGCAGGCTATCGATGAGTATTCCTTGACGGTTAAACTTGTAGAAATGAGGGTAATAGACGTTTTGCATCAATACCAACTGGGCGTGTTCGTTTAGAAAGAGGAAGTTGTATTCCAAGTTCTTATCGGGATTAGGGGAGAGCAGGGATAGTGTTTTGCCGTTTTTGCGGTAGGGCGTATGAGTTTGTAGTGAGAGGTAGTTGTCGTACTTTTTAGGAGTCATCATAACAGAATAGACGTTTTCTAATTCGTTTTGAAGTGCCAATAACAAAAATAAAACGAGCCCTACCAGTATGCCTGCTAAGAGCCATTGGCGCGCCCAACGGTAGTAAAAGCTGTAGTAAAAAAGAAATAAGAATGAGAGTGCAACACTGCACAATACAGCACAAACGACCGCAACAAATGTATCAAACTCACTTTTTATCCAGAACGCAACAGCTACGCATACCACCATCACGCTGATGATGATAATGAGGTATTTTAGTGCTTTTTTATAAGGAGGGGTGTTCATATCAATACTAAATTTCAGGTTACAAAGGTAAAAAATAGTTTGCAAAATAGCAAGAATTGGTTCTTCAATAAAGGTAATTTTACTGATTTTTATGTAACCATTTTACCCATTTCTATTATTTTGAATTTGTTAAGGTACTACGTCATTAGTACGTCACATTTTTGTAAGAGTTTTATTTATAGTGAGTTATAAAAGTGTGTAAATGAATACTTTTTACGCGTATAAGTTATAATTGGCTATTTTTAAGCTTGCAATCTGTTAAAATAGTATTAAAAAGCAGCTGTGAATTGTTAAAATTGTTAAAAACACTACTATTTCACTACTTCAATGATGTGATAAAGTTAACATATCTTAAATTAATTTGGAGGGTTTATTTTCCCGTTTGTACCTTTGCACCAGATAAATAACCCACGCATAGTGCGTAATTTAATAAAAAGAAATAATATGAGAAAAAGAATTTTTGCTTTAATGGCATTTGTATCTTTAAGCCTTGCCTACGTAGGCTGTAAATCGGATGCCGATGACGGGGTAGGTGAAAAACCACGCCCAAGTACTGAAAACAGCTTCTATTTTAGAAATGGTAGAACTCACACCATTCATATAGAAGAAGGTTCCACCCGTTCTGTAACCATTGATGGTGCTACCAATAATTTTAATTTCGAAAGCCCTTCTACAGCTTTAACTGTAACTAAATACACCGATCCTCAACCTCATTTGGTAATTCACGCCTATGACAATGAGAGCGGTAGTCACGATATCCGCATTACGGATACCGACCCAGCTACTAATGCAGCTAAAACAGCTACCCTTACGGTTGTGATTGTAGAAAGAGATCGCGGATGGAGAGGTAACACCCTCACTATCGAAAATATAGATGGCGACCTTACTGAGGCAAACTCTAAAGATGAAGTAGAAGTTGAAGCCCCTGTGGGTTATGAGTATCAAGCGAGTAGTAAGGCTCCTGCCGCTGTGTTTGATACCCGTGTAACGATCACAGGCTCTGGCAACAAAGTGAAGGTGAAAGCTACAAACCACTACGATGAAAGTACGCCACTTACTTTCAAATTTACCAAAGCAGGTGAAGAAGATAAAACTGTGGTCATTAAAAAAGTAACCAAGTTCTGGGCTATAAACGGTACCACTGTAACTGGACTTTCTAATGCTACTTATGTTACCAAACGCAGTTTTGATATGCTTACAGTGCCTCCTAAAGTGCCTTATAAAGCAACTACAATCACTGAAGGAGGTTTTACCGCAAATATTTCACAAGTTCAAAATGATAATTATCTGTATGGTAATGCTAAAATTACCAAAATAGACCTAAATAATGTAACACAGGTAAGTTCTAAAGCTTTCTACGGCTCACAAAACTTAGAAACTGTGATTGCTAATAAAGTAGAGAAAATAGGAAGTTCAGCTTTTAGAGGTACTAAAGTAAGCAAATTTAATCTACCAGAATTAAAAGAATTGGCGTATGATTCATATGAAAGCTACCATGGTTCGGGATATATAAGTGATTTACACATAGGACAAGTATTTCCTTCTACTACTACCCATATCATTATAGGGTCTAAACTTACTAAAATAGGAGCTTGGGCTTTGTTGTTTACTGAAAATTCATTGAGAGAATTGCGTATAGGAGTAACAACCCCCAGCCAATTGACTGTTGCATCAGGTACTCTTAGGTATGGAAATAATTTTGGGACGTATGCTTATGCACAAAGTCCTATTGGTAATACAAATAATGCGACCTTGTATGTGCCAACAGCAGCTGTGGGAGACTGGAAGATACGCCAAACTTGGATAGCAACCAGTTTTGGAGATAGAATAAGAGGCTATTAATAGCTGTTTTTAAGGAACTCTGAGAATCTCGGAAAAACTCTGAGAATCTTGGAAAAACTCTGAGAAACCCTGAGGAACTCAGAAAAAAACCTTTGAGAATAAAAACAATTAAAAAAATCACAAGAAATGAACAAAATTAAAATATATACCATTGCTGCCATTACAGCGCTCAGTGCGAGTGCTGTAACAGCACAAGATAACTATCGCCCTTGGCTCGTAGGGGCGGGCGTGAGCACTGTAGACTTTAAGGTGCCCGAAAGAAGCGTAATGAAAGACTGGTTTGGGTATCCCGATATGAATATCGGCTTCCGCCTCAACGCCGCTCGCTACATCAAAAAAGGTATTACTGCCGAAGCGGGTTTTGCATACGCTAGCATTAAGAAAGACCAAAATTACTTCCCTGATGTAGAGGAAACTAAACTCGAAAACGCCAAAACTTACTGGGCGTTTGACGTACGCGGTCGTTATCACCTCAACCGTTTATGGGATGCGCTTCCTTGGCTCGACCCTTATCCACAAGTGGGTGTGGGCGTTGCTTCAGTAGATAGCGAAAGCAAATTTAAGTTTATCGCGGGTCTTGGGGTGAACTTCTGGTTTACAGATGTAGTGGGCGCCAATGTGAACACTGCCTACAACGTAGGGGGTGGCACTGGTCACGACTACTACCAATGGGGCGCTGGTGTAGTGCTTAAATTGCCTCTTACCGCTCGCGAAAACCCTATCGTAGACCACGTAGAACGCACCAAGGAACCTAAAGTAAAAGAGAAAAAAGACCGCAAACGCGTATCGGCAAACAAAGCGATTACTCGTGTAGAAACTCCTGAAGAACGCGAAGAGCGTACCAAACGCGTGGTAAAACAGATAAACCTTTATGCAAAGACTATCTTGTTTGACACCGATAAATCGGTAGTAAAACCACAAGCTGAGTTTATCTTGGACAATATTGCGGTGATTATGAACGAAAACCCCGATTTCAACTTCGTAGTAGAAGGGCATACTGATAACACAGGTACTCCTGAGCACAACCTCAAACTCTCACAAGATCGCGCTGATGCTATCAAGCAATACCTTTCACGCCACGGTGTGAGCAAAAAACGCCTCGAGGCTAAAGGTTATGGGCAAACTCGCCCTATTGAGAGCAACGATACTGAACGCGGTAAAGAGATTAACCGACGTGTAGAAATCAATGTTATCAAAGAACAACAATAGTTAGTGATGAAAAGTACCTTCCATATTCTCTTTTTTTGAATACTTGTTAAAATTAGAGGGTTCTTCACAATGCAATCATCATAAATGTTTTTTAATAAGGTAATTATATTTGCTTTTTGGAGAACTATGGGAGGGCTTTTTTTAATTAACAATTGACAATTAACAATTGACAATTAACAATTGGCAATTGACAGTTGGCTGAAAAGTTTTTTTCATAGGTGGCTTATTCACCACAAAATCTCATTTTAATTATACAATAATTGAAAGGCTCGGCGATGGGAATTGCTGAGTCTTTTTTTTGTAAAAAGTTCGATATTTAAGAAGCAGTGAAATATTTTTAATCTCCCACGAATTTCACGAATTTTCACAAAATAAGGACTATAAAGGACTCTTTACTTTACATTATCTCACGAATTTTCACCTGACGGTGAATTATAATGCTCTATTATTCCGAACTGAGATTTTTTAAGAATTTATCTAACAAGCAGTAAAATATTTTAAATCTCCCACGAATTTCACGAATTTTCACGAATTGGGGAGTGTGAAAGTCTTTATTTTTTATTATCTCACGAATTTTCACCTGACGGTGAATTATATCCGAACTGATGTTTTTTAAGGATTTATCTAACAAGCAGTGAAATATTTTTAATCTCCCACAAAGCCAGCGAGTTGGCGCAGCTGGGTATGTGAAACACGAATTTTCACGAATTGGGGAGTGTATAAAAGTCTTTATTTTTTATTATCTCACGAATTTTCACCTGACGCTGAACTATAATGCTCTATTATTCCGAACTGAGGTTATTTTTTATATTGGACTCACATTAAAAGTGTAAGCTATAGGTGTGGAAAACAGAAGTATAATAGGCTCATCTTTTGATGGGAGATGAGCCTATTGTTTTTCTAATTGTTGTTATAATAACGATTTGTGATTAGAGGGTTGTTTCCTTTACGGTTTTGTTACCAGGACGGTCGGTAGCCGTTACGACTACTTTATCGCCAGAGAGGGCGGCGTTAGTAGCGGTGGTGCTATAGACCCATTTGCCTTCTAAGAGGGTTGCTTCGCCTTGTTCAACAGGGGTATCATCACTGTTTATAATTGCGACTTTCACAGTGGTTACCTTAAAATTATCGGTGACGGTGATGGTTATTTTTTCGCCGCTGGCAGCCCCTTTATAAGCTGAGACATCTACGTTTTCAATCACTGGAGCTTTGAGGAAATCGGCGACAGCGAGGTTGTAAGCAGATACGCCTTTTCGTTTCTGAGCTTCGGTGGTATAGAGTACTTTGAGGGAATTGTCCTGCAAAGCGTTTTTACCGTAGGCGATAGCACTTGAGAATTTGGTTTGTTGAGCTATTTGTTTAGCGGTTGGTTTTTTGGTACGCACTGGGAATTTAGAGACGATGGTTTCACCATTGCGTTGACTGAAAACGATTTGTTTTCCGATTCGACCAGAAAGGCCTTCTGTTACGATGTTGTTAATACTTTTTGCCATTTTTGTTTGATTTTAAAGTTGTTAATAATTAGGGGTTAGGGGATAGTGAATAGGGGATAGTGCTGGACACGTCAGCCTGTCCAGAGGGGCTGACCACTATTCTATTTCCTATTCATTTCTGAACTTTATTTCCTAACTTTTACGGTGCAAAATTGCGGTGAATTTTGCGAGTGTGCAAAAAGTTGTAACGAGGGGTAACAGGGTTGTAACAGAGTAGTACAGATATGAGATTGATTTACAACAAATAATGTTCATACATCAGTTTGATGCCTTCTTGGAGTTCAACAGAGTGTTGCCACCCGAGTTGGTGTAACTTGCTGGGGTCGGTGAGTTTGCGCATTGTACCATCGGGTTTAGTGCTATCGAAGACTATTTTTCCTTGATAGCCAATGGTTTCTTTTATCATATAGGCGAGTTCTTTGATAGAAAGTTCCTTACCCGTACCAATATTGATATGGGTGTTGCGTACTTCTTTGGCATTAGCAGGATATGTATCTTTAAAATTGATGCGTTCCATTAGAAACACACAAGCATCGGCCATATCTTCACTCCACAAAAACTCACGCAAAGGAGTGCCCGTACCCCATAGCGTAACTGTTTTGGCTGTAATACCATATTTTGATAAGATTGTTTTTATTTCTTCTTGGTTGTTTTTACCACTTATTCCTTCTACCGGACGCTTGTTGAGGTCTGTTTTTACTGCTTCCCAATCATTTTTAAGCAAGGCATTTGCTAAGTGTATTTTGCGTACCATCGCTGGCAATACGTGAGAATTTTCGAGGTGAAAATTATCGTTAGGCCCATAGAGATTGGTGGGCATTACAGCAATATAATTAGTGTCGTATTGCAGGTTGTAACTCTCGCATAGCTTGATGCCCGCAATTTTGGCAATAGCATAGGGTTCATTCGTATATTCTAACGGAGAGGTGAGCAAACAGTCTTCTTTCATAGGCTGGGGTGCTTCCTTAGGGTAGATACAAGTACTCCCCAAGAACAACAATTTTTTCACCTTATTTTCGTAAGCCGAATGAATTACATTGTTTTGAATCATCAGGTTTTCGTAGATAAAATCGGCGCGATAGGTGTTGTTAGCCATAATGCCCCCTACTTTGGCTGCTGCCAAGAAGACATAATCGGGTTTTTCGTTTTTAAAGAATTGAGCGACGGCTTGTGCATCACGTAGGTCGAGTTCGGCACTTGTTCTGCCTATCAAATTGGTATATCCTTTTTGAGAAAGATTCTTCCAAATAGCAGAACCCACTAAACCTTTGTGTCCTGCAACATATATTTTAGCGTTTTTATTCATTGTTATTCAAAGTAATTCATTACAGTGAAGCCACCTTCTTTGAGGTAGGCATCGCGTTTGAAGAGTTTGATATCCGAGCGCATCATATCTTCAATCAGTCCTTTAAGGTCATACTCAGGTTTCCAACCTAAAACGGTTTGCGATTTGGTAGGGTCGCCGATGAGCAAATCTACTTCGGTAGGGCGGAAATACTGAGGGTCTACATTTACCACTTCGGGGTTATTGGCAATACGTTCGCGTATGGCACTGAGGTACTTTTCGCCTACTTTTTCGCTGAAAACAGAAGTATCTACTGCTGTGATATAGCCTTTTTCGTTTACGCCTTCGCCTTTAAATTCGATAGTGAGACCTATTTCTTTGGCAGCCATTGTGATAAAATCGCGGATGGCGGTAGTGATACCTGTAGCAATTACATAATCGCTGGGGGTGGGTTGTTGCAAGATGAGGTACATCGCCTTGATATAGTCTTTGGCGTGCCCCCAGTCGCGTTGAGAGCTGAGGTTACCCATATAGAACTTATCCTGCATACCCAACGCTACCCTGCTGAGAGCACGGGTTACTTTGCGGGTTACGAAAGTTTCGCCGCGTATAGGCGATTCGTGGTTGAAGAGGATACCATTAGAGGCGTGCATATTATAGGCTTCGCGGTAATTCACAGTAATCCAATAGGCATACAATTTAGCGACTGCATAAGGTGAACGCGGATAGAAAGGAGTGCGTTCACTTTGAGGTACTTCTTGCACTAAACCGTAGAGTTCGGAGGTAGAAGCTTGATAGATACGCGCTTTTTCGGTAAGCCCCAAGAGGCGTACAGCTTCAAGGATGCGCAAGGTGCCGAGACCATCGGCGTTACCTACGTATTCGGGTGTTTGAAAACTCACGTGCACGTGACTCATCGCTGCGAGGTTGTAGATTTCATCGGGTTGTACCTCTTGGACAAGGCGTGTGATATTCATACTATCGGTAAGGTCGCCGTAGTGTAGGATGAGGTTGCGGTGTTCTAAATGAGGGTCTTGGTAGAGGTGGTCGATACGGTCGGTATTGAAGAGGGATGATCGGCGTTTCATACCGTGTACTTCATATCCTTTTTTGAGGAGGTATTCGGCGAGATAGGCGCCATCTTGCCCTGTGATACCTGTAATGAGTGCTTTTTTTGTCATTTTATTATTGGTGTAATAAAGGAGATTGTTCAAGGGGCGAAGTTACGAAAAATATTGGAGATAAAGATACTTTTTGTAGATATTTTTTAGTAGGTATTGACTGCCCTTGCCCACGAATTACACGAATTTTCACGAAATTGGGAGTGCATAAAAGTCTTTATTTTTTATTATCTCACGAATTTGAGGCTGTCCTAAAAGTTTTTCTTGAGAGGGCGTTTGCAAAACGCCCCTACAATGTGACTAAAAGTAATTGATTATCAGATTTATAGACTTTGTCAAAGTTTTGGGACTTTGACAAAGTTTATGATTTATCGCCTACTCTCAAGTTTAAGGAGTTTTTCTCCATTTGCTATGAAAAGAGCTGCTATTTGTTGAGCTCCGTAGGTATTGAAATGATTGGTGTCGTACATTATTGGTTTTCCTGCTATACAACCATCATTAGGGATGTAATGAGAAAGGTCTATTATATGGAGGGTAGGGAATTCGGTTTTTAGGGTGGAGGCAAATCTTTCCCAACGTTTGTAATTTTTCTTGTATTTTTCTCCTCTAAGAGAGGTAAAGTATTGGATTCCTAGTTGCTTTTTGAGCTTTTGGTTTCTTTGAACATCATAATCAAAATTAGCTGATGAGTTTAGCACATAAACGTCTTTTCCTGCCGCTAACAAGGTGCGTATAGTAGTGATGAACTTTTGTGTATATGCAGGGATATTTTCTCTATCGGTAGTATATGAGTTTACTAAAAAGATAACATTGTACTGGAGGTAGTGTTCTTGCAAGTAATCGAGTGCCTTTTGGCATTCAGCTGTAGGTTTCCACCCTTGAGTGTTTAATAGCGATGGACAAGCTCCTGCTGATAGGACATCGGCTTTCCAACCTTCTTTTTTACCTACTATATCTATGAAAGGGGAAATGAGAGGTATGGCTATCGCCTACAAAAAGGATTTTTTTAGGATAAAGGCTTTTCGTATCACCTAATGTTTGCAAGGTATCTTTTGAGGAACTACATTTTTCACACACTACTGGTGGAAAGTGTGATGAAGTTTTTTGAAGCTCGGGAATTTTTGCTTGATACAGACTGTAACTAATGGCAATCACTACAATAAGAGGCAATAGGTATAAATACAAAAAGCTCTTCTTGAAAGTGTATTTTTTCTTTCTAAAAGGTTGTTCTACAAAATAATAGGTGATTATTGAAAGTAAGAACATTAGTATAAAAGCCCCTAAAGCGACCCCAAAAGGTAAGTCGCCTACTCCTAAAAAATACCTACACATTGCTAATATAACCCAGTGCCATAAGTATAAAGAGTACGAGAGTTTTCCTATCCACACTATAGGTGGTATTGAAAATAGTTTTTTCACATAGCTTCCTTTTTCATTAGCTACAATTAGTAGCGCTGTAGGGACACACAACAAGAGTGAAGTTACCCCTGGGAAATAAGGAGGAACAAAAATGCCTTTGATACACAAGCAAGCTATTACTATTACCAAAGTGCTACTACCTAATATATTAGACATTTGCACTGACAAATGATTACCTTTTAAGCACAAGATTACAGCCAGCAATGAGCCTGTGAGCAACTCTATCATTCGCAAATGAGGGAGGTAGTAAGCATCTAAGTGTATGCCTATTTTCTCTAATGGTAAGAAGGAGAGGCATAGCAAGAAAAACATTGTAGAGAGTAATACAGCTATGATATGTTTTCTGAGGAACTTACTTTTAAACACTAACCACAACAATAGAGGAAAAATGAAATAGAATTGTTCTTCTACAGATAGTGACCATATATGATTGAAGGGGCGTTCTTCGGTAGCAATATCAAAATAGCCTCCTACTCTTGCAAAATAGAAGTTAGACAGAAAGAAAACAGAAGCTACTGCACTGTTGGCAACGCTATAAAAATCTTTGGTTAAGAAGAGCCATCGTGTGAGCAATAACCCTACAACTATCACTACAAAACAAACAGGAAGAATTCGCCTGATGCGCCTATTGTAGAAATTGGCAAACGAAAAGTTGTTTTGCTCCATCTCACGGTAGAGAATAGTGGTAATGAGAAAACCTGAAATAACGAAAAAGATATCTACCCCCAAAAAGCCATTGGGCAAGAGCGTTGGACTTAAATGAAATAATACAACGGCTAAAACCGCTAAAGCGCGAAGTCCATCGATGTCGGGGCGATAAGTATTCTTTTTCAGCATAGTAAGTTTTTAGTCCTTTTCTAAGATTTGTTTTAAGGTTTCTCGATTGATTTTCTTTCTTTCCTTATCGAAAAACCAGCCGTACTTATTGAAGTAATAAATAGCGGATTTAATATGGGCTTTCAATAGTTTGATATTTTTATAGGATGCTTTTTGATATTCGTGTACAACAACAGCTTCGGGGAAGAAGATGGTTTTGTAGGCACGATGGATACGACGGTTGAGGTCGAAATCTTCCATATACATAAAAAAGTGCTCATCAAATAATCCTACATTCTCAAGGGCTTCGGTGCACAAGAACATAAAACACCCCGAAAGGATGGGGATGTTCATCGTTTTGCTATAACTAAAGGCGTGTAACTCAAAACGTTTGTTGCTTTTATCTCTCCACTTTTTGAAAGGGATGAAACGCCTAAAAATGAGGTCGAGAGGGGAAGGTAGGAGTTTGCAAAGGTATTGCAGCTGACCATTGGGATAGATGATTTTTGGCATTATATTGCCTACCTCGGGGTGCTCATTCATATAATGAGTGAGTTTTTCTAAGGTGCCTTTTTGTATGACAATATCAGGATTTAAGACTATGTGATAGGGCAGCCCTTGCTCCATAGATTTTTTGATAGCAATATTATGAGCTTTGCCGTACCCCATATTCTCGTTGTTGAAAATATAGTGTATTTCCTTATCGGGGTACATCGTTACAATGCTTTTGAGCTCATCGGTAGGCGAATTGTCGACAAGGAATAGCTGTAACTGCTGGGTTTGGCAAGCGAAGTAGCTATCGATTGCTTTTTTTAAAGGGGTGAGGTCGGTTTGATATAACACTATAGAGGCAGAGAGTTTCATTCCGATAATTTTTTAATGACGTCTAAATATTGGTACTCATAAGTAGTGTCAGGTTCTAAATAAGCGCCTTCCGACCATTCATTCCAAGCGTTGATGAATACAAATTCATTTCCTTTGGCAGCTTCGATAAGAGAGAGTTCTTTTAAAAAGTGTTCAAAATTGGCAGGAGTAGCGTTTACAAAGAATTTAGAGCGATTTTTGTATCGGGGAGTGTTATCCCAATCTACAATAATTGATTGATAGGTTTTATCTTGGGTTTGTTGTGCTAAGGCTAATAGGGCTTCACCAAAAGCTACGTAGTCTACTTTTTGGCTTTTTTCCATTTTAAATTTGAGTCGGCCTATCCAGAATTGCATTTTTTCAGGCAAACGTCTGAGTTTTTTTTCTATTGCAGATACCCACGATTTGCGTTGGAAAAACTTTTTGTTGAACAAATAGCGAGGTTGAAAGAGCATTTTAGCTTGGAAGCTGTTATACACTTCGTCTTCTCTATCGAGGTCATAGGATTTCATTCCGATAAAATAAATACCTTCAAAACCATTTTCACGGGCTTTTTGGTTGAAGAAATTCATCCATTGGGTTTGATGTTTATTGAGTTCGGGGCGATAGATACAAAAGACAGGTTTTTGGTCTATGGTAATATAACGAGGGTCTTTGAAAAAAGGTAACAAATAATCAAAATGTTGTTGCCAAAGATCTTTATCATTTAAATGTTTTTGTTCCATCAGTATTTCGGAGCTACCGATCCACTGTTTTGTCCAAGTTTCGTTTGCCCAAGTGATACAGAAGTTGAGGTCGTTGTTATGGTTTGCCAAAAACAACTCCATAGGCTTGCCTAATAATAGCTTGCCATCAAACCAATAGTGATAGAAATTGAAGCCTGCTAAGCCGTATTTTTTTGCCAATTGGGTTTGCCAAGCAATTACCTCAGCTTCAGTAAGGTTGTAGTAGTTGTTGTTTAAAGGGATTCGGGGTTGTCGTTGTTCTTCAGTATATTGTTGGGCGGCTTGTACCAATTCCCAATCGGTAAATTGGTGTCCCCACCATTGGTTGTTTTCTTCTATAGAGTGAAACTGAGGGAAATAGAAGGCTATATATTTCATTGTAGTGTTCTTTTAAGTTTGTTGTATATTTTTATTATTACATATTTTATTCCCAAATACTTATAGAGTATAGAAAGGAAATCACTTTTAAATTGTACATCTTTCACTTGGGTAGAAATTCCATCGTTGCTATATACGGCTATGGTGAGTTCTACATATTCAAATTTGTATTTTGACCAGAGTTTTAGGTTTAACTCATAATCGGCTAATAACTTGTATTTTAGATTGTACGGGTGTTGTTCTACTATTTTCTTAGGATAGAAAATTGCTTGGTGACATATATTTTGTTCTATGAGTTTGGCGGTTGTAAACGCGCCGTCGTATAGTGTTTGTGTGTTTTTTAAAAGTACATTGCCGTAATAGATGGTGTTCTCATTTTGCAATATTGGGGTTATTTGGTTTATAGTAAAGGTAATTTCATCATCGGCGCCTAAGAAATAGAGAAATTTTCCTTGAGCGAGTGCAATCCCCTTGTTCATTGCATCGTAAATTCCTTTGTCTTTTTCAGAAATCCACCTTAATTGAGGAATTTTTTGGGTAAAACTCTCTATAATAGTTAGGGTTTCATCGGTAGATTTACCATCTACGACTACCACTTCGCAGTGATGATTTTCCCCTAATTGTTGCTGTATAAGAGAAAGGCAGTGGGCTATATGTGAAGCCGAATTATATGTGGGGATGATGATAGAGAGTAGCATCAGGACGATGAATGTTTAGTGTTTGAAGCGCGAAGATACAAAAAATATTGTAAACGTTGTTGTTTTTTAAGAGAAAAGTGAATAGTGAAAAGTTTTGAAGGTGTTTTAAAAAAAGCTCTATTTGTGTGAGCGTTTGTGAAACACCTCTATATAACACAATTCAAATATAAGCGTGAAACTTTGGCTAATTAACGTGAGTTCGGCATAAATAATTATTTAACAATCAGCAAAATATTTTTAATTTCCCACGAATTACACGAATTTTCACCTGACGGTGAATTATAATGTTCTGTTATATCGAACTGGGGCTATTTTAGTATTTCTAAATATAAATTTCTAAATTTTTCAACCATTTTCTCTTTTGTAAACTCTTCTTCATATCTTTTTTTAGCACCTATTGATAGCTGTTGGTATTTCTTTTCATCAGTAAGCAATTCTATAATAGCTTCTGCTAATTTGTTAGCATCTTTAGGGGGCACAATAATTCCTGATACATTATTGAGGTTTACCCAATCAACCCCTGAACCTTTGATACTTGTAGAAATAACAGGTTTTCCAAAAGCCATAGCTTCGATTTGTACTACTCCAAAAGCTTCTGAGCGCTCGGTAGAGGGGAGGCAAAATATATCACAAAGTTGATAATAAGCACCTAACTCTTCAAAAGGGATTTTCCCTAAGAGTTTTACTTTGTCTTCCAAATTATAGGAATGTATTTGTTTTTGAAGTTTGTCTTTTAGTTCTCCTATACCAGCTATTAAAATAATTGTATCATCGGGTAAGGATTTTGAAGCTTCGATAAGGTATTCAATACCTTTATAATAAACTAATCTTCCTAAATAGAATACTATTTTTTTTTCTTTATATTCTTTTTTTAACTCATTAAGCTTTGTTTCATTTACTGTTAGTTCTTTATTGTCAATACCAATAGGAATGCAAGTTATTTTATCTTTATATTTTTTTAAGGTAGAAGATCCTTCTACATAAGTGGGGGTTGTAATGACTATTTTGTCTGCTTTTTTTAATAACCAAGTTTGTAAGGGGGCGTATAGTTTAAGTAGGTTTTTTTGTCGTATGATATCACTATGCCAATGTAGTATAATTTTAGCTTTAGGTTGGGTGAGAAAAACAGCTAAATTAGCCATTGGATTAGGTAAATGGATGTGTATAATATCATAATTATGTTGTATTTTTTTGAGAATTGGAATTATACTATAACTCAAAGGGGTAGAAGCTAATACTTTTATAGTATGAGCTGCAAATATTTTATAGTGTTCATCAAAAAAAGAATTTCCTTTTAAATGATTAGCACATAAAACATCTGTTTGAATACCTTTTTCATTTAGTCCTTCAACAAGATCAAAATGAACTTTTTCTACACCTCCTGAATGAGGAAGATAGAATTTTCCTATTTGCAATATTTTCATACTATATTTTCTAAAATGATTTGAGTAGTTTTTTTAAAATGAAAATGATTGTTTATAAAATTTTTTTGTTCTATTTTTTGAGGAGATAAGGACAATAATTTTTTTGCTAAATCTTCTGGACTTTCTTTATTAAAAAAATAGCAATTTTGGAATTCGGTATAAATTTCTTTAAAAACCTCAATATCAGACAATAAACAAGTTGTTCCTAAATAAAGAGCTTCTAAGGGAGGAAGCCCAAAACCTTCATAAATTGATGGTTGCACTAGCATAGAAGCCTCATTCATATAGTTATAGAGTTCCTCATCGGATATTCTACCTGTAAAAATAATATTTTGATCTTTAAGGAACTCTTCATTAGAGAGTTTGGTTTTAAATCCTTCTTTTTCGCCTACAATTACCAATTGTTTATCAAATCCTTTTTTTCTTGCGTATCTCCATCCTTTCACTAAGGTTTCTAAGCCCTTGTGAGGTTTGATATTGCCTACAAAGATAATAAATTCTTTGGAATTAGAAACTTTTTGTGGGAAATAATTTATGAGCTCATTTTTAATAGCACAAGGAGCTACAACAATATCTTTTGCTTTTTTGAAATGGAATGAAATTCTTTTTTTAGAGAATTCTGAAACAGTAAATATTTTTTTAGTTATTTTAACAGCTCTATTTAAATAAAATTTCCTTATATAGTAACCTATTTTTGAAGTAAGTTCTTTGATGTCTAAGAAAACAACATCGTGGATAAAAGCATAAATAGGTATTTTTATTCCTATTGGGATATTAAAATTAGGGGTTAAAAATACGTCGTAAGAGTTGATTTTTGCACAAGGGAAGCAAAATAATTCTTTTACTGAAAATATAGGTATATTTACTTCTTGAATTTCTACATTCTTTGCTTTATATTTAGATAGTATATTAAAATTTCCTAACAATAGGTAATTATTCTTCTGCTCAGCCAATAGATAAGGAAGAATACCTTGTAAATAAGTTCCAATACCTGAACTATTATACATTCTACAATCGATAGCTATTTTCATATTTATTAGAACAATATAGATTTATAAGGCACTAAAGCATTATTTGGGATGGCTAATGTTTTTATTATTTGAGAAAGAGCATATAAACACAAAAGGAATCCTATCAAAATTTTGGTTACTTTTCCTTTAAAAGCATTAGGCAAACAAGCTAAAAAGAAACACTCATAAAAGCGGTAATACAAAGAGAGCCTTGTAGCGATAATCTCTACCTCACTGAACAAAAGATAGATACTAATATTTAAGAGAGCACACCATAAGAATATATTTTTTGTTCTTTCAGAAAGGTGAACTCTATTGATAAAGAAAAAAGTAATGAATAATATTACAAATCTCACAAATGTACTGAATGAATAGAGAATATTAGCATTATAAGACTCATCATTTCGATAGGATATAATTCTTTCTATTAGGCGCAAATCAACCCCTATAATAGTACCTAATCCTTCTAATATAAAAGAGGTTACCCCTAAGTAAGCAGAGGGGACTATAATCCCTAATACTATCCAAAAGATGAGATTTGTGCATTTCTTTTTTATAATAAAGATAATTGGTAGAAAAACGAGTGCTGAGTAATGAAATAAAATAGCTCCTAAAAGCGACAAATAGAAATACCAATTTTTATTTACGGAGAGAAAATAGTAACTCAGAGCTATAAAACCTAAAGCAAGCCCTTGCCGAATACCATTCATTTCATATACTAAGAACCAAAAGCTTGAATAAATACAAATAGAAAGTAAGGGATATAAAGAGACTTTTTTAAAAGCGTATACCTTTAGGGATAATGAGATAAAGAAAAATAAGAAGAGAAAAAGGTGGAAATTACCTCCTATATATTTTATAAATTCAGCGAACCACTGAAACCCTATTTCAATATCGTCGGGGTTATTAAAAATATCTCGATAATGAGCAGTATCTGTACCTACTGTTATATCTCTTAATCCTGCGATGTATAGAAGCGCGAAAATAATAGGGATATAACTGAATACATATATATAGGTTTTGACTTCTTTAGAGAGTTTCTCTGTAAAGAAGAAGCGAGCTGTAAAAGCTAAAAACGAATATATAGGCACTAAAAAGTACATTTATAATTTAAATAATAAAAAACCTTTAATTCTCCCCTTTAAGCTTCCCCAATAGAACTTTTTATTAGAGGATAATACAATTCCCCCTATGCTACGGATAAGATATTTGAGGTACATTATAAAATAAGTATAGTGCTTTCTTCCTAAAATTTCTTTTTTAAATAGTGCTCCAAAGCCGAGCCCATAGGAATAAGCTCTTTGATAGTTGTTAGAAGCAGCGTTTTGAGGATGAAATACTTTAGCATTTTTTGCAAAAATAGCTATGTCTTTTTTATCTAATAGTTGCCATATATAATCAGTTTCCTCACCTGAAGAGAAGAAAGTTCCAACTCCAAGACGCTCATCAAATAATTTCTTCTTATCAAAGATTACAAACAAGTTAAAAGAAATAGCGTATTTAAATAGAGATTTACGACTTAGAACATCTGTTTTAGAGATAAAAATATTTTTAGTAATACTATCATAAGCCTCTACTAATGTAATTTTATTTTTTTTCTCTTTGAAAGTATATACAATTTCTTCTAAGAGATTTTCAGTATAATAACAATCATCATCAGGAAAGCCTATAATATCTCCAGAACATTCTTTAATACCAATATTTCTGTTATAAGAAAGCCCTTTTGTACTACTTCTAATGTATTTAATGCTTAAAATATTAGTATATCTATCAACAATATTCTGAACTTTATAGTGTTCATTCTGATCTACAATAATGAGTTCAAAGTTTTTATATGTTTGTTTTACAAGAGAGTCTAATAGTATGTTAATTTCATCTACACGCCCCAAAGTAGCAGTTACTAATGATATTTTCATAGGTTAATTTTCTTTATTTTCTCAATAAGGTTATTTATATGAAAATCTTCAGAATAGAAATGGCTAAATACTGTTGATTTGTAATTTTCTAACACATTAATAGCCTCAATATTTTTTTTCTCAAAAGAGATAATCTCTTCTAAAACTTCATCATTATTTGATATTTGAATTTGATATTGTGTATTTTTTAATCCTTCTTTAAAAGCAAAAATATAGTTACTGTATATTGGAATGACTCCATTAGCTAAGTAAGTATTCATTTTTGTAGGAGTAGCAACTCTATTCATTTCAATATCTTTACGGATAATAAATCCATATTTATAATGTTGTAATGCTTCAAACAACTGGTTATAAGGCAAGTGATCTATTAGGACATTTTCTAAGTTATATTTTTTTAAATAATCTTGAGCTTCTTTTTTTTCAGAAGTGTATAGAGTAAGTGTTGCATTTGGTATTTTAGTCTTAATTTCTTTATATATCTGTAACATTTCATCAATACATTGCCATTTAGACATAGTTCCTGCATATACAAATGAAGGAGTTTCGTATTTTCCTTTCACAAAAAAACTTTCCTCTATCAATTTCTGATTGAAACAAGGCATTACATAAAAATTATCCTTAAATTTGATTTTATATTTATTCTCATAGTGATATTTCATTCTATCGGAAACAAATAACGCAAAAGAAACTAATTTTAGTGATATATATTCAAAACATCGCCAAAGAATATATTTTAGCCATTTATCTTTTTTTGTATAATTTACTAATATTTCCTCAGGCATAATGCCTTGATACCAACATATTACTTTCTGTTTTCTATTTTTTAAGAGGAGTTTTATATGGGCTTTAGCATTGACAACAACTACTATTTCTGTTTTTTCTATTTGTTTAATATTATCTACTATAAGGACATCTTCTCCAGACTCTCTTTCCAAGGCCTTTTTAATAATATTTACATAGTGAATAGTAGCATCGTGTCTGTCTCCCTGCTCAAAAAATATTTTATATTTCATTTCTTTTCTTAAAAAATTCTACGATTCGTTCGCAAGCCTTACCATCGCCATAAGGGTTGTGTAAAGCACTCATTTTAGTATATTTCTCTTGGTTGTTAAGTAGTTGCTCGCATTCACCTACTATTTTTTGCTCATCGGTACCTACCAAGATTACTGTACCTGCACTTACTGCTTCAGGGCGCTCGGTAGTGTCACGCATTACCAATACAGGTTTGCCTAAGCTAGGCGCTTCCTCTTGTACGCCACCACTATCGGTAATGATAAGATGGGATTGGTTCATCAGCCAAACAAAGGCAGGATAGGCTAAAGGTGCTATGAGCTTCACATTTTCAATACCTGATAATATACGATAAACAGGTTCTTTTACATTAGGGTTTAAATGCACTGGATAGACTATCTGTACCTCAGGATTTTGTAAAGCGATTTTTTTCAGAGCCTGACAGATATGTATAAAGCCTTCGCCTTGGTTTTCACGCCTATGTCCTGTCACTAAGATTAGCTTTTTAGAGCTATTTAGTGCCTTTTTTAAAGCATCAATCTCTTCATCTTGTAATTTTTCTACTTTTTTAGTACTTTCTAAAAGAGCATCTATCACTGTATTGCCCGTTACCAAAATACTTTTTTCATCTACCCCTTCTCTTAATAAGTTTTGCTTTGCTTGCTGGGTAGGAGCAAAATGAAAATCGGCTATAGCTCCTGTTACTTTTCGGTTAATCTCCTCAGGGAAAGGTGCATATTTATTAAAAGTCCTAAGTCCTGCTTCTATATGGCACACTTTAGCTCCTGCATAAAAGCCTGCAATACTCGCCGCCATAGTGGTAGTAGTATCGCCGTGCACGAATATATAGTTAGGGCTACAATGCTCTAAAACAGCTTTTAGTTCTGTAATAATTGTAGCGGTAAGTGTATACAAATTTTGATTAGGCTTCATCACATTAAGGTCGTAATCCGCTTTTATCTCAAAGAAATCTAACACTTGATCCAACATCTCACGATGTTGTGCTGTTACACATACTTTTGTATCAAAAGTTGTTTCTTTTTGAAAAGCCTTTATAAGCGGAGCCATTTTAATAGCCTCGGGGCGTGTGCCAAATATAAAAAGGAGTTTTTGAGTCATTATCTAAATATTTTCTTTATTTTGTACCAAGCTATTCTAATAATAAAATAAAAACTATTTTTCCATCCTGAAACACGCCATTCTTCCAAATATAGAGAAATAACATTGGAAGAAAGACCTCCAGCCAAATATTTTGCAATTATCAGTTCTTTATATTTAAAAGAAAATCCTTTTTTATATAGTGTGTAAAAAAAATCATAATCAGCACAAATTTTATAATTTGTATTAAATAGATACTGCTGTTGAAGTTTAGTTTTCACAAATACACATTGATGACAAAAAGGAATACCTACTTTTATTCTTTTTAAAGAAGTTGTTTTCCGTGTTTCCTCTTTATCAGGATATACATATACTACATTTCCATAGATTACATCGGTATCATTCCAATCATTATCCTTAAATACTTTTTCTAATACTTGCTGATCATAAAAAGTATCACCTGCATTCATAAAGTTGAGCCACACCCCTGTAGCTTTTAGAGTTCCCTTATTCATAGCATCATAGATGCCTTTATCAGGTTCACTTACCCAATAGGAAATTTTATCCTCGTATTTTTTGATGATGTCAAGGGTGCCATCGGTGCTACCTCCATCTATGATGATATACTCTATATTAGGGTAGGTTTGGTTGAGTACCGATAGGATCGTATTTTCAATATCCTTCACTGCGTTATAGGCAACGGTGATGATGGTGATAAGGGGTGATTGTGTGTTATTTGACATAGCTCAATATTTTTCTAAATATCTTTTTTGCTATAAAACTTATATCTATTTTTTGATTTTTATTGTTCATATAAAAATCTAAAATATGATACATATTATACTTTTTAGCTTGTTTTTTTATATTTTTTCAGTAAGAACCATATTTTAGTATTCATTCTTATTATTAGATCAGGGCGATGATTCTCTACAAAATAAGCTCCAGCTAAAGCATAATACAGATATAATTTTTCTCTATCAGAAGCTATAGTAATAGAGTCGTTATGAGCTCTGAAGTAGGACAAAGGTTCGTTTACGAATGCGAATTTTTGGTATTGATTAGCTGTTAGTAAATACATCAACAAATCATTTCCTATAGCGTGCATAGCAAAATCACTTGCTACTTTGTTAGGTATATCGGCAAGTGTATTATTTTTTAAATCGTTTAATCTAAACAAAGCGCAAGCTGGAGAGACGGGATAATCTTTATCATCTATAATACTCTGTATATATTTTTCTGTGGGATATAATCCTGTTTTTCCTATTCTATAGAGAGAGACTTTATGAGGTTCTGTAATGTTAACTTTAAAAATTTTAGCACTTGTAAAAGCGAATCCTACTTCTTTATCTTCTAAAAAAGGAACTGTTTTTTCTAAGAAGGTAGGATCGATTAAGTCGTCTGACCAAAGAATTTTAGCATATTCTCCGGTAGCTTCGTTTATACATCTTAGCCAATTTCTTACAGGGCCTATATTGGTTTCATTTTGATAAATTTTGACACGATCATCAGTTTGCGCTAAAGCTTGGAGTATTTTCCAAGTGTTATCAGTACTTTTGTTGTCGACGATTACAATCTCGGTATTTGGGTAGGTTTGATCTAAAGCGCTTTTTACTGTTGCTTCTATCAGATTTTGCCTGTTGTACACTGGAATTAGTACGCTTACTTTTGGAGTATTCATTTTGTGATTTTTTGTATAAGTTTTTTAAAGATTTCAGATATACTATGAGTTTTTAGCACATTGATCATTATTTTTAGTTTGCTTGTTTTTTTTAAGATTAATTTTCTTTTTTGCTCATCTTTTTCAAAGTTAGGAATTATATAAAGAGGATGTTGTATAGGGAAAGATATTTTTCCGGTTTTTCGGTTTGCATTGTCATCCTCGGCGGAATGAGTATGAGTAGCTTCTGCTCCAAATCCTATGTTAGAAATCAGATTAACAGTTGGGATAATGGAAAGTCCATTATTTATCATTATGGTTAGTTTCCATTGATAATCCCAAGTATCAATACCTTTTAGATATAATTTGTCGTATATTTTAGAAAAGTAGAGATACTCATCTTTATTAGCGAACAGTTTTTGAAATATATTTTTAGCTTTCAGGTCGGGGTAATAAGAAATATCTTTGTCGTAATATTTCCAAGCTCTTCTCCAAGAAGCCCACCCCCAAATATGTTCATATTTAGAAAAATAGTATGTTTCTTTATCAGTAGAGAGATTTTCTACCAAATCATTTGTACCTGTTATAAGCCAAATTCGAGTGTCGTTTTGGTATTTAATAAGTAAATCTTGACAGAAATAGAAAAAACTATCATCTGGCAAACAGTCATCTTCTAAGATGATACCCATTTCTTCATTATTAAAAAACCAAGAGATAGCAGTACTTACGGCTTCTTTACAACCTAAGTTTTCTTGTCTAAAGAGGGTTTGAACCTTACAATCCCAATTGATATTTTCTAATACAAAGTTTCTTACTTGCTGTACGATTTCATTTTCAGCTTGCTTATGAGCTCTGGCACCATCGCTTGCGATATAAAGTTTTGAGGGTTTATTTTTTTTAATAGTTTCAAATACTTTTTTAGTAGTGTCTAATCTATTAAAAATTAGGAATAAAATAGGGGTGTTTAGTGTATTCATATTCTTTTTTGATATAATCGTTTGCTAAAAAAAATAACTTTTCTGAGGATTCTCCAAAAAAGATAGACTATTTTGTCATAGGGAGTAATGCTTTTTGTTATTTCGTTATATTTTTCATCTAAACGGGGGTCTTGGGTATTAAAAACTCTTTTTTGTTCCTCTATAACATTCTTTTTTATCAAATACTTAAAGAATGAGGGGTATAATTTTTTATAAAGAGGATAATCTAACAGTATAATATCTGTAGTTTTTTTGTATTCATCGATAAGTTTGAATGTATTTTCTGCTGTACTGCTTACATTTTCATCACATCTGTACATTAATAAAGGCACCCCTACTATTTTAAGTACTTTTGTTTCTTTAGTAATAGAATAACTGAACATATAATCCATCAAGGGATAATGTGTGTCGTCAAAGCCATTAAGCTTAACTGCTACTTTCTTATTAAAACAAACTCCAGAAATTGTAGAAAACACGCCAAAAATATAATCAAATGGTTTTAAGGGAATTACTCTATAATTTTTATTAGATTCTTGTATAGATATTTCTGAAATATGAGTAAAAAGAAAGTGTTGTACATAAATAGCATTTACATTATATTTATATAGTTTTAAAACATCATATATTTTTTCGATATAAGAAGGATTGATCAAGTCATCATCGTGAAGCATTACCACAAAGTTTGTTTGAGATAGTTCAAAAAGTTTGTTCCAATTACCTGTCATCCCTACGTTTTCTGTATTTTTATAGTAGAACAGATTGGGAATTGCTTTGTACTCTCGTAACAATTGTTCTGTTTCGCACTCTCGTTCTGGATTATTATCTACTACCATTATAGCAAAAGGGCAGTTTGTTTGCTGAGCTAAGCAACTTTCAAGGGTCTCTCTAAGCAAGTGAGCTCGCTTGTAGGTAGGGATTGCTATTGTAATCTGTGCTCCTTCAGGGACAACTCCTTGCTTTATAGCTATAGAGGGTATATGGGTTACGGCTGTATATCTCATTTGAAAATGTTTTTTAGTTTGTAATAAGTTTCTTGTATACCTAAATGAATGAATTGAAATATTGTGAGTTTAAATTCTCTGAGTACGACAAAAGGCCATTTCCAATTATTGTACACTGCTTGACAAAATCCTTGTACAAGGACTAAGCCTAAAATTCCCCAAGAGGTATATTTTAATACTATAAAACTTCCTATTGCGATTCCAATTCCTGCTAAAAGAGCAGGTTTGACAAAAGGAATATTATTCTTGCTGATAATAGCTGTTGCAAAATGTGAGTGATTGTTTTCTAAAAGTACAACTATTATATAAAGACAAAGAATCAATTTATTAGGCAGAAAAGCATTTGAGTGTATATATCCTAAAATTGTATTACCTAAGAATAGTAATATAATTCCTCCTAAAGTGAATAGTATGTAAAAAATAATTATACTAAAAGAGAACAAGCTTACAAAACCTTGTGAGTTTCCTTCTACACGTAAGGCAGCAAATTTGGGTTGAAAGGTAATAAAAAAAGTTGTTGCTACTGTTGAGAGTATATTTACCAATTGCATCATCAATCCATAAGAGGCTATTTCTGCGTTTGATAAGTATAAACCTGCTAAGAACATACTAAATTTTGTAATGGCATAAGCTCCTACAAAAACTAAGCCTAATTTTTTAGCATTGTACCATATAACATCAAAAGTTGCACTGATTTCTTCCTTGCTAATATTGTAAGGTTTTAACTGGGTTCTAAATTCTTCTGTAAAAAGAAATCGATAACACAACATTCTATTTACAAAAGGAGCTATAAAATTTGCCAATACAACTCCCATCAGTCCCCAACCTATATACAAAAATAAAAAAGTAAGCCCTATATAAACAATCCGAGAGGCGAGTAAAGCTATTTTAGTTTCTTTGATAGCACCTTTTCCCGTGAGTAGGAAATTGTAATATTCATAATAAATAGTAAAAGCAGTAGAGGCTGAAAAAATTATCCAAATAGGCAATGAGTGAGCTACTGAATGGAAGCCATCTGTAACCTTGTAAATATATAGACTTCCGACAGAGAGCATTACCAGTAGCACTAACAATGCTAAACGGAGATAGACATACTGACCTACTTTTACGAGAGTAGCTATTAATCGGTAGTTGATAGCCACTTCTGCAGAGGAAGCATCGTCTATTCCTTCTTTTTTTAGTGTTTGAGCACCTCCGTATACATAGCTTACATTACGACTAAATTGAGGTGAAAAGCCAAAGTCGAAAAGGAGTACTAAAGATGAAACTGTTAGAAAAATATAGTTGAGTGCAATTTCTTCTACAGTTAGCATTTTTAAAATAAGAGGTAGGGTAATGAGCCCAGAAGCTAAACTAAAGAACTGCGCTATATAATTCCAAAGTACATCTGTTTTAGTTATCTTTATCATCTGTTTCCTATTGTATTAGCTCCTTTAAAGCCACTTAATAAACTTTGGTCGCTCCAAAAATAATCCCATTCTCCAAATCTGCCTATACTAATGATAGCTACTGTTCTCAAATAATCTTGTATTAGAGCTACGTTACTCTTTCTATTGAAATCGAATACTACATTAGCGTATTTTTCTTCTCGATAATCGGTAATTGCAATGTCGTTAAGTTCCCAAAGTTTCATTTGTATACCTTTTTCGATAATGTGGTTTACCAAACTATCACCGGAAAGTTGTTTAGGTTTCTTTTTTGAAAAATAGGTTTCAAACTGTAAGGAGCTTTTTCCTTTTGGTACATTATAGGGTGATTTGAGCGAAGGAGAATAGGCTCTTGCAGGCAAAATATCCTGATCATAGATATAAAACCACAAATGTTTAGGTATATCAGGGCGATTGAATCCTATAGACACTAACTGACCTGAGGTTGCCAACAGTTTCTCACCAGCTTCAAGAATGCTTTTAGGAGCATCTTTTATAATTTTTACTATCTCAGGCAGAGGTAAAGAGCTAATAAGTTTTTCATAGTTAGTTTCAGAACCATCTGCAAAAGTGATTTTCTTGTGAATAGGGTCAATAAGAGCAACTTCTTTCTGTGTCTTTATAGAAGTGTTTGTAGCCATTGTATTTAGGAAACTTTTATAGCCTCCTTGTTGTGGATAGCGCATTTCTTGAGCGTAATAAAAGTTCTTTTCTTGCACTTCAAAAGCCCCTCTTAATAGTACTTCTAAAGATGGAATGCTAATTCGACTGCCTAACCAGTCGGTAGAAAGTTCTTTTGAAGGGAGTGTCCAATATTTATAAGTGTATTTTTCAGAAAAATGTTCTTTGAAATACGTCCCGAATTGCACCAATAGCCAATCTTCATAGTTCTGAATCGTATTAAGAGTAGGTTTAGCGACAAAATCTTCTATAATTCTTATTTTTTCATCTATAGACAAAGGGGCAAGGTTGTTTTGTACAGGATGTTTTAACCATAAGTTTTTATAATAATTAGATGATTCAGGCTTATGACTATAGAAAGCTGTATTGTTTTGGAAAAGGTTTTTTACTACTTCTGATTTTGTAAAAGAAAGATGGACAAACTTATCAAACAAGAAGCCTTCACCTATTGAGAAGTTATCACATAAGCCACCCCAAGAACTATTTTTCTCAAAGATAGTATGTTCAATACCTCTTTGTGATAAATGATATCCTGCCGCAATACCTGCTATTCCTGCTCCTAAAATTGCTACCAAAATTTTTAATTATTTATTTCCAATCCATTCTACCATTTTTTCTATTCCTCTTTTTGAGGTCATTTTAGGTTGCCATTGCAATATTTTTTGAGCTTTAGTATTATCGGCTACGAATACTAATTGATCGCTCTCTCTAAAGGGGAGCTCTTTATATTGCATTTTTATACCTAAAAGTTTTTCTAACATAGCAAAAAGTTCTAGTAGTGAAAGACTATTTTCAATACCTCCACCTATATTAAAGACTTGCCCTTTGGCTTGTTCTATATATTTGATACCTTGAAAATAAAGACTTACTACATCATCGGCATAAAGCACATCACGTACTTGCTTACCATTGCCTGAGATAGTAAATAGTTCTCGATTTGTACCTTGTTTTATCTCAATTGCTTTTTGCACAAACCAACCAATCCAACCTTGGTCGAAGGTAGCGTGCTGATGACTTCCATACATTGATGAATGTCTAAATACTATAGTTTTAAGTCCATAAATACGATGAAAATCCAATAAATATTGGTCGGCTGATCCTTTAGAACATCCGTAAGGCGAATGGAAATCTAAAGGATAAGTTTCAGGAAATCCTTTAGGATATTCTTGACAGGTATATCGCATCTGTTCTTCTTGAAAAGTAAGATTAGCGAAATCGCCATATACTTTATTGGTTGATGAGTATAAGATGTAAGCATCAGGACAGTATTTTCTAATAGCATCTAATAAGTTGAAAGTGCCCATTGCATTCACTTCAAAATCCAAACGTGGGTTTTCAATAGAAGTAGTCATTGCTACTTGTCCAGCCAAATGAAACACAATATCAGGCTGTTCTTTTTTGATCACAGTTTCTACATCGTTGGTGTTGCGTATATCATAAGGATAATAAGAGAATTTACCGAGCGTTCTGAGCCAATCTAAGTTTTGGGCACTACCATAACGGAAAAGATTGTCTAAAACTACCAATTCTTCTCCTCGTTTTAATACTTCTTGAGCTAAGTTGCTTCCTACGAAGCCGCAACCGCCTGTTATCAAATATTTCATTGTATCTCGTGTTTTACAAATCGTTCTATATTTTCTTCTAAACTTCTTTTAGGTTGCCACCCTAAAGAACACAACCTACTATTATCTACTTGGGGTTCCATAATCTCCCCCTCTCGGTAAGGAAGTGCTCCAAAATTCAACTGTGTTTTTATTGGTTTGCCTTTAAGTTTTTCTAATACCTCTTTGACAAGTATTACAAAAGTCTTTACGGGAGTGAGTACACCTGTACCTACCTCTATATCATTAAAATCTTTTAGTTGTGGTGCTTGTTCTAAACAAGTAAGGTAGGCACTTACCACATCGTCTATATAAATAAAATCACGCTTTTGTGTGCCTGCGGTGAGTGGGATGATGTTTTTTTCCTGCTGGAGTTCATTCAAGATCCAAGAGGTAAATTTGTCATTGCCATCTTGCTCTCCAAACATAAGTTCTAATTTTAAGTTCACTACTTGTATTTTATCAGACGCCAATTGCAACCACTCTTCAAATTGTTTTTTTGAAAGGGCATAAGCGTTTATTTGTTTACCTAAAAGTGTACTAGTATTAAGGAAATGTTTTGTGCTAAAATCTATTGCTGTACTAAGCAATTCTATCCCGAACATTAAGTTTGTTTTGAGTATCTGCTGTATACTCTCTCCTTTTCTACCATACACACAGGCTGTATGAATGATAGTGTCTATATATTGTTCTTCAAAGGCTTTTTGCAAAGGTACTTGGTCTATATCATAGCTTTTAAAGGTGTTTTCAAAACCTTTTAAACGCCACATATTAGAGGTAGAGCGTTTGAGTACTACTACCTCATAGCCTTTGTTTACAAATGCTTTCAGCAAATGACTGCCAAGGAAGCCTGTTGCGCCCGTTAAAAGTATCGTCATAATTATATTGCTATTTCAAATTCTTGCTCTATGTAGGATTGAAAAAACTCCCACGAAAGGCACGTTCAGCTTGCGCTGATGGGGGTTTGCCCACGAATTGCACGAATTTGCACGAATGCTTCAGCTTGCGCTGATGAGGGTGATATTGTAAAGAAACCTATTTTGTGCTAAAGTTAGAAATTTACTCCAAAATATTCTTCTAATTTTTCTGCGATATAGTCTAACTGTTCTTCGCCTAAAGCTGGATAAATACCTACCCAAAAGGTTTGATTCATTGTGATATCGGTATTAGTAAGGTCACCCACTACACGGTATTCCACTCCTTTGAAATAGGGTTGCTTAGTGAGGTTACCCGCAAATAGTAAACGTGTGCCTATCTTGTGCTGGTCTAAGAAGCGGAGCAAATCTACACGTGCGGTACCTGCATCTTCTTTAAGGGTGATAGGAAAACCAAACCACGAAGGGTCGCTATTGGGGGTTGCCTCTGGTAGGTATAGAAAATCAGTAAGGGTTTGGAGTCGCTCTTTGAGGTAGGCGAAATTTTTACGACGTTTTTCTATAAACTCCTCTAAGCGGTCTAACTGTGCTAATCCGCAAGCGGCTTGCATATCGCTAATTTTTAGGTTGTAACCTAAATGTGAATATACATACTTATGGTCATATCCAAAAGGCAAATCACCGTGCTGTTGCGAGAAACGGCAGTTGCAAGTGTTGTCACAACCTGGTGCACAATAGCAATCACGCCCCCAATCGCGGAAAGACTCAGCTATGGTTTTTAGTTCTGGATTGTTAGTAAATACTGCTCCTCCTTCACCCATTGTGATATGGTGAGCTGGATAGAAACTAAGTGTTGCAATATCACCAAACGTACCTACTTTTTGTCCGTTGTAGGTAGCGCCGAGTGCATCGCAGCAGTCTTCTACGAGCCAAAGGTTATATTTCTCACAAAGGGCTTTTATTTTTTCTAAGTTGAAAGGGTTTCCCAAAGTATGGGCAAGCATTATTGCCTTGGTTTTAGGGGTGATGGCTTGTTCTATAAGGTCGGCGTTTACATTGTGAGTATGTAGATCTACATCTACAAATACGGGTACTGCCCCAAATTGAACAATAGGGTTCACCGTAGTAGGGAAGCCTGCTGCTACCCCTATTACTTCATCACCTTTTTTGATAGCACGGTCACCTAATTTAGGTGATGTGAGCGCACTAAAGGCTACTAAATTAGCTGAAGACCCTGAGTTTACAGTGATGCAGTATTTCACCCCCAGAAAGGCGGCTAACTTCTTTTCAAAAGCGGCATTAAAGCGTCCTGTGGTGAGCCAAGCGTCGAGAGAGGCGGCGACCATATTTTGGAGTTCTTGCTCACCGATTACTTTTCCTGAAGGAGGGATTACCGTTTTTCCTGCTTCAAAGGGTTTGGGTTTGTAAGCCTCTTGGGCATATTGGGTTACTAATTTTGCTATTTCTTCTCTAATTGTTTCTAATGACATATTTTCTTTTTTTTGACCACGAATTTGTACGAATGTTTTTTAGTTTTTTTCGCCCACGAATCTCACGAATTTGCACGAATATTTTTCAGGTTGAGATGATGAGGGTTACCTACGAATTGGCACGAATGTTTCAGCTTGCGCTGATGGTTTTTTTGCCCACGAATCTCACGAATTTGCACGAATATCTTTCAGGTTGAGATGATGGGTTCTGACCTCTAAGTTCATAAATTTGCACGAATATTTCAGCTTGCAATGATATTTTTTTCGCCCACGAATCTCACAAATTTGCACGAATGTTTTTCAGGTTGCAATGATGGGGTTTCTATAACACTTTTCGGAAAATTCCTTCATTGATATCTACTTCGTTGAAATTGACTAATATTCCTAATTTTAAATTTGATAGTTTTAAATAGTTTAAAATTTGTTTGTGGTGTTTCGCACTTAGTTCTTCTACTGATTTAATCTCAACAATAATTCTATCTTCTACTAATAAATCTATTCTAAAAGCAACATCTTGTAAAAGATTACCTTTATAGTATACAGGAATAGGTACTTCTGTTTGTACTTTTAACCCTCTGCTCTCTAACTCAAATTTGAGTGCAGAAGCGTATACTTTTTCTAATAATCCTATACCTAATTGATTGTAAACTTCATAAATAGCTCCTACAATTTTATAGGAGAGTTCTTTTTCTATTATCATCATTTTGTTGTTGATACAATTTGTTTCAGGTTTTTTTTCGCCCACGAATCTCACAAATTTACACGAATATCTTTCAGGTTGCAATGATGGGTTCTGACCTCTAAGTTCATAAATTTGCACGAATACTTCAGCTTGCGCTGATATTTTTTTCGCCCACGAATCTCACGAATTTGCACGAATGTTTCCGATTGAGATGATAGGTTTTGACCTATAATTACAGAATTTGCACGAATACTTCAGGTTGCAATGATGGGTTTTTCGCCCACAAATCTCACGAATTTACACGAATATTTTTCAGGTTGAGATGATGGGTTCTGACCTCTAAGTTCATAAATTTGCACGAATGTTTCAGCTTGCGCTGATGGGTTTAGGATTCCATATAGCCTTTGATTTCGTAAAGGCAGTGGGTTTGCATATCTGCTCCTCGTAGCCACGCGCGATGCCAATGGACGATTTTTTCTAAAGTATCGGCGAGTCGCCATTGAGGATGCCATTTGAGTCGGGTGGCAGCTTTGGAACAGTCGAGTTTTAGAAAGTTAGCTTCGTGAGGCTGTTCGCTCTTGTCCCATTCATAACGAGCTCCTTCGCCCCAAAATTTTACCATTTTCTCTAATATCCATTGTACTGATTGGCAATCGTCGTCCTTAGGTCCAAAATTCCAACCTTCGGCAAAAGCTTTGCCCTCATTATACAATCGTTCAGCTAATACTAAATAGCCTGAAAGGGGTTCTAAAACGTGTTGCCACGGACGGGTGGATAGTGGGTTGCGGATGATTACAGGTTGTTGTTTTTCGAAAGCGCGCAAGATATCGGGTATCAATCTATCGTCAGCCCAATCGCCACCTCCTATCACATTACCTGCACGGGCTGAAGCAACAGCTGCGGTATCGTTAGTATAAAAAAACGAACGGCGATAGGCAGACACTACTAACTCAGCACATCCTTTGCTATTGCTATAAGGGTCGTGCCCCCCCATAGGTTCATTTTCGCGGTAGCCCCATTCCCATTCGTGGTTCTCATAACACTTATCGGTTGTGATGACTACCACTGATTTTAGGTTAGGAGTATGGCGAGCTACTTCTAAAACGTTTATAGTGCCCATTACATTGGTACTATACGTATCTACAGGTTCTTTGTAGGAAAGTCGCACTAAAGGTTGGGCTGCTAAGTGTAACAACACATCGGGGTTGAAAGCACGAATGCTTTGCGATAGCTGTTGCAGGTTGCGAATGTCGCCTATTTCAGTTTGCATATTATCGCCTACTTTAGCTACATCAAAGAGTGCGGGTTGGGTAGGAGGAGTTAAAGAAAATCCTTTTACCTCAGCATCCATCAGCTGTAGCCATAGGGATAGCCACGAACCTTTGAAGCCCGTGTGCCCTGTAACAAATACGCGTTTGCCTTTCCAAAATTGTGGATTTACTTTTCCTATTGCCATACTTTCCAAGGAGCTTTATTGTTTTGCCATAATTCTTCTAAGAGCATTTTGTCGCGAAGGGTATCCATAGGTTGCCAAAATCCTTCGTGTTTGTAGCTCATCAACTGTCCGTCGGCAGCTAATCCTTTGAGAGGTTCTTGTTCCCAAATTGTATTATCGTCTTTGATGCGCTCTATCACTTTGGGAGAAAGGACAAAGAAACCTCCGTTTACGAGAGCACCATCGCCTTTTGGTTTTTCTTGGAACTTCATAATCTGATTGTCTACTATATCTAAAGCTCCAAAGCGACCTGGGGGGTAGACAGAAGTGAGGGTAGCCTGCTTGCCGTGAGCTTTATGAAAAGCTAGTAATTTAGCAATATCAATATCAGCTACCCCATCGCCATAGGTAAAGCAAAAAGCTTCCTCATTGGCTATATAAGGCAATACTCTTCTAAGGCGTCCTCCGGTCATAGAGTGTTCTCCTGTATCTACGAGGGTTACTTTCCACGGTTCAGCACGTTTTTGGTGTACGTGCATCTCGTTGTTTGCCATATCGAAAGTGATATCCGATTGGTGCATAAAGTAGTTGGCAAAATACTCTTTGATGATATAGCCTTTATAGCCACAACAGATGATGAACTCATTGATGCCATAATGTGAATAAATTTTGAGGATATGCCATAAGATGGGCATTCCTCCTATTTCTACCATTGGTTTGGGTTTTACAACGGTCTCTTCACTGAGGCGTGTACCGAGACCACCTGCTAATATTACTGCTTTCATAGTGTTTTTATATCGAATTATTTTTTGACCACAAATATTTTCAGCTTGCGCTGATGTTTTTTTTTTCGCCCACGAATTTCACGAATTGGCACGAATATTTTTCAGGTTGTAATGATAAGGTTTTTGACCTCTAAGTTTATGAATTGCACGAATACTTCAGCTTGCGCTGATGTTTTTTTTTCGCCCACGAATTGCACGAATAGGCACGAATGTTTTCAGCTTGCGCTGATGGGGTTAAACAAAGGCATCGGCGAAGAAGTTTTCTTCTTTTAGTCCTTGTTCGGAGAGGAGTTTTTGAGCGCTTTGTATCATCACTTCACTACCACAAGCGTATACTTGTGCTTTTTGCCAATGGATAGGCTGCTGTAATGCTATTTCTTGTACATAACCTTTAGCCCCTTGCCACTGCTCTTCGCGAGAGAGTACGGGTATATAGGTGAAATTAGGTAGTGTTGTTTTGGGTTGCCAAAAGAGATCTTCTCGTTTTCTTCCTCCCCATAAAAGCCATATTTTTTTATGAGCTGTCAAATCAGGTGTAGATTGCAGCTGCTCTAAAATTGCTTTTATAGGTGCGATTCCAGTGCCTGTAGCTATTAAAACGATCTCCTCACAATTGGGATTATTGCGATAGAAAAAAGTACCCAGTGGGCCTTCCATTCGTAATAAGTCGTTAGGTTTGGCTTCGTTAAACCAGTACTGACTAAATAAACCTCCTTCATAATTACGGATAAAGAGTCTTAGTTCATTGCCTTCACATTGGCTATGACTGATAGAATAACTGCGTTTTTGTCCGTTTCTGATAATATCTACATACTGTCCAGGCAAGAACTGAAAGACTATCTTTGGGGGCAAGCGCAATACTACTTCTACAATATTAGGAGTAAGTACAGTGATGTTGTTTATTTTACAAGGTGTAACTTGTGGTTTAGGCAATTTTACTGCCAAGTCTTCTACATCTAATATTACTTCTGATCTAGGTACTACATTGCACGAGAGTACATAGCCCGCTGCTTTTTCTTCTGCGGTAAGCACTTTTTCGTCTTGCAAATTCTCAACTTTGCCTTGAAGTATTTTTACACGGCAACTCCTGCAACGTGCCTCAAAGCACGAATATTCTAAACTGATATCGTTATCTAAGGCGGCTCTTAGCAAAGAGGTATTCTCATCACAAGGATAAGATTTGTCGTTTTTTAAATGTATGGTATATGTTGACAAGATAGGTAATATTTAGGGCGCAAATATACAAAATTATTTTGGATAACACCTATGTTTATTTATGAAATAGGTTGAATGTGTAGTTTTTTTTAGAAGTTTTAGTATATTTGTTTAGTGGGGTGTTATACCAATGTTTTGAGGGTGAGTAGGTTGTTATCGGTAGAGGTTTTTGCTAAGTGTTGTACTCTTGCGGAGAGTGCTCGGCGTCGGTTGCGGTTGAACTCGGTGAGTTTGTGGTGGGATTTGGTGGTTGCTAATAGAAATGCGCAAAAGATTCCTATGACTATGAGTAGGAACAGCCCTGCATAGGCCCAGTGGGCGGTGTTGTGGCATTGGTAAGTGTGGAGTATTCGCAGGTGTTTTTCGTTAGTGAGATCTCCGCGTTTGCGCACAGCTTGTAGTTTTTCTTTCCACGCTTGTTGTAGAGCTTCGTCTTTCCAATTGACGTACCATAAGCTCCACTTGAACTGATAGTTAGGTACTGTTTGTGCTAAGTGTTTTTGCAAACGATAGGTGAAGACGAGCCTAACGAGAATGTAGTAGATAACTCCAAAAACGCCAGCTAAATAGAAGAGGATTTTGTTTTCGATATCGGTGTGGGCGGCATAGTATACAAATGAAGAGACAATAGTCACGGGTAGGAATAGGGCATTGTGGATGCTATCGGTTTCTTTTTCTACATAGTCGTCTCCTTTGAGCAAACGTTTAGGGGAGAATTGTTTGAGTGTTAAAAAGTTCATCATAAATGGTAAATGTTAAAAGGTGTTAAAATGTTTTTGAGGCGCGAAGGTACAAAAATATTTTAATTATTTACGAATTTATGAAAATATTTTTTAGGCAGAAAAGAGATTTTTTGTCTATAGGTTTGAAAATGAGAGGGTTTTATGAGTGCAATCTACACGGGTGATTTGGGAGCTATGGGAGCAGTGAAGTAAAGGTATTTTAACGATTACGTCACTGTTATTCCTATAGTTACGATAAATTTATCTTCTTCCCTTTTCTCAAGCTGTTAGTTCTTTAGTTTTTCTATAAAGTCTTTTATATGCTTCTTAGCTCTCCAGCCGAGGGCTTCTGTTTTTTTGGTAACAACTTCGGCTGTCATACGGTTGCCTTTGCGCTCGGGGAGCATTTGTATCTCGCCTCCAAACAGTTGGGCTATTTCGAGGACTGTATAGGTTTCAGGACTGCCAATGCCGTAGCCATCGCCTTTGCCCTTTTGTCCTACTAATAGCAATCCATCAACTATATCGTCTATATGGGTGAAATTGCGCTGTTGGGTACCAGGGCTCACTACTGTTAGAGGTTCGCCTTTCTTCATTTTCTCGGTAAAGAGGGCGATGAGGGTTGCGTATTTGCCTGTGCGTATTTCGCGCTTGCCATAGACATTGTAGAAATATACAATGGCATAATTTAAATTATACCAATTGCCATAGTTGATAATCAGTTCGGTATTAGAGGATTTGCTCCACGCATAAGGGCTTTGGTCTTTGCCAATCCCACCATCGCCAAACTTAGTGCTACTGCCTGCATATACTAATTTACAATTGTGTTTACGACAGAACTCTAACACTTTTAAAGTTCCTATTTTATTGAACAGAAGCACTTTATCGATATCGTCAAAACTTTGTTCTACACGAGAGTATTCTCCTAAATGGTATATCAAATCGGGAGTGAAATTGATGAGCTCGAAAATGTGTTCGGTACTACCTTCTATATAGGTTACTCCCGCCACGTGGTTGTCTCGGCTTCCGGTAAAGTAATTGTCTAATGAATAGACATCATTTTGAGGGTTGTTGGCTAAGGCTTCACAAAGGTTTGAACCTACAAAGCCAGCGCCACCTGTTACTAATATTTTCATTGTGCAAATGCAGAATTAAAATGTGATTTATCAGTGGTCTCAGAGAGGCTCAGAGAAATTCAGATGATACTGGTAATTTTATAAAACAGATTATCAGTTCATTAGACTTTGTCAAAGTTTGAGACTTTGACAAAGTTCATAAGAGATGTAATCTTTATTTATCTTGGTAGTGCCCTAAAAATTGAATTATAATTACACGTTTTTCTTCTTCTAATATTTCATAAACAAGCCTATCTTTTTTATTGAGTGTTCTGCTATAAACAACGCCTTCTTCTCCTTTAAGTTGTTCAGGAGCCCCTACTCCTTTTGTTGGAGTTTCTTGTAACTCTTGAATGATTCTTTCTATTTTTGTTTTTATAGCAGGAGTTCCTGACTTTTTGATAATTTTTAAATCATCTATTGCATCATCGGATATTTGCACTATAAAAGTTAGTTGGTCAGTGTCCATAGGTTATCTGGTGTTACAGTGGTAAGTGTTCCTTTCTGTTTTTGACTACGAGCTTTTTTTATTTTCTGAGCTGTAGTTTCAGAATAAGTATTCAAAGGCTTTCCTACACTCACCACTTTTTTTTTGATTTTGAATTTTTCAAAAAGGGTATCAAAGAGTGCGTATTCTGCCTCATTGTTAAATGTTAATTGTAATGTAACCATAATTAATTCTTTTTCTATAGGTGCTATGGGAGCTGTGAGAGCTATAGGAATTGTGGGAACTCTCACCTAACTATTAAACTCCTATTTGTATATATTTCCATCCTTTTTGGGGTAACTCAAAGGCGTTGTACTGGTTGCGACCATCGAAAATGACTTTTTCGTTTAGTAATTTGGCGATTTCATCAAAATCGGGGACGCGGAATTCTTTCCATTCGGTGAGTAAAAGCAAGGCGTCAGCTCCTTTTAGGGCTTCGTATTTGCTCTCTACATAAGTAACCTCAACATCTTTTAGGTAACATACTTTGGCTTCGTGAACGGCTTTGGGGTCGTAGGCTTGTACTTTGGCACCGCGTTTCACCAATTCTTTAATGATATAAATTGCAGGAGCTTCGCGCATATCATCGGTTTCAGGTTTGAATGAGAGCCCCCATACAGCAAAGGTTTTGCCGCTGAGGTCTTCACCATAGTGAGCGATTACTTTTTGAGCAATTACATATTTTTGACGGTTGTTTACATCGTCGACGGCTTCTATCAATTTGGCTTTGTAATTTACCTCTTCGGCTAATTTTTTTAAAGCTAATACATCTTTGGGGAAGCAAGAGCCTCCATAGCCACAACCGGGGTAAATAAAACTGTAGCCTATACGACTATCGGATCCTATACCGATACGCACTTTGTTCACATCGGCTCCTACACGCTCACAGATATTGGCAATCTCGTTCATAAACGATATTTTGGTGGCGAGCATTGTATTTGCTGCATATTTGGTCATTTCGGCCGAGCGGATATCCATTGTGATCATACGATCGTTTTGCATATAAAACGGATTGTAGAGTTCTTTCATTTTCTTGAAAGCGTATTCGTTATCCGATCCTATTACCACGCGATCAGGTTTCATAAAATCTTCAATTGCTTTACCTTCTTTTAAAAACTCGGGGTTGGATACTACGTGAAATTTGTAATTCACACCGCGTTTATCTAAGGCGGCTTGTACGGTAGCACGTACTTTATCGGCTGTACCTACAGGTACGGTAGATTTATCGACTACAATGAGCTCTCCTTGCATAGTTTCACCTATAGCTTGGGCTACTGAAAGCACATATTGCAAATCGGCTGACCCATCATCGCCCATAGGAGTTCCTACAGCTATAAAAGCGACCTCGGCATCTTTGATAGCCTCGGCTATATCAGTTGTGAAAAATAAGGTTTGATGAGCTACGTTGCTCAGCACCATCTCTTCCAATCCAGGTTCGTAGATAGGTATAATTCCTTGTTTGAGTTTTGCTATTTTCTCAGTATTGACATCTACGCAGGTTACCTTGTTGCCCATTTCGGCAAAGCAAGTGCCTGATACTAAACCTACATAACCAGTGCCTATGACTGCTATTTTCATATATGGATTTCTGTATTATATTTTTTGCAAAGATATGAATAATTTGTCAATTAGCAAATTTGTCAATTAGTAAATTTTAACAATTTGTAATGGGTTCTCCGTACAAATCGTAATCTGCAGCCTCTATAATTTTGACATCGGTAAAATCGCCTATTTTCACATAGTGTTTTTTAGCGTCGATAAGTACCTCGTTGTCGACATCGGGGGAGTCGTATTCGGTGCGTCCTACGAAATAGTTGCCTTCTTTGCGGTCGATGAGGCAACGGAAGGTTTTACCTACTTTCTCTTGGTTTAATTCCCACGATATTTGCGATTGCAATTCCATAATTTCATTGGCACGTTGTAGCTTTACTTCTTCGGGGACATCGTCGGTTAACTCGTAGGCTGTGGTATTCTCTTCGTGACTATAAGTGAAACAACCGAGGCGATCAAAACGCATTGCTTTAACAAAATCTTTTAGTTTTTGGAAATCTTCTTCGGTTTCGCCAGGGTAACCTACAATTAGGGTTGTGCGGATTGCCATTTCGGGGACTGCTTCGCGGAATTTTTTAAGCAACTTGGTAGTCTTCTCTTGGGTGGTACCGCGTTTCATACTGGTGAGAATCTTATCGGAAATGTGTTGCAGTGGGATATCTAAATAATTACATATCTTAGGCTCGGTTTTCATCACCTCAAGCACGTCCATCGGGAAACCTGTGGGGAAGGCGTAGTGAATGCGTATCCACTCAATCCCTTCAACTTTTACCAAGGCGCGCAAGAGGTCGGCAAGAGCGCGTTTTTTGTAGAGGTCTAAGCCGTAATAAGTGATATCCTGAGCGATGAGTATGAGTTCCTTCACCCCCTTGGCGGCGAGTTTTTCGGCTTCGGTTACCAAATCGTCAATGGGGGTAGAGATATGAGCGCCACGCATCAGTGGTATAGCACAAAAACTGCAAGGGCGGTCGCAACCTTCGGATATTTTAAGATAGGCGTAATTTTTAGGTGTAGTGGTGAGTCGTTCACCTATGAGTTCGTGTTTATAGTCGGCGCCGAGAACTTTGAGCAGAGCGGGCAATTCACTAGTTCCAAAATATTGATCGACATCGGGGATTTCTTTTTCTAAATCGGGTTTGTAGCGTTCGGAGAGGCAACCCATTACAAAGACTTTATCCACTAATCCTGCTTCTTTTTGTTGTACATAGTCCAATATAGTGTTGATGCTCTCTTCTTTGGCGTTGTTGATAAATCCACAGGTGTTGATAACCACTATGTTACCTTCTTTTTCGTGTACTACTTCCTTACCACCAGCCTTTAATTGCCCCATTAGCACTTCGCTGTCATACACGTTTTTAGAGCAACCAAGGGTTACCACATTGATAGTATTCTTTTTTATTGATCTTGTTCGCATTCTTCAGTTTGTTTCGGGGTGCAAAAGTACGGATAATTTGCTAATTTGCCAATTTGCTGATTATTTGTATCTTTGCGGCGAGGTTTAGGGGATAGGTGTCAGGGGATAGGTGTCAGGGAAATGAGTTTTTGGGGCTCTGAGAGTATCTGAGAAACGCTGATGTTTAGAAAGTCTCCCACGAATCCCACGAATTTTTACGAATTTGAGATTGCATAAAATTCTTTATATTATTTCAATATTATCTCACGAATTGGCAGCTGGCGCTGCTGGATTTACACAGATTGCATAAAACAATATGATATTTTTTTAACGGATGAACATAGCTTTTGATGCCAAACGGGCTTTTCATAACTTTCGCGGTTTGGGTAACTACAGTCGCGACTTGATTCGTATGCTCCAAGAGCATAAGGTTGGTCATTTGTACCTATTCAACCCTCAAAAACGCAAATTTTTAGGGGTGAAAATTGATGAAAATACTACTGAAATCACTCCTCAATCTTTCTTCTGGCGCAAATTTAAAAGCCTTTGGCGCAGCTTGAAAATCACTGATATAGCTAAAAAACTACCTATAGATATCTATCACGGACTTTCGGGAGAAATTCCCAAAGGTATCGCTCAGCATTTGCCGACGGTGGTGACGATTCACGACCTTATTTTTATGCGCTACCCCCAATGGTATTCGTATTTCGATAGAAAAATTCACTATAAAAAGTTTCTTTATGCTGCCCAAAACGCCCAGCATATCATCGCTATTAGCGAACAGACAAAACGCGATATCATCACTTATTTGGGTGTTCCCGAAGAGAAAATTACAGTGGTATATCAGGGTTGTCACAAGGCGTTTAAACAAATATATACTAAAGATGAAAAAGTGTCTATACGCCAAAAATACCGACTTCCTGAACGTTTTGTGCTGAATGTGGGGGCTATAGAGTCTCGCAAAAATGCTCTCGAAATAGTGAAAGCTATTGAACCTCTTGAAGATATGTCGCTCATATTGGTAGGTAAGCCCACTCAATACTACGAAGAGATAAAGAGGTATTGTGAGTCGCATAACCTCAGTGAGCGCGTGCAGTTGCTCAGCGGTGTATCAATGGAAGAATTGGCGATTATCTACCAATTGGCAATTGTGTTCTGTTATCCTTCAGTGTTTGAAGGTTTTGGCATTCCTATCATAGAAGCTTTATTTTCTAAAACGCCCGTTATCACTTCTAAGGGCAGTTGTTTTCCCGAAGCAGGAGGAGCTCATTCTATTTATGTGAATTTAGACCAAGCGGCTACCGAAATACGCGAGGCTATAGTGAAAATCACTACCGATGAAGCGTTGCGCACGACGATGATTACCGAAGGCTACCACTATGCACAACGCTTTACCGATGATGCTGTATTTCAAGAATTGATGAGAGTTTATGAGCAGGTGTTAGGGGATAGGTAATAGGTGTTAGGGTTCACTTGTGAAGGTACTGGCGGGCAAGTTGGCTTCGTTTACTAAATTGCCGTCGGTAACGGGGCTAAAGCCATAGCGCACAGCTTTGGGATTACTTACTTCTTCACTTGTCACTTTTACTTCTTCTCCTATAACTTCGGCTGTTGCCGGATAGAAAATTCCATTACCATCAGAAAGTTCAAACCCACGTAAGGTTTTACCATCGGCGGAGTGCATTCCTTGGGCATAATCAAAAGCAACTGTAGCGACTTTTCCATTGAAAGTTGCTGAACGGAACAAAGGTCCTGAAGGGAGTACTTTTTTGCCATACGTATCGCCTAAAGCCCATTGTGCTAAACGCTCGCCTATGGGTTGTTTGTTTTTGGGGTGTACATCGGTGGGGTGACCATAATCGTAGGATACTGCCATTCCACTGTGAGGCACTACCTTCATCAATCGGCGCTGACTTTCTCTAAACCAACCCCACGACGGACGGTTGATACTCGATAGCTGCACATAATAGAAAGGCAATTGCGAATTGTTAAACTCGGTACGCCAACTTTTTACTAACAGTGGAAACAACTTGCTATGTGCATCTTTGTTATGCGCATTGGATTCTCCTTGATACCAAATCACTCCTTTGATAGGATACTTCTCTAAAGGCAATATGCCCGCTTCAAATAGATAGGCAGGTTCGTAAGGGTGTCGCTGTAATTTATCGGTAGCTTTAGCGATATTCTCGCCTGCACGCTGGCGCACCCAATCCATTATAAAATCGTTTTCACGCCAATTGTTGAGGATACGCGGAAAGTCGTATTCCAATGTACGGCGGTCTATCCACGCTTCGGTAGGCGATCCTCCTACGGCATTGCAGATGAGCCCTATAGGCATATTCAACTCTTTTTGGAGGCGACGTCCAAAATAATAGGCTACAGCCGAAAAGGCACGTACGGTTTTGGGGCTACACACTTCCCATTGTGCAGGTTTATAGTACTGCAACTGATTGATAGAATCTAAAGCTGAAAGTTCCCAAGCATTAGCATTATCAGTGCGCCAACGGGCTTCCATATCAAACAATCGAATATTAGGGTTTTCGGCTTGTGGGATATCTCTTTCGCCTGTTGAGGCTTGGAACATTTCAAACTCCATATTCGATTGTCCTGAACAAAGCCACACTTCACCTGCTACTACATTCTTAAAAACACGTTTTTCTTTACCGGCAGTAATTTGCAAAGTGTAAGTTTCTTTGGCTGCAAGTGGTGCTAAGGTTACTTGCCATTTGCCATTGCTATCGGCAGTGGTGTTGAGTTGTTGATTTCCTATTGTTACAGTGATTTTAGTACCTGCATTGGCGATACCGTGCAAGGGCAGCGACTGCCCGTGTTGCAATACCATATTATCGGAATAGATTTCAGGGAGTTGCAAGCCGCCATAATCGCCTGTAATAGCTCCATAGACTACTTGCGCCAAGATAGCTGCCCCTTGTGCATTGGGGTGTACGGCATCGGGGAGCATTTGTGGGAAATGGTACAGCGGCTCGTGAAAATCGATGAGCTGGGCGTTTGTTTGCTGGGCAACGAGCGCAATGGCTTGTTGTATTTCGGCGTGCCAATCGCGTGTACCCGACTCAAAACGAGGGTGGCGATGTGATAGCGGACTCATACGTGCAATGACGATGCGCGCTTTAGGGTTTGCTTTTTTAAAAGAAGAGATAAGGGTGAGATAATCTTTTACAAAATCATTGCGGTGGTTAGGCCAATTACGTGGGTCGGTATCGTTGATACCCAAGTGAATAACGACGATATCGCCTGCAAAAGCAAGGGCTTTTTTGTATTCCTCTTGTTGGATGTACGGGCGATGCCCCTTGCTGAGCAAAGTCGCTCCTGAATGACCGAAATTTTCCACCTTATAACCTTTACCTAACAAGCGTTGTAGCACTGATGGGTAACTGTTTTGTTCGCGATTTTCGATGCCATAGCCGTAGGTAATGCTGTTACCTATGCAAGCTACTTTGATAGGTTTTCGCTGTCCCCAACCTAAAGAGCCAAGCACTAAGGCACTGATAAAGAGTAGTTGTTTTTTCATTTGGTTGCAAATTGAATGCTATTCAATTACAAAAGTACAAATAATTAGCGAATTGGGAAATTTTATTTCCAAAGAATCATTAGTGCTTGTGTTTTAAAGGTCTAAGTTTTGTTCTCTCATAAAAGTCTTTATTTTTTTATTATCTCACGAATATTCACCTGACGGTGAATGAGGGTGTCCGAAAAGTTTTATTTATGTGAGCGTTTGCAGCACATACCCAGCTATCGCTGGTTTTCCTACATAACATACTACAAAAGATATTGATAATCAGGTTTATAGACTTTGTCAAAGTTTTGGGACTTTGACAAAGTTTTGGGACTTTGACAAAGTTTATGATACAAAAATTTCAAATAATTGATTAGGAAATTTTATTTCCAAAGAATTACTAATGTTTCTTCAGAGGATAGGCGGGCGGTGTTGGCTGTTGTACTTCCTCCCTTATCGGCAAAAAGGACTGAAGGATTTACTCCTTTGGGACAACGCAATGCTACTGTGGTAGCTTGTGGACGTTTGTTGATGAGGATCGTAAGATATTGATTGCCTTTTTGCATTGTATACATTTGCACTCCTTTTTGGTAAGTTTCAAACTGAAAAGGGACTGTAGCTTGTGTTTCGGCGAGTAGCAAACGTGAAAGCGATTCTCCTTTACCACTGCGCAAAGCGCCCAACCCCAATAGCGATGGAAACCAAAAAGTCTCTCCCCTCATAAAGCGATGTCGCGTTGCCAACACACTATTCCCCTCTTGGGCGACTATTTGTCCTTGAGTATTGTAGATACTGCCTTTCCAAAGGTGGGCGGGCAGGAGTGCGTTTTGGTAATTTACACTGAAATCAGTAGGGAGGCATTTTACTTCTTTCAGCGCTCCCCCTAATACATCTTGTAGCGGAAATCCTGTGTGATGTAGGGCAAACATATTTTCGTCGTAGAACGCGCTGAGTCCTTCCATTATCAGTTTGCCGCCATTGCGTACAAAGTTGCGCAGGGGTTCCCAATAACGCGAAGGGAGGCTTATTTGTCCTGATAAAATAATGGTTTCGCCTTTGTAAGAGGGTTTGTTCCAGTTGAACTCATCAAAGCACTGAAACTGACTATTGATACCGTTTTCAAGTAGGGTTTCATACATTGCAAACGCCGATTTCATAGCTCCTCCCGTGTTTCTGCCCTCGTAATTATTGTTGGTATTATCATTTAGTTGTGCTTTCTTTTCTACCCAAAGTGTTTCGCGGGTATAGAGGATATGAATGTTGGCTACTACGGGTTTAAATTTGCTGATATTGATTTTTCGGAGTGTTTTGGCAACTTCGGAGGCAGCAATGAGTCGGTCGGTAGGTTGGTTTTGGAAATCTACGAGCGCCCATTCGCCTGCTTCATCGCCCACAGCACGCGGGTTTAAGCACCAAAACAAGATGTGTTCAGCACCGTTGCCAACGCTCGTCCACAGCCATTGGGTAATTTCTTCTTTGGTAGGGCAGAAGGCTTTATAACCGCTATAAGTGTTGTTGCCTCCTTGCAATTCGGTTACCCAAAAAGGCAATTCGCCTGCTCCCGAACGTATGATAGCGCAATTTGCCCCCAAAGCTGTAGCGTACTGATTTCTGTGAAACATAGTGTAATGCCAACTGGGGTGAGCAGAAGCGCCTAACGAATTGAGAAAGTTGCGCCAAGCGGGGAAGTTGTATTCGGCAATATTGCTGAATATTTGGTGAGAATTGACGTGCAAATAGGCATTAGGGTCGTATTTTTTCACCTCGTTGGCAATCCACTGCAGGTACCAAGTGTTGTAGTGCAACAAGAATTGTTGAGGGGTGAAATCTACTATTTGTGGGTAGCCTTTGCTGTTGTAGGCAGTAGGCTGTAATGTTTTGAGCCATTCACTTTTTTGGGTATTGGCAAAAGCGTCGTTAGGCACCCAACCTCCAGTGCCAGGTTCGTTCATCAGCACCCAACCATAGAGGGCAGGTGAGGTTTTGAAATGGGTTACTACTTGCTTGATATAGGTAGCAATTTCTTGTAGATGCGACTGCGAATAAGGGTGCTTAAAGCCTCCTAAAGAATTGTCGGGGGCAGCGGGGAAGAGCGTGCCTACAATCTTCACATTGTACCGCTCGGCTGCTTTAAAAGCCTTGTCGAACAGTGAGAAATCCCAAGTACCGTCGGGGCGCTTCATATAGTTTTCGAACATACGAATGCGACAACAGTTCATTTGGTGCTCGCTGAGGAGTTTGAACCAAGTATTTATCTCCTCATCACTCTGACCAGGTTCAATAAACACTTGTGCACCAATGGGTGATACATAGGGTTGCGCTTTCACAGTGGTAGTGATGGAGGCAATCCCAAGGCATAAAAGGTATATACAATTTTTTAAAAACATACAAATACTTTTTTGGTGGTACATTTTATGGTGCAAAGGTAAGACGATAAAGAATTTATCCACTTATCTTTTCTTTTATAAAACTTATCAAATTAACTTATACGCTTCACTTTTCACTTTCCCCTTTCAAATACTCTCGCGGTGAGACATTGTAGAACTTCTTAAACGAACGACTGAAGTTCGATAGCTCTTGGTAACCCACCTTATAGGCTACTTCCGAAATGTTCAAATTGCCTTGCTTCATCAGTTGGGCAGCAGCGGTCATACGTATTTGTACAATCACGTTGTAAGGGGTGGTGTTCATAATAGCTTTTACCTTTTTGAAGAGTTGGTTAGTACTCATATTTAGGGCATCGGCGAGGGCATCGATACCAAACTCAGGGTCGCTAAGGTGTTCCATTACAATGTTGTTCACTTTATCTACAAACTCTTTTTTCCAAGGTTGCCCGATGAGTTTTTCGCGGTACACATTCAGGTCGGATGAGGAGCTGTACTGTTCCCACAGCTTCTTGCGCGAAAGCAGTATATTTTCGATGCGCTTGCTGAGTATTTTAGCCGAAAAAGGTTTGGTGATATAGTCTTCCACACCCAAACTGTACCCCTCTACCACTTGCGATTCCTTGTCTAAGGCAGTGAGCAAAATGATAGGAATATGGTTTGTTTTTTCGTTGGCGCGCAGTTCTTTTACCATTGAAATGCCATCGCGTTTAGGCATCATAATATCCGATACGATAAGGTCGGGGATGTGGGTAATTGCCAATTCTAAGCCCTCTTCACCGTTGCGTGCCAATAGTACGTGGAAATGCTCGTTGAGAATGTGCTGTATATAATCGCGCATATCGTCGTTGTCTTCCACTACCAAAATAGTCTCTTCCTTGTCGGTTGCATTTTCTTGTGGAGCTATTTCTTTTACTGCTTGGGTAGTGTCTATCTGTTGCAAGGTGATAGAAGCCTCGTCGTGGAGTTGTGGCACATCTAAAATAGGCAACAATACCGTGAAGGTAGCCCCTTGCTTTTCTTCACTTTCTACCTCTATATGTCCTTGGTGTAGGTCGACGAGGTCTTTGGTGAAGGCGAGCCCTAAGCCAGCCCCTTCGTTGTGGAGTTCTTTTTGGCGTTTGCCTTGCAAGAAAGCGGTAAAGAGCTGTTTTTGTTCTTCTTTGGAGATGCCAATGCCCGTATCGGCTATCTTGATTTGCAAAAACTTCTGTTGGTTTTGTACCACAGTGGCAATAAGCACCGTGATTGCACCTTTTTCGGGGGTGTATTGGAAGGCATTTCCGATGAGATTGTAGAGAATTTTGTCTAATTTATCGGCATCAAAAGGCATCCACAAGCTGGGCATAGTACTCTTGATAGTGTATTGTATTTGTTTTTCTAAAGCGAGATAAGCAAAGGTTTCACTCACTCCTTTTACAAATTTCACTACATCGTCGTATTGCAAATTCAGCTCTAATTTGTTCTTTTCTAACTTTCTAAAATCAAGTAATTGGTTGATGAGGCGCATCAGTTTTTGGGCGTTGCGCAACATCATTGTATAGATCTCTTTGTGCTGTTTAGGAGAATTCTCATCATCTACCATTTGGTTTAGCGGACCTACAATCAGCGAAAGCGGTGTTTTGAACTCGTGAGAGATGTTAGAGAAAAAGTTGGTTTTCATCTCATTGATTTCGTACATACGCTGTGCTTCCAATTGCGAGATACGCAGGTTCTGCTTGTCTCTTTCCTTGATGGTGTAATACTTCACGATAAGCACAAGCAAGCCCAATCCCAGCAAGGCATAGAGGATATAAGCCCAAGTTGTTCGCCAAAGCGGAGGTGCTACTACTATCTTAATTGTAGTAGGTTTTTCGCTCCACACCCCGTCGTTGTTAGTGGCTTTTACTTTGAAAATGTAAGTGCCTGGGTTGAGGTTTGTATAGGTAGCGATGCGTTCAGAAGTGTCGTAAATCCAATCGCTGTCGAAACCTTCGAGCATATAGGCGTATTGGTTTTTGAAAGAAGCGCGATAGTTCAATGCCGAAAAACGGAACGATATTACTGATTGCCAATGTTTGAGGTGAATGCTTTGGGTCTCGTCTATTACCTCGGTGAGCACCCCTCTTTCTTCTGGTCGTACCGATTTGTTGAATATTTGAAAATCGGAAATAACTACTTTAGGTTGGGTTTGGTTAAGTGTAAGCTGTTGAGGATAGAAAGTATTAAAACCGTCTTTTCCTCCAATGAGTAGCTCGCCGTCTTTGGCTTGTGCAAAAGCTCCTAATTGAAAGCCCGAATTTTGCAAGCCATCGTACTCATTGAACACTTGGAACTGTTGGCTTTTTGGGGTGTATTTCAGTACTGCCGAAGGGGTGCTCATCCACAGATTGCCACTGTTGTCTTCTGCCAAACCGAAAATAGGGTCGCCATAGTCGGTGCCTTTACGACAAATGAGCTCAAAGCGTTCGGTTTTCTTGTCGAACTTGTGTAGCCCTCCTTTGGTGCCTATCCACAAGGTGCCGTCCTTGCTCTCGTGGATAGCCGTAATAAAGTCGTTGCTCAGGGCGTGTGTGTTGTTTTTTAGGGCTGTATAGGTGTGTTTGAGTTTTAGGTCGCGGGTGTAACAACGCAAGCCTTTTTCGGTGCCTACCCACAAAAGGAGGTCTTGGTCGCGGTGAATTACGTGGGTTTTATCTTCGGGGTAGATGATGTTTTTACTTTCGAATAGCGGGGTAAAAACACCCGTAGCGGGCTGGTAGTTGATTGCCCCCAATTCGGTAGCAAGCCAAAAGGAATTATCCCAATCTTTGGTAATTTGATAGACGTTGCGGTAGGTGTAGTTCGTACCGGTAGGCACTGGAATGGGCACCTGACTAAAACTGTTGGACGAAGGGTTGTACTTAATGAGGAAATTGGCGTAGTTGCCTATCCAAATATTCCCTTCGGCATCTTCACAGAAAGCTTGATAGAGCTGAGTATTGGGGTTGTAGGATTGGTTGCTAAAAGCAGTGAGTGTCTTTCTGTCGGGATTGAGTTTATCAATATGGTTTAAGCCTCCTATCCAGAGGTTGCCTTTGCTGTCCTTAAAGATAGCGCGCACTTGTTTTTCCGAAAGAAAATTCTTGTACCTCACCCATTTGAATTGGGCAGGGGTAGGGCTAAAATAGTAAATCCCTGAGGCGGTACTCACCCACATCAGCTGACTTTTATCTCGGTAGATGTGATTCACACTTTCATTAGCGAGTTGCGGGTTTTGCAAGTCGGTAATGGTGTGAGTGTTTTTGTTGAGAAGTTTGATGCCCTCGTTGGTTTCTATCCAAATGTTGTGCTGACCGTCATCGGCAACCGAAAGCACGTTCACATTATGCGTGCAATGGGTCGCGTCACATACGGCATAACGTTGGTAGTTTTTCGTTTTTTCATTTAAGCTATACAAACCACCGTGAGCTGAGGATACCCAAACCGTGCCTTCTGGGTCTTTGTAGAGATTGAAAATGTGCTTGCATACCTTCTCATCAGTGTCGTTTGTATGCCAATAAGGGTGTAGTTCAAATTGTTTTTCCTTGCGGTTAAAACGGTACACCCCGCCACCCCACGAACTGAGTATGAGCGTGCCATTGGTAGCTACCATACCCGTAAGGGCGTTATTCAGAGGTTTGGAAGTGCCTTTTTCTCGAATGTCGTAATGAGTGAAGACTCCTGTTTTGGGGTTGAGCATATCCAGTCCGCCGCGGTCTACGGCTATCCAAATCATACCCGCCTCGTCCTCTACTATGCCCGCTACATCGTTATAGCTAAGGCTTTTACTCCCTTTTTGATGTTTGTAGGTGGTGAAGATACCCGTGCGCAGGTTCAGTTTGCTGAGTCCTTCGCCTTTTAAGCCAATCCAAAGGTTGTGCTGACTGTCTTCAAACAAACACCTAATAGAGTTCCCTGCCAGGCTGTTCTTCTGGGTGCTATTGTGCTTATAAACAGTGATATCATAGCCGTCAAACTTGTGCAAACCGTCATCAGTGCCTATCCATATAAAGCCTTTTGAGTCCTGCAACATACTGGTAACCTCATTGCTTACCAATCCGTTGTGAGTGGTGATTTTGGATAGATACGCCCAGTCCTGCGCTGAGAGCAACGCAGGAATGCAAAGGAGTATGTAGAGTAGGTTTTTCATAGTTTTTTATTTACCATTTAACGCCCTTACTAATTCTTCTTCTCGTTCTCGTTCTTGTTCCTTTTGCCATTTCATTTCTTTATCTCTCCACTCTTTTTTGAGTTCTTCAGCCCAAAGTAATTCTTCTTTATAAGGACGTCTTACTTTTAGCCAGTCTCCCCCTCTATAATATACTTTTCCTTTTGGAAAAAAGTAATCATCATAAGTGCCAGCTACAATTCCTTTGCTTTTGATATAAGCAAATTGATAGATACCTCTATTAAAAATATTCGCAAATTGATAAAAATAATAGACAGTATTACCTTCTTTTTCTTCAATATTAGCTAAATAAATATGTTCCTGATGTTTAGGAATTTCTATAGGAGGATACTCATTCCAATCAAGAGGAAATTTGGTATTTACCTTTTTTTGATACACTTCTTTTAATAAAGTAATAGGTACTATAGGTTGATGGGTATTGATAATATAGTTTCCTGTAGCAATAATCATTTGCTCAGGAATATCTATACAATAAAAAGATTCTGCCATACACTCTTTACTTACATAATATGTATTCTTTACTTTTTTTACTAACTTCAGAGTATTAGGTATAGGTTTGATTTCCTTTTCACTAATTATGTCATAGCCAAGTACTTTTTTTTCCAATTCCTCAAAAAGCTTCTTAGTAGAAAATAAATTATTCTGAACCTTTTTTAAATCTATTTCTTGCCAATTGCTCTTGCTTTCAAGGTCGGGAAGTACTGAAAGAAGGATTATATACTGTTTATCATAGCGATTGAGAAAAACATTATATGCCTCAATAGTATTTTTAACCCCATAAGGGGAAGTGTCGAGCGTATACTGTTTTACCTTGTAGTTAGTTGTTAAACTATCCAATAATACATACTTTTCTTGTTGTGCTTGTACAGCACAACAAGAAAATAATACAAAATAAAGTATTTGTTTCATAACCTAAGGACATTTTGTACCATTTGTACCGTTTTTTTGTTCTTGAATAAATGTAGCATCAGTAGGAGATATGAAAAAATCTTCTACAATACCTTCTTTTGCTATAGCACGTGCTCTTTCTAATGTAAAATTAGGATTAAATGAAATAATACTTTGAGCTAATTTTTCTAAGAAAGCATCAAACCTACTATGGTCTGTTCTAAGCTTATATCTTCTTGTTTGTTGCCCATTTCCTACTGGATAATCTTGATATGTAACAGAAGGGTATTTTTGATTAAAAACAGTCTCTCCTAATTTCGCGTGTTCTGCATTTAGAAAAACGTGTATTACTTCGTGATAAATAGTAGCTAAAACATATTCTTGTGTTACTGTACCGAACATATTACTATTTAAGTAAATAATAGCTTCTATAGAGTTTTGTTTAACTTCAGGAAAAGAAGAGTAACCTGACATCCCAGAAAGAGGTTTTTCAGTAACAGTAATGTTATACTTATTATTTGTACCAAAAGTCTCTCTAAGAATCTTAGCAATATCGTTATTTAAGTTAGGGGCTTTAGCTAAAAGGGCTTTTGCACAAGGGTTATTAAGTTTATCTATAATATTATCCTCCTGTTTACCTTCACTATTATTGCCTCCACCACTATTGCCTCCACCACTATTATTAGGAGGATAATATACTCTAAGGCATTGTCTATCGTCTTCGATGGCATTGAATATGGAATCTTCTCCGTCCCAATCTATAGCATACATAATATCTAATTCATCCATTAAACATTCAAAATTAGGGTACATTGATATTATCAGAACTATTTCTTCATAATAATCTACTATTCTTCCTGTTACAACAACTTCTTCTAATTCGTGTACAGAGTGAATACAATTAGGATCTCCATCTAAATGCCCACAAGGATAACGCCCACCCGAAACAGGAGGCGGAAAATTTCGTGGAACACCTTCGTCTAAAAATCTCCATCTACTATGTATTGACTTATTATCTTGCTTTTTAGCAAAAGTAATAATCTGGTTATCCTTTTTCTTGATAAGAATAAGAAACTTAAAATCCTTTGAAAGGGTATCTCTATTAATTACCCTTGTAAAAATAAGAGGATCTTTTTTAACGAGTTCAATGTCTACTTTTTCAAGATTATTTACACCATAATCAGTTCTCAAAATAGAATCTACCTCTTTATTTTTTAAAGGTAAGTAATTATTACGGATATTATTAACAATCTCCGTATTATTGTTCTCAGGGGTGTTTTCATCTTTTTTACATCCTCCTGTAACCATAAAGACTCCTATTATTAAAATAGTTGTCACATTTTTTACAAGTTGTTTCATTATATTTAATTTTTAGAATTATTTAATAACACAAAAGTAAGTAAATAGTTTTAACCTAACAAACATTTAACTTTAAATATTTGTTGGGTTTTCTTTATTTCACCTGAATGCTAAATTCGTAATGATAATAGGGTTGGTTGAGCAAAAACTCTTTATGTACGCGTGGCGACCAGCTGTCATCTCCTCCTACACCCATTTGAGCCTCATCGATGTGCAAATAAGTGTGGTCTCCACGGCGCAGTTCTTGGGTTTCTTTGGATTGATTTAGCGCGTCATCGGAATAGTCTTGCACGTTGAAATTAAAGAGCTTAGGAGCGCTGATGTACAGTTCGGTAGTGCCCGAAAGGAGTTTGAGCCAACGGGTATCGGTATGATTGCCGTTTTCAGAAGGCATCACATAAGGGAAGTGCATATCCTTTACTGCACCGCTGTGAATATCCACAAATGCTGATTCTTTTCTATCGGCATAAGTTTCATAAGGACCTTTGCCGTACCATTCCACTTTGTTAAAACTCTTGTCGAGCGTTAGGAGCATTCCCACTCTTGCCAAAGGAGGCACAGAGGCAGGTACTTCCACATTTGTGCTGATATCTATACGTCCGTCCCCATTGATGAGGTAAGTCACTTGTTGGCTGATATTGCCCGCTTTGGTTTCAATGCGGTTGTGTGCTACTATCTTCACTTGAGTCTCCCCTATCGGTGTAGCTCTCATTTCGGTGGCAGTTACCGCAGCTTCTTTTAATCCTGCTTTGCGCCAAGCTGAGGCATAGGAGTGCTCAAAACCACCTTCGTCATTATCAGTAGGCACACGCCAAAAAGAGGGCACCATCTCTTCTGAAAGTAGTTTTTTTCCTTTATGTGTAAATTGACTTAAACCGCCTGTTTTTTTGCTGAATACGACTGTAAAATCGTCGTCTTTTACGGTGAAGTTTGTCGCTTCGTCAGTAAATGTTAGTTTTTTATCGGAGGGCTTGGTGGGTTCTCTCTCAACACGGTTAGGAAAAGCGAGTTGTTCTTTGGCTACTTCAAAATCTTTTGAAGCCCAAGCAGTTGCCTTTTTATTCTTAAAACGGAAGTTCATAAAGTATTCCTTGCCGTTTTGTACTAATTTTGTTTTGAAAGGTATTTGTAGGGCTCTTTGGCTTTGTGGGGCGATGTTCAAATCGTTGATTACCCCATTGGCGACAGGCTTGCCATTCTCGATAAGTTCCCATTGCAAATACACCTCATCGCTATTTACAAAGTAGTTGCTATTGCTGATGAGCACCAAACCTGTGTTGATATCAATATCCTTTACATTGAAATACTGATATACCTTTTTCAGTTCGTGCATTTCGGGTTGAGGAACGCCTGTCGCATTTACCAATCCGTCGTTCACATTCGCCTTGTCGATGTGATTGATGATGTTCCAATACTCTTTGCCGTTCTTATCTTTGCAACGCAACGCTTGATCTTTCCAGTCCCACGTAAAGCCACCTTGGTAGCGCTCATTGGTAGCAAAAAGCTCCCAATACTTGCGGAAGTTGCCTAAGCTGTTACCCATAGAATGGGCATATTCGCAAATAATCACAGGGCGTTTTGGGTCTTCGGTAAAGAGATTGTTCAGGTGGTTGAGATCGGTGTACATATTAGAGATGATATCGTAATGCGAGAGCACGCCTGCATAAGCAGGGTTTTTAGACTCATAATGCACAGGGCGCTTTTGAGGGTCGAGGGCTTTTATCGCTTCGTAAGCCGCATCGAAGTTCTTGCCCCAACCCGATTCATTCCCCATCGACCAATAGATGATACAAGGGTGGTTCTTGTCGCGAGCAACCATATTCACATTGCGCTCCACGATGTCCTTTTGCCATTCGGGGCGTTCGCCTATGTAGTAACCACTCTCCCACAATCCGTGGCTCTCGATATTGGCTTCGTCTACCACATATAAACCATATTCGTCGCAGAGGGTATACCACTCAGGCTGATTGGGGTAGTGAGAGGTGCGCACCGCATTGATGTTGTGCGTTTTCATCAGGATAATATCGTCAATCATCGATTGGCGGGTGATGGTGCGACCGTTATAAGGGTCGAACTCGTGACGGTTCACTCCTTTAAACTTCACAGGCTTGCCGTTCACAAGGAGCAATCCGTTGCTTAGTTCAACTTTCCTGAACCCTACATTTTGAGTAAACGATTGTAACACCTTGCCTTTGGCGGTGAGCAAACTGAGTTCCACTTTGTAAAGGTTAGGGGTTTCGGCAGTCCATTTCAACGGATTTTTTACGGCTATTTGGGTACTAACGGTAGCTTCTTTTCCCGCAGCAATATCCGCAACAGAGGCTTTTTCAGCACCTATCACATTGCCTTTACTGTCTTTAAGGGTGGTTTGTACCATAAGGGCATCGCTTACTTTTTCGCCTAAATTCTGTACCTCTACTTGCACCTGCAAGGTAGCATCGCGGTATTGTGCATCGAGCTGAGGATATACTGTAAAGTCACGCATACGCAACTCGGGGGTAGCAAAGAGGTATACATCGCGATAAATACCGCTGAGTCGCCAAAAATCTTGGTCTTCTATATAACTGCCGTCCGACCAGTTTAAGACTTCTACATACAGCTCGTTTTTGCCTTTTTTAAGGTAAGGAGTGATGTTGAACTCGGCAGGTAGCATTGCATCTTCGTGATAGCCCACTTGCTTACCATTGATGAACAACTCCATCGCCGATTGCACTCCCGCAAAGTGAATGAATACCTGTTCGCCTTTCCATTTGTTAGGCACTGTGAACTGCGTTCTATACACTCCCGTAGGGTTGTAGTCCTTAGGGGTGTAAGGAGGGTTCATCTCAAACGGATATTTGATATTGGTAAATACAGGAGGGTCATATCGGTTGCTTTGCAGTTGCCAATTTGAAGGCACTTTTATAGCGTCCCACTGGCTGATGCCATTGCCCAAAAAGAAATCGGCAGGCACTTGTGAAGGGTGCTTGAAGTAGGCAAACTGCCAATTGCCATTGAGGAGTACTTTTCCAGCCGGCTCATAGTGGCTATGACTTTTTTCGGTGTTGATACTGCTTACTGCTAAGTTTTCCCAATTGTGGGTTTGCGCTATGCTGAGGCTACTCGCCAAGGCAAGTACTGATAAGAATAAGGTACGTTGTATTCTCATAATCGTTTACTATTTTATGGTTTGTTATTCTTCTATTGTAAAATGTTGTTCATTATTATTATCGGCAGAATGTAAGCCCACCCACAGCAAGCACTCGCTGGGCTCAGTGTCCTTTTTTCCATTGATACCGTAAAAAGCAAGAGCTTCGGAAGGCAGTTCAAAACGGACTTGTTTGCTTTCACCTGCTTTGAGAGATATTTTTTGAAATCCTTTCAATTCCTTTACGGGGCGGCTAACACTTGCTACCAACTGTCGGGTATAGAGTTGTACCACTATTTTGCCCTCGGTTGTTCCTGTATTCTGCACAGAGGCATTTACTATAATGCTATCGTTATAACGTTTCATACTTTTTTTATTCAGATGCACATTACTAATAGCAAAGGTAGTATAGCTGAGTCCGTAACCAAAAAGATAAAGAGGCGTAATGGAACTATCCAAATAGCCTGCGTTATAATGAGGGTGGTGGTCTACTTCTTCATTATCTGTATATACAGGTCGCCCTGTGCTTTTGTAGTTATAGTAAATAGGGATTTGTCCCACACTGCGCGGGAAAGACATCGTTAAGTGCCCCGAAGGATTTACATCGCCTGCTATCACATCAGCAATGCCATTGCCCCCTTGCGTACCAGGAAACCACGCTTGCAAAATAGCTTGTACATTCTCGTTTTCCCAAGAAAGGTCGAGTGGTCGTCCGCTAAAAGTAATGATAACTATGGGCTTGTTTATGGCTTTTAGTGCTTCGAGCAATTGGCGTTGTGCTTGAGGCAAACGAATGTCGGTGCGCACCGCCGATTCTCCTGACCAGCCGCTCTGTTCACCTACGGCTACCAATACCCTATCGGCTTTGCGAGCCATAGCAACCGCTTCTTTGAGTTGTTCTGTTGAAATAGTTGTAAAACCACAGCCTTCGGCATAGAGGAGTTTTACATTTGTACCCTTGTATTTCTCAGTAAGCCCTGTGAGTAAACTCACGCTTTGTTTGCCGTCACCTAAGCACGTCCAACTGCCGTTTATATCACTTGTGTTGTTCATCATAGGCCCTATTACAGCAATAGTTTTACCGCTATCCTTTTTGATGGGTAACGCTTTAGCTTCATTTTTCAAGAGTACTACTGAGGAAGCAACAGCTTGTCGCGCTACTTTCAGATATTCCTCAGTAAAAGTATTTTCTTTGGCACGGGTTTCATCTAAGTATCGGTAGGGATCATCAAAAAGACCTAAAAGGAACTTCATTTCCAATATATGCCTTACTGCTTTATCAATTTGCGCTTCGGTTATTTTACCTTCTTTCACTAAGGTACTAAGGTATTTAATAAAGGTTGCCCCGTTCATATCCATTTCTATTCCTGCATTGGCTGAGAGGTTTGCCGCTTGTTTATCATCTTTGGCTACCCCGTGTCGCACCAACTCGTTAATGCCTGTGTAATCACTCACTAACAAGCCGTTAAAGCCCCATTCTTTGCGGAGCACCTCAGTAAGCAACCACTTGTCGGCGGTGGCAGGCACACCGTTTATCTCGTTCAAAGAAGCCATTATACTGCCCACCCCTGCGTTTAGGGTCGCCTCATAAGGAGGTAAATATACATTGCGCAAGGTGTGCATAGAGAGTTCAGCTGTATTATAGTCCTTGCCTGATTCGGCAGCTCCATAGCCGGCAAAGTGTTTACCACAAGCTAAAAGCGTGTGAGGGCTACTCAACATTTGCCAATTGTCACCTCCTTGAAATCCTTTTACGCGCGCTTCGGCGATGAGGCTTCCTAAATAAGGGTCTTCACCTGCGCCTTCCATTGCGCGTCCCCAACGAGCATCGCGGGTAATATCTACCATAGGGGCAAACGTCCAGTTGATACCATCGGCACTAGCTTCACGAGCAGCGAGTTCAGCTGTTTTGCGCATCAAAGCCAAATCCCACGAGCAAGACTCAGCTAACGGAATGGGAAAGATAGTTTTATAGCCGTGTATCACATCTTGACCAAAGAGGATAGGAATACCTAAACGTGTTTGTTCTACCGCTATTTTTTGCAATTTTCGTATACCTGCAACTGAAGTAGCGTTAAAAATACTTCCTACCAAGCCTTTTTCGAGGTAAGGTTGGTACTTATCAGCCATTACAGGGCCTGTAACCGACCAATCGGCTGAGAATTGCGTCATTTGTCCGATTTTTTCTTCAAGAGTCATCAAACGCAGTACCGAATCTACGCGCTGTTCTATATGTTTATCACCACTGAAACTCTTTTGGGTGAGTTTTTCATTATCAGATTTTAGGATAGCGGGTGTTGCGCAACCTATCATAAGTAACGAAATAAGCGTTTTAAAAATGTGTTTGCTATATCTCATAGGTTTTCTAAGATTACTACTATTGAACGTTTGAAGGCAGGAATTAAAGCCTTGTTACTTTCAATAGGTATATGTCGTTCCCATTTATCCGTCCAAGGATCGTATATACTGTAATGCGTATATTTGTTGTTGATGTGGCTGAGCGGTATTTCGAAATTGTGTTTTATCTCGGCAGGGATTCCATCGCGGAGTTCTGTTTTCCAATTATTAGCAAGGTCTCTGCACCACAGAATTGTCTTGGTTTTTCCTTGTAAGCCATAACAATTTACATTCATTGAGCTAAATGAAAAAGGTTTCATCGCTTCTTTCACAGGGTCAATGCCTTCAATAGCATTTTTGAAACGCCCAAAGTGATACCACAATTGGTTAGGCTCTATGTAATGATCCCAATGCCAAGTATTGCCCGAACCTGCACTACCTCCAAAGAAAGGTGCAAAGATAAAATCGTGTAACAAAACGCCCTCTGTGTCTTTCGGATAAAGCGACGAAGGTCCTGCGTGGTTAGGGTTTACAGCTCCTATCTCATTGATGATAACAGGCTTGGGGTCGTTTTTGGTAAATGTCAAGCCCATAGCTACGGCATCGGTTGCTAAAGCACTCACAGCTCCTTTCACTATCGGGTATTGATGCCACTTGTCGCCCTCGTCCAAATAACGGTGAATGCTCAAAAACTCGTTGTCAGATATTACTGCCAGCTTTTTGTAGTAGTCTTCCATATAAGGGGCGTGCATACTGCCTAAGGTTTGGGTAACCAACTGATTAGGACATAATTTTTTCACCTTGCCGAGCATCTCTTCGGTAAAAGGAAGCCACTCTGCTTCGGGTACTGCTGAATCCATTTCGTTCCACAGCTCCCAGCCATATACATACGGGTGGTTTTGGCACTTTTGAGCAAGTGCTTTGAGGCGTTTTAAGTAGGATTGTTTACCTTTTTTGCTACTTACATACTCGCTTACATTCTTGAACTTGGAAGCTAGCGAACGGCTGTTACACCAAGAAGCCTCAGGTGAGATGTTATTAGAGATAGTACGCAAGTGATGCAGGGTGAATTTAAGGTAAATATGATACTTTTCTGCAAGTTGCAGCAACTGTTCTATACGCGCTAACTTCTCAGGATTGTATTTTCCTTCCCTTTGGTCTTCTATTTCTAAGAACTCAGTGCTTATCCAGATGCGCATTGCATTTCCACCATTCTCGGCAAAGTGTTTAAAGTACTTTTCTACCTCTTCAAAATTATGCGATGGTAGATAATTGGTGCTAATAGGAATCCACGTCGCACCATTTTTTTCAAAATAGCGCGGGTGGGTTTTGCTTACCGTTATATTTGCTTGCGAAAAGCTTAGTGCTCCACACAAGCAAAGCGCCAAAAGCAGTATTTTAGATAGTTTTATATTAAACATTTTTTTATAAATCAAGAATTTATTTAAATCTCCTACGAATTACACGAATTGTGATATATAAAATAACGTGAGTTCGACGTAAGTAATTATTAAATAATCAGCAAAATGTTTTAAATCTCCCACGAATTTCACGAATTTTCACGAAATAAGGACTGTAAAAAACCCTTTACTTTATATTATCTCACGAATTTTCACCTGACGGTGAATTATTTTGTGAATATATTATGTTACAAAGCTGTAAATCAATGTTCTGTTATATCGAACTGACGTTAAAATAATAGCTTCCAAGAATTTATTTTTGGGCGTTTGTTTTAGTCGTTTGTTTCGGGTCGTTTGTTTCGGGCGTTTGTTTTGGAGGGCGTTTGCAGCACATACCCAGCTATCGCTGGCTTTCCTACACAACATACTATAAAAGTGATTGATTATAAGGATATTGCTGAGGTGAGGCTTTGTCAAAGTTTTTGACTTTGACAAAGCGTAATGATGCTCATTATTGCAGAGTTGAGGCTTTTCACTCTTCACTTTTCACTATTATTTGTGCTTCTTTTAGACCTTTGGCAGTAGCGCGCAATTGCAGTTTGCCACCTTTTTCACCTGAGCGGATAATCACTTGGCATTTGCCATTGAAGAGTTTGCGCTCTACACGCTCTCCTTCGGCAAAAGTATCTTTCTCGTGCGAACTGGGGTCGCCATTGCCCACACCTGCTATGGTGGCATCACCTATGAGTTCAAACTGAATTAGGTTCTGAGCATCAGGTACTTCCCGTCCTTTTTTATCTACTACACTCACATTCACCACTACGGCATCTTGTTTGCCGGCTTTCAGCTTTGTTTTATGAGGGCTGAGCACAATCGCAAAAGGATTTTCGGTAGTAGTAACTTCGGTAGTAACTCGCTTTCCATTCTTAGTGCCTACGGCTTTCAGCGTACCTTTTTCGTAGGGTACATCCCAATACAAATGCCCAAAAGTAGGTGTTTTTTGTTTGCCGAGCGATTTTCCGTTTAAGAAAAGTTCCACTTCTTCGGTATTGCTATATACCCACACTTTTACCATAGAGCCTTGTGGCTGGTTGAGATTCCAATGGGGAGCTATGTGCAATACAGGCGATTCACTCCAATGGGCTTTGTAGTAGTAATACACGTTCTTAGGGAAACCACACACATCCATTACCCCAAAATGCGAACTGATATTAGGCCACGCAAAGGGAGTTGGCTCTCCGCGATAGTCGAAGCCCGTCCATACGAAACCGCCCATAAAACGAGGGTCGGTAGCCGTTGTGCTGTACCATTGCTGTGCTTGTGATGCCCAACTGGGGTAACTCTTATCTTGGTCGAGCAGGTAAGCGCATAGGGTATCGGCTACAAAATAACCACTGTACCCCCCGGCTTTGTCGAGCACGATTTCCGGCAGATACACCCCTCGAGTACCCACGGTGCTGGCTACTTCGGTACCGATGATAGGTTGATTGGGGTACGCTTTCTCATAATCGGCAAGACCATAGAGGTTGTAATTGAAGCCTCGTACTGGTATGGCAGCACTCACGCCTTCACTTTCATTACCTACGTTGGCGCCATAAGTGCTCACGCGTGAAGGGTCTAAATACTGTTGTAAACTCACCAACGTACGCGCAATGCGCTCGCCAGTTTCGGTGCTTTGTATTTTTTCTTCTTCATTCCCGATACACCACATAAAGACGCTAGCGTGATTGCGGTCGCGCTTGATAAGGTCTTCAAATTGTTGACGGTATTCTCGCCCGCTGTTTAAGAGTCGGGTTTCGTCCATCACTAATAAACCTAAACTGTCGCAGGCTTGAAGCACAACAGGGCTGTGAGGGTGATGGGCAGTGCGATAGGCATTGGCGCCCATCGCTTTGAGTAGCCCAATGCGGTAGTACTGCAACTCATCTAATAGAGCCGTGCCTACACCGGCGTGGTCTTGATGTACGCACACGCCTTTTATTTTCATTTTTTTGCCGTTGAGGTAAAAGCCGTCGGGTTTATAACTGAAAGTACGCACCCCAAAACGAGTGTGAATGAGGTCGGTAGTTTTTCCGTTAGCAGTGATTTTTGTTATTAGGGTGTACAGATAGGGGTGCTCAGTGTCCCAAAGCTGTGCATTAGGAATGTTAAGGTTACTCTTTACTGTTACTTTTTCGTTAGGGGCAAAAGTAGTATTTGCAGATTTGTGAGTAGCTATTACTTTCTTTTCACGGTTAAGAATAGTCCATTCCACTTGAAATGTTTGTGAGCTTGTATCTCGGTTATAAACCGTAGTTTCGGCGTGCATTTCGGCTTGTTTGCCAATGCTTTTGGTATAGATGAAAACCTCTTCGGGGGAAGAGTGAACAGAGTTGTAAGAGTTCAGCCACACGTGCCGATAGATACCTGCGCCTTCGTAGAACCAACCTTCGTTTTGGGTAGCGTCTACCCTTATGGTAATCACATTAGGTTTGCCAAAATGCACCAAATCGGTGATGTCGTACTTTACACCCGTATAGCCGCTGAGGTGTTGCCCTACATAAATGCCATTTACCCAACACCGACTATCTCTAAAAATACCGTCGAATTGCAGTTCGATGCGTTTGCCTGCTTCGGATTTGCTGAGGTCAAAGGTTTTTCTATACCAACCGATACTATGCTCGGGGAAGGTACTGCCTAAGGCTTTATATCCGTGTGACCAATCACCTTTTTCACTGAAAGGGAGAGTTACTGCCCAATCGTGAGGGAGGTCTACGGTTTGCCACGCGCTATCGTCGTAGTCTATGCTCGAAAAGTTAATGCCTTTGGAGAGTGTTTTAGAGAAGTCGTTATACACGCGGTAGTACAAATCTTTGGAGGGGTCGGTAGCGTGTCCTAAACAGAATTTCCAATTGCTATCCAACAAATTATGTTCCCTTGTGGCTTGCCCATAGATGGGAAGGGCAAGCCATAGGAACATACAGATAAAAATGAAAAATAATTTGTTTAGATGAGTCATTTATTTTTTAGGCACATATTTATATACCTTAGCCCAGTCTACTTGGAGTTTGAGGGCTTTGGTAAAAGGTTTGTTAATGTCTTTTTCGGTTTGGAAGCACAAGTGGTGAGGTGCTTTGGCTATTGCTACAGGGTCGGAGAGAGTCCATACTAATTTGCTATCGATGTAAATCTTGATATACTCAGGCGCCCATTCCATTGCTACGATGTGCCAATCGCTTTTGTTGTAATTGCGGAAGGTTTGTTGATACTGTTGGTCTTTACCAGATACTGCATAGTGGATATTTGTATTCCAAGTATTATTTTCGTGAGCGGTTTCGTAGATATCATTTTCGCCATCTTGAGGCCATTTTTCACTTTCAGGCCAAGTAAGTCCTAAACCGCTGGAAGACTTATGAGGGTCTTCGTCCATACGGATTCTGAACTCAAATTTGCCGTATTTGTAGTTCTTTTTATGGGCAATACCGCCTGTCATAAACCAGCCATTGCGTTTAGGGTCTTTGTCGATAAGGCAGTTAAGGAAACCATCTTTTACTTCAATAGCATAAGTACGGCGGGTGTTTTCGGGTTTGAGTTTGCCTTCTTTTTCGAGGTATTCATTGTCGTACACTGCCCAATTATCGGTGTTTAATGCATTGCCATCGAAATTTTCTTGAAAGTCTAAAACCCATTCAGCAGGGGTTTCGGGCATAGGGTTCTCCTCAATAGGGGTATCACCGCCTGACTTGTTACAGGCGGTAATACCACATAAAAATATTGAGAGAAAACTAAATAATTTCAGGGTGTTCATATTATTATTAATTTGATTTAAAAAAAACGTTTGCAAAAGGTTGTTTGTATGGGGAATTTGTATGGAGGCGTTTGCAAAACGCCCCTACATAACATAATCGAAATAATCCAAATAATTCAAGAATATAAGATTATTAAGGTGCTTTTTTGATAAAGATATCTGAAAAAGTTAAGTCTTCGTAATTGTTATCCCAGCTACCTATTTTTATCACAAAGAATAACTTACCACTTTTTGTAGCTGTATAAGTCTTTTCACCTGAAGCTAATTCCGACATCAGTCCGCTTTTAGGTGTTTTGATTTCTCCTGATAGGTCAAACACCTTACCATCATTGAAGTCTTTGCCTTCTTCAGGTTCCCACTGACTTATATACACTTGTATCCAGCCCCACGCTTTGCCTTTGGCGGTGAGTGTCATATCGTAAGTATAAGTTTCTCCTCCGCTTACTTCAATAGGCTGATAGATCACGTGGTTGAACTTCTTGCCTTCGGTGCCCGAAGTGTAATGAATATTACCGTCGGTAATGGTGATATCAGCTTTTTCTGAAAGACCTCCATTGATGCCTTGCAACAGTATTTTCCAAGCATCTTTCTTGATGCGGGTTTCTACAGCAGGTTTAGGAGGCTTAGGACTGTTATCTTTCTTGAATACGATATCAGAGAGGGCTAAATCCTCGAAATTATTATCCCAGCTACCTATCTTTATTACAAAATAGAGAGTGCCGGTTTTACCAGCGGTATAGGTTTTTTGGTCTTGGATAGTTGAAAGTTCGGCAAATGAACCACTCATAGGAGAAGTGATGTTATTTTGGAGCTCTAATACCTTGCCATCGCCAAAGTCTTTGCCTTCTTCAGGTTCGTGTTCACTTACGTACACTTGTATCCAACCCCACGCTTGTCCTTTAATTTCCACGTGCATATCGTAAGTGTAAGTTTGTCCTTTTTCCACTTTTACCGGTTGGTAAATCACGTGGTTGAACTTACCACCTACTTTACCAGAAGAGTAATGTATATTACCCTCAACGATATTAATCTTAGCATCGGCTGTAATTTTGCCGTCGATACCTTGTTTTAGCACCTTCCAAGCATCTTTTTTGAGCATAGTTTCCAAGGTAGGTTTAGGAGGCTCAGGAGGTGTAGGCAAGAATTTTGCCCCATCAATCACTACGATAGTAGTTGCTTTGTTTTGGAGGATTCTCTCATTGCCATAAATGCTTACTGCCAAAGCGATGCGATTCTTGTAGTAATCGGGGTGGTCGGTAAGGAGCTTTTGCATATCTACTTCTAAGTAGAAAGACTCTTCATTTTTACCAGAAGGGATGGTAGCGCTTTCAGGCAGAGTGTAAGAACCTTCGGGTAGTACTACAGCCGGTTTTTTCTCGTCGTTTTTGTACTTTTCTACATAAGCATTAGTAGCTTGTGCATCAACTTTTACTTTTACAGCAAAGCCATCGGTAGAGAGACCAGAGTTCTTCACGCCGAGCACTATTTTCAATTTCTTAGTAGTCTCGTCGAAAGTGTAGTTTTCGGAGTTTCCGCCGAAAGGCACATTGTATTCATTACCTCCGTTGTTCAAGGAGGCTTGTGGCATATAGATATTGTTTATACCAGGGTCTTCAAATACATCGTCTTTTTTACAAGCGATGAAGGCTACGAATAGGAGTAGCAATAATGTAATGTTTTTTGTTTTCATATATAAGAGATTGTCTGTCTGTCCTCACCCCCTCCTTCTCCCCCTCCCCTTGGGGGAGGGGGAGGGAATCCGCATACAATGTTCGTATTTAAATGCCTACCCCCGTTCCCCCTCCCGAAGGGAAGGGGCAATCCGCAAAAGCTACTTTTTGGTGAAAAAACATCTAATATTTTCTTCTATTGCGGAGTTTATTCTCAAGATATATAGGCTGTTGTTTTTAAATGCGAATACAGTGGAATCCGCAAAAGCGATGAGGTTTGTTATTCAATTATTTTTTTAACTTGACATATTTCTTCACTTGTCATTCGTCACTACCAACCTGGGTTTTGTTTTACAATTCCGTTAGATTTATTGATTTCGCTATGAGGAATAGGGTAGTAATACATCTTTTCGGTAAAAGTGCGCTTTTCTACTTCTTTTACTTGATAGCTAAAATGATTGCCGTTTTTAGTAGCTTGCACTCCCCTAAGTGGCTCATTGAGCACGGTAGTAGCGTCTTTCCAACGGCGCAAATCCCAATAGCGGTGTTCTTCAAAGGCGAGTTCTACACGGCGTTCGTGTTTTACTTTCTCTCTGAACTCCTCTTTTGATGCTGTAGTAATCGCAGGCATTTCCACACCCGTTCTGCCTCTCACCAAATTGATAGCCTCTTTGGCAGTAAGTGCATAACCGTTGTTAGCATCGGGTCCGTAGGCTTCGTTCATCGCCTCGGCATAGTTGAGGTAAATTTCAGCCAAACGGAAAACTACCCAAGAACGAAGTCTTTTTTCATCTTGCACTAAATCAAGATTGTCGTTCAAAAACTTTTTGAGGTAGTAGCCCGTGCGTGAAGCGTTTTTGGCGTTGTAGTTGTCAGCGCCACCTGCGTATATTTCTATCGTGCGTCCGTTCCATTGACTGTTGTTGGTTACTATCGTATAGCCGAGTCGAGGGTCGCGATTGGCGTATATATCATTAGGGTTGGGGGTGCCTTTGTACTCATAAGCACTCACCAAATTATGTGAAGGCGTGATACCACTATTACCTCCTGCACTGCCGATAGGGTAGTTTTTCCTTTCTAAATCATTGGTGGCACTTTGGCGAATAGCAAAAATGGTTTCAGAGCTTTTGGCACTTCTGTCGCCGAGAAACAAATCGCGGTAGCTATTGTCGAGGCTGTAGAGATTTAAACTGAGAAGCTCATTGGCAGCCTCGGCAGCTGCTTTCCACTTGTTCACATCGTTAGTGGGGTTGAACAGCGGACTCGCCGCATAAAGCAACACTCTGGATTTGAGGGCTAAGGCAGCTCCTTTGGTAATGCGCCCGTCTAACCCAATATCAAAATCTCTTCCCCAATTGGTAATCAAGCTATCTTTGGAAGCATCGATTTCACTTACGATATAGTTCACTACCTCGTCCACTGTGTTGCGAGGTAAATGCGTGTTACTATCGGCGGAAAGTCCTGTTTTTACAAGAGGCACCCCTCCGTAGCGTTTCAGTAGTTCAAAATAGAAATAAGCTCGCAACACGCGGTTTTCAAAGCGCAAAGCCCTTATGCTCTTCACATCGCGATTGTAGTTGTTGATGTCGTTTTGAGTGATAAGATTGCGGTTCTGCTTTAAGAAAGAAGCATAGTTAGGGAATTTTTCCAAGAAATAAGTAGCCGCTTGTATACCTTCGTAGTTATAAGCATAGGTATTATCGGGGTTGTTGGTGCTATTCCAGCTTCCTTCGTTAAAAACTTGAGTGTTTGAAGGCGAAAGTGTATATTCAGCCTCGTCGCTCACTGCCGCAAACAGATTGCCATCGATGGCATCAAAGCGGTTTTGCAAACGTGTATAGGCAGCATAACCAAAGTCGTACAACACTTGGTAATTGGTTTTTATCTGCTCGTCGGTATCGTAAATATCTTCTTTGGTGTCTAACACATTACACCCGATGAGTGTACTCATCAGCGCAATGCAGCTCACTGCAAAGATTGTTCTGCTCGGTTTATTACTCTTTAACATAGCGATATATTTTCGGTAGTTCATTTGTTTAAAACTTTAAAGACACACCCATAGTAACCGATTTGAGGGCAGGGTAACCCGAAAGCACTTCGGGGTCTAAGTCGTAATCGGTAAGCAGTGATGAGAAAGTAAACGGATTGGTGGCATTCACGTAAATGCGCAATTTGCTAACGCCTATCTCGTCGAGCATTCGTTTAGGAACGCTGTAACCTACCTCTATGTAGCGTACTCTTAGGTAATTAGCTTTCTTTATCCACAAGGTGGAAGGCTGGGTGTTATTGTTGTTGCTCAATAACGACAAACGTGGGTACTGTGCGCTGCTACGGGTATCGATGCCTTGTGCAGGATAGTAAGCCCAGCGGTTTTTGGCGATAGCATACACATTGCCGTTGTTCTCGAAAGCAACTGTTTTTTGGCGTGCATCGTCTAATAAATTTACCTCTCTGCCTTGTACTCCTTGCACGAGCACTCCAAGGTCAAATCCTTCGTAACCGAGGTTGATTGTACCAGCATACGTGAGTGTAGGGAGGTAGCTTTTGCCTATTTCGGTTTTATCGGCAGGGTCTATACGGTTGTCGCCATTTAGATCGCGGTATTTCACATCACCAGGGGCAACGTTCCCAAAGGAAGGTTTAGGGAGTGAAGGTAGCAGGTTGCCATTGCTGTCAAAATCGTTTATGTCGTAAAAGCCAGCAGCTTCATAGCCAAAGCGTGTGCCGATAGGTCTGCCTGTTTGAGCTGAACTCTCGCTGCTAGCATCGTACTCAGCCATATAGTCTATTTTGTTTTTAGCATACGAAGCATTAGCGCCTATACTATAAGTGAGTTTTCCTGCTGCATTGCTGTAGAGTGTACTCACTTCAAAACCTCGGTTAGTTACCTTTCCTATATTTTTATAGGGAGGGGTAGACCCAAAGACACTTGAAATACTGTAATCGGGGGTGATAATACCTTCGTGTTTGTTGAGGAAAGCATCTATCATCACGTCCCATTTGTTGAAGAATTTAGCTTCCGCGCCTATGTTGTACTTATAGGCTTTTTCGGCAAATATACGCTCATTAGGCACGTATTTTAGTCCGATAGCACTATGCCAGGATGGGTCGTCGTTTCCTGTGGCAAAACCACCTCCTCCGTAAGAACCGTAATAACGTTCGTATAAGTAGCGACCTTCGTTGTACACATCGTTACCGGTAGTACCTACTGAAGCGCGCAATTTTAACCGATTGATATTGGCATTCGCCGAAGGGTGTTGCTCATTGAAAACCTGATAAGCTGCTGAAAGGGCGTGATAAAAACCAAACCGATTGCCTTTCTTGTAGTTATCCGAGCCACCGAAGGCAAAACCAAATTCAGCCGATACGCGTTTGTTCCAATCGTAGAACACACGTCCGCCGATATTCTGATAGGCGTAGTTGTTGTTCAAACCCGCTTTTCCGTTGAGATTATCGTCTATATTATAAACGTATTGAAGGTAGTTTACCGCTGTTTGGAAAGTGTTTTGCCCAAATTCACGGGCATAACCTGCACCCAACAGAAACTGCAAACGGTTCCATTGGTTGGTACCCCAGTCGTCATCTACTTTGTAGTTGCTATCGCGATGGGTGGTTTGTGCTACCCCATTGAACATACGAGTGTAATCTCTGCTTACAATGCGTGTGCCTCGTGTCCACGAACTGAGCGATACGCCTTGTTGTATGTACAAACCAGGGGTGATGAAGTCTAATTTCTCTTTTAGGTTGAAATTAGCCCCTAAAGTGCGGTCGTGTAGGGTTTTGATACCTAAGGCTCGGATAGAGGCGTAAGGGTTATCGAGGTGGATGGCTGTACCAGGGAACGACCCATTGGGGTTTTGCGCCGGATAAATGATATTAGGGTAGCTCGCCAAGTTTTGCCAGAGCTTATACTCGTTGTAATTAGGCGATTTACGGTCTTCTATACGTCCGTTGATATTTACATTTCCTTCAAATATTTTGAGCATACTGAAGTCTAAATTTGCCTTTACGAGATATTGGTCGAACCTTCCGCTGGAATGCGAATCGTCGTTCTTAGAGGCGTACAAACCACTGTTGCCTGCGTGCCCTAATAGCACAAAATACTTGGTAGTAGACGAGCCTCCGCGTATGCTCACATCTTGCCTATCAAACAAAGCCGAATTTTTGAGCACTTTGTCATACCAATCGGTGTTGTATTTCACATCGTTAGGGATATTGTAAAAGCTCGTCCAAGCTCCTGCATCGTTACTGTAAGCCTCGTTGTATAGCTGAGCATACTCGGTAGCCGATAGCGGTTTGCTCAGTACCGTAGGCATTTGCACGCCTGTTTGGAAATCTACCCCTACCACAGGCTTGCCTTCTGTACCGCGTTTGGTGGTAATCCACACGATGCCGTGCGCTCCTTTCATACCAAATGGCGCTAAGGCAGCCGCATCTTTCAAAACCGTAATCGACTCGATTTCGGAAGGTGACAGCAGTATAAAATCACTTTGGTAACCATCAATAAAATAGGTAACCGAAGGGTAGTTGTAAGAACCCAACCCGCGGATATTTAGGCTGGCATTGTCCATTCCTCCCCCTTGCAATACAGTGAGTCCAGGTAGCAACCCAAACAAACTGTTGGTAAAGTTAGTTGTGGGCATTTTCAAAAGTTGTTCTCCTTTTACTGATGAGGTAGAAAGTGTTGAGAGCTCTTCGGGTACGTTCAGAGGGCTTTGTGCCTGCACAGCACCTGCCCAAAGCATACAGCCCACAAGGCTACAAAATAATATGTTATGTTTATATTTCATTTCAGTTGTTTTTATTACACGTGAGTTTAGGATATTTTTTTGCTTCCCACGAATCTCACGAATTTACACGAATTGTATTCAGTATAAAAATCCTTTATATTGTATAATCTCACGAATTTTCACCTTATGGTGAATTTCTTTTATTTATATCAATAACCAGGGTTTTGTATCAAGTAGCCTTTGTTCACTTCCGATTGAGGGAAAGGCTCTAAATACTGACTGTTGTCCCAATATCCTGTATAGACAGGTTTTACAGCATAAGAAGCGTAATCCCACGCATTCCACCCTTCCGATTTTCCTGGGGCGTACTCAAAAACTACTCCTTTCTTTTCTCCTCCAATGATACCATTGGCAATATCGGTGAGTTTCCAGTGTTTTACATCAAAGTAACGGTGATTCTCTTCGTAGAACTCTACTGCCCATTCTCTTTGTACGAGTTTGCGCAAAGCATCTTGTCCTGTTTCAGTAACATTGGGCAGCCCTGCACGCGAGCGGATAACGTTTAGGTTTTGCAAAGCCTGAGCAGGATTACCTGCTTCGTTATAGGCTTCGGCGAGATTCAAATAGAACTCAGCCAAACGGTACAAAGGGAATTCAAACCAATCGCGGGTATCAGCCATATAGAAGAATTTTACACGGCGTCCTGCGCCTTCACTGCCCGCTCTCTTTTCCCAAGTAGACGCATTTGCCAAACTCTCACTTGACCAATAATGCGAACTCGGGTTGTTCCACGCTTGTTGTCCTGCAATCGCTGCTGAGGCTTTAAAGCGGGCTTCTAACTCATTGCACTTGTTCACATAAGTAGCGTAGCTTTCCCAATTTTCACCCGTCCACGTTTGGTCAGTACCATCAGTTTTGTAGTATTGGGTAAGCTGCAAGTAACTCATAGAATTTGCTCCTCCTGGTTGGCTGTGAGGGTTATAAGCCTCTATAAAGCTTTGTGATTTAAAGGCGAGGAGCACTTCTCGGTTGTTAGGGGTTGCTACTGCTGTACCATAATCGGCTAAGGGGTTGCCCGTATTGATGATTTGATAACCATTGGCAGTTGCCCAGCGTATCACTTGCTCATTAGCCTCTATGGCTTGTTGCCACAACGAAGCATCTTGCGTACCAAAACAAATCAGGTTGTTATTACCTCCCAAACTCATATAAGGCGTATTGCTATTGAACAGCGGACGCGCGGCATACATCAACGCTTCGGCTTTGATACACATTGGGATACCTTTGGTTACACGTCCTTTTTCCGAAGCGTTGTAGCTATCGGGCAGGTCGCTAATAGCTTTGTTGCAAAGGGCAATAATGTGGTTTAAGGTAGCGCGCAAAGTAGCGCGAGGAATATTCAGGTCGGAATCTACTGAAAGAGTCCCCTCTATAATAGGTACCCCGCCGTAACGTTTAAACATCTCCTCATATCGGTAGGCGATGAGGGTATACATTTCGGCTTTGATACCTTTCTTTTGTACCTCAGTAAGATCGGGGACTTTATCAATATTTTCAATCACCAAATAGCACTGACGGATAGATTGGTAGTTGAACACGAAACCATCGGAACTCAATGCTTTGCCATCGGAGTCGCTGGCTACCATTCCAGAACGTTGAATTTTATAGGTGTCTTCCCAACTGAATTTCACATCGTTCACTTCTCCCGATAGGTGAGAGAGCGTTCCTGCTTTCAGTCCGCTAATGCGCCCATTGTCGTAACGCAAGGTAATACCTGATTGCAGGCTCATAGCGTAGGCTTGGGCAATAGCCGAGAGAGATTTCTGTTTGCTCGAAAAGATAGAATCGACATTCACATCGCTTCCTAAACTCTTTTCGAGGAAGTGGTCTTCTAACTTACAAGAAAATACTTGTGAGAAAAAGACGAGAATTAAGGTGGTATAAATGAGCTTTTTCATTGGTTGTATTTTTTAGAATTGAACGTTGAGCCCTACGCTATAAGTGCGGGTCATAGGGTAGAGATATCCAGAGGCAGCGCCGTTAGAATCTTGTTGTTCGGGGTCGTAACCATCGTGCATTTTTGACCACGTATAGAGGTTGTTACCACTCACCGATAGTTTCACCGATGAGATACCTGCTTTATCCAACCACATTTTCTTTTGCAAGAGATAGCTTACCTCTACGTTTTTCAGCTTGATATGGTCGGTAGAGAGCAACCAGAAGTCGCTAAACAATCCGTTGATGTTATCACCGGTGCGCATAGAAGCACGTGGGAAAGTAGGGGTAATGCCGTTTTGAGCTTTCTCGGGTGTCCAACGTCCGTCGTACTGATGTTGGAAAGCAGCCCCTGTACCCATATAGAAAGGGTTGCGCGTATAGAAATCCAAAGGCATAGAACCTTGTGCTGTACCGGTGAATAACACTGATATTTCAAATCCTTTGTAACCTAGATTGAGGTTTGCCCCAAAAGTATAGCGAGGGAAGTTTGCATAACCAATAGGCACGCGGTCTTTCTCGTCGATAACGCCATCGCCATTCACATCTACATAACGGAGATCACCAGGTTGCACTTTATTGCCATCAAAACGCGAATAAGGGCGTTGCATTACCTCTTGCCAAGTGTTGTAGAAACCATTGGTGAGATAACCTCTATACTGCCCGATAGAATAGCCCGTTTCATTCATCCAAGGGTGAGGGTTGTTAGGCTCATCGCGGTAGTCAATTTTGTTTTTAGCATAGGATACATTCCCCCCGATACCATAAGTGAAATCGCCTATCTTGTCGCCCCAGTGCACTTGTATTTCGTAACCTTTATTGGTTACCTTACCTATATTGCTCGCAGGAAGGTCAGAACCTACAATACCAGGCACTGTACCTCTGTTCCACAAGATGTTGTCGCGTTTTTCTTGGAATACATCGGCATTGATGGTAAGCCTATCTTTAAACATATTCAGGTCGATACCTGCATTGCTTTTTTGGGCGCGTTCCCAAGTAACATTGGGGTTCCCTACACGAGTTTCCCAAGCACCGGTATAGAAAGGGTCTTTGGTAGTACCATCACTACTACCGAAATAGTAACCTCCTGCACCATAGCCATCGTTGCGGTAACCTTCATAACCATAGCCCCAAGTACTAGGCAGGTATAGAAAACGGCGACCACCTACTTGGTCATTCCCTACTTCGCCATAAGAACCTCTGAGCTTTAAGTAAGTAACAATATTGTTTTTAGGGAAGAACTTTTCGTTAGTAACTACCCAACCCAATGAGAAGGCAGGGAAGAACCCGAAGCGTTTGCCAGGAGCGAAGTTTTCGGTACCATTATACCCCATATTACCTTCAATAAGGTAACGGCGGTCGTAATCGTAAGTAACCCTACCGGCGAGCCCCATAATACCAGCAGGCACGTTGAACTCAAAACCAGGGTCGTACGTTTTTTGTCCGTTAGCCAAAAGTAAGGCAGTGATATTGTGTTTTCCGAAAGAGCGGTCGTAGTTGGTAGCTACTTCAAAATAGAGGCGACGCCATTTGCTTGACTTAAAGCGGTCGGTAAGGGTAGTGTGTTTGAGTCTGCCACCAAAGAAGAGTAGTTCAGCAGGGTTTTTAGGGTTGCGAGTTACGCTATACGAAGGGATAGAGCGTTCTCTTTTCACACCTTTTCTATACAAATCGTTGTAAGAAAAAGTACCCGAAATAGAAAGACCCTGAGTGATATAATCGAGTTTGTGTTTCAGTTTTAAGTTTAGATTTAAGTCGGTTTGATAGGTAGTAAGATAAGGTCGCCAGAGCAAACTGGACAATACGGAATAACCTGTACCTCCCTTGCCTACTAAAGGATTTACGCCATCTACATATCCATCGATTAAACGCCCATCTACAATACCAGGGCCTGCAAAAGGCGTATTAGCCAAGATATGCACTAACATCGACTTTTTACGGGCTGTTTCGCTGTTTACATCGCCGTCTTGCTCACTACCTAAAATTCCTCCTACCTTTGAAGATACAGCAGCAAGGTCGAGCGTGAGGTTGGTGCGGTCGGTAAGTTCAAAATCGAAGTTAGAGCGGAAGTTGTAACGCTGATATTTAGAGTTTACATCGGCGTTGTGGTAATTAGTTTCTTTGAAAGTACCTCCTTGATAGAAATACCCCAAAGAAGTAAAATAACGCGTTTTCTCACTTCCCCCTGATACGTTTAGGTTGAATTGCGTTTGAGGAGATACCCCGCCAAAAGCCTCTTTGAAATAGTTATGACTTGTGTAATACAGCGCAGGGCTATTTAGCAGGGCTTGTTTTTGTTCAGGGGTGAGGTTCATCGCTTCCACCTCTTGAGGTGTATAGTCGCGATTGTTCTTGAACTTCCACAACTCGTTGTGGAAACCGCTTTCACTGAACAGCTTATCGAAGTTACTTGGGTCGTTGTCATTACGAATAGCTTCGTTGCGGAAACGAGCATAATCATAAGAATTGAGCAGGTCTAACTGAGTAGCCAACTCACTCATACCAAAGTTATAAGTAAGACTCACCTTAGGAGCGCCAGAACGACCTCTTTTGGTAGTTACTACTACCACCCCGTTAGCACCTTTCACACCATAGACAGCTGTTGCCGAAGCGTCTTTCAGTAAGTTAATACTTTCAATTTCGTAAGGGTCCATCGCATTTACGGCATTCATAGAGCTTTGGATACCATCTACTACTACCAAAGGTTCTTGGCTACTTGCATTGAAGGTACTCACCCCACGAATACGAATGGTAGTAGCGTTCCTACCAGGCTCACCACTGGACTGAGTGGAAGTAATCCCTGGCATACGCCCAACCAGCGCATTGGAGACGTTGGCAACTGCATTTTCTACGAGTTTATTTCCTTTAACAGAAGAAATAGCACCTGTTACAGTTTCCTTTTTTTGGGTACCATACCCTACCACCACCACTTCTTTTAGTTCGGTGGTTTCGGGCAAGAGCTTTACGGTGATGTTGTTGCGGTTTTGCACCTGCACTTTTGCACTTTTATATCCTATATAGGATATATCTAAGGTAGTACCACCGTTTTTTAGGGTCAGCTGGAAGTTGCCATCGAAATCGGAACTTACGCCGTTTTTAGTACCTACTTCCAAGATAGTAGCCCCCATTAGAGGCATATTGTCTTCATCAACTACTTTTCCTCTGACAGTTTGTGCGGATAGCGACTGTATCCCCATGCAAAGCCCCAAGAGCCATACGAGCATCAGTAGTTTGGTTTTGTATGAATGTAATCTATCCATAATTTTGGCATTTTAGTTATATGGAAAATGTTTATTTTCGTTGGGGCAAAGGTAGGGTGTTATAGTTAAAAGGTTGTTATCATTTCTTTTCGTTTATTTATCAAAATCTATACGTTATAAAATTATCTTAAAGTAAAGGAAATGTTTAGATAGTTGTTATAGCTTGTTATTCAGAGGTTTAAAATATTTTTATACATAATTAGCAGAGGCAATATTACATATTTAAATACAAATAAGCAAGTACAGGTTTAAAAAAGAAGAGAGAAAGTGTGGTAGGGGAATAAGAAGAAAATTATAAGTATTACAAAATAAAAAGGGGATATGCTTTACTGCCATCCCCCTATTCTTACTAAACTACCGAGTATTACCATTAGTACCCCAATGAGGGTTACACAGATGATATGCACCGCCATTTCGGGTAATTTGTTGAGCTGACCTTTGCGCAGTTTGGGCAAAACGCGCGTTTGTGCCGAAATAGCAAAACAAATAGAGGTTAGCAAACAAATGAGTTTCAGTGATACTACGCGCTCAATAGGAGTAGCGAATGAAAACCAAGAACTGAAACCAGCGTTGTAGTCGTAAGCCATCAAAATACCTGTGATAACTAATACGGCAAGTGAGGGCATACCAATAGGCTCGTAAGTCTTCTCGAAATTGCCTATATAGCTAAAATCTTTGCGTTTAAGAGCTTTGGGCAAATAGCCGATAGCCAATACTAAGTGTCCACCTACCCAAATGGTGGCAGCAATGAGGTGCAGAATGAGAATGAGGTGATGTGTGTACATAGTTAGGTTTCAGGGGTCAGGTTTTAGGGGTTAGGGGTTAGGGATTGCGCTTCCTATTTATTATTAAAGGTGTTCATTGTGATATTAAGCCCTGATAAGCCAAAAGAAAGGACGGCTTCGGCAGATTTTTGTAAGCGTTCGGGGAGGAGGGTTTGCTCTTCGGGAGTCCACTCACCGAGTACATAGTCTATTTGCTTGCCCGATTCAAAATTACTGCTAATACCAAAACGCAAACGCGCGTATTGTTGGGTGTTGAGTTGAGCCTGAATATCTTTAAGTCCGTTATGCCCTCCGTCGCTACCTTTGCCTTTGATACGGATAGTGCCAAACGGGATATTTAGGTCATCGCAAATGACCAAAAGGTTTTCCAACGGAATGTTCTCTTTTTCCATCCAATAGCGCACTGCTTTGCCACTGAGGTTCATATACGTGGAGGGTTTCAACAATATAAAGGTACGCCCTTTCACTTTAATTTCGGCGAGGTCACCGAGTTTCTGAGTAGTGAAAGAAGCATTATGGTCTTTCACCAATGTATCGGCTACAAGGAATCCTATATTATGACGAGTGTTGGCGTATTCAGCCCCTATATTGCCGAGGCAGGCGATTAAATATTTCTTCATAGAATGATAATTACAAGTTGTTTGTTTTGATGTAATCTATAATTTGTTGCGTGAGGTGAATGCGGTCACTGCCTCTCACTCCGTGTCCGTGCATTGGGTAGATAAAAGTATCTATAAATTTATTTTTCTTGATAGCGTCACGAGTGATACTCATCAGGTGTTGAGGTACTACCACATCATCTATACTACCGTGAATGAACAACAATGGGCGATTGAGGTGGTCGAGGTATTTGCCTACTCTGCTGTTTTCATAGCCTTCGGGGTTTTCTTTTGGGGTATCCATATAACGTTCACCATACATTACCTCGTAGTATTTCCAATCGGTTACGGCCCCTCCAGCTACAGCAGTGGTAAACACATCGGGGTGGCGTGTGATCAGGCTCGAAGCCATAAATCCTCCAAAGCTCCAACCGTGTACAGCTATGCGATTTCCATCGACATAAGGCAAACTCTTGAGGTAGTCTACCCCTTTGAGTTGGTCTTTTATTTCGGTTTCCCCTAATTGGCGGTGGATAACACTTTCGAAAGCAAATCCTCGGTTTTTACTACCGCGATTGTCTAATGTGAAAACGATATACTGTTCGTTCTCTACGAATGAATGTAACCACAAATAAGTATCGGCTAACCATTCGTTTCTCACTTGTTGAGCGTGAGGGCCGCCATATACATAAATGAGTACGGGGTATTTTTTGTTAGGATCTAAAGTAGTAGGTTTGTGTAACTTGCCATAAAGAGGAGTGCCGTCTTCAGCTTTTAGAGTAACAAACTCGGTAGTTCCTACAGCTATACCTTCCAATGGATTTTCAGCGGTGAACAAACGTTGCTTGCTGCCTTTATCGGTACTGATGAGGTCTATGTTTTTGGGGATGCTAATGCTGCTATAGCTATCTAACAGATAATTACCGCTATGGCTTAGCTGTACATTATGAGAGCCTGCTTCGGTAGTGAGGGCAGTTATTTTTTTAGGGTTTTTGAGCTCTATTTTGAAGGCGTGTTGCTCGCGCGGGTCGGCACCTGTACCTGTGATGAACACGTATTTACCTTGCGCATCGAAGCCTAAAATATCTTGTACTACCCATTGGAAATTAGTGATTTGCTTGATGAGTTTGCCATTGGTATTGTAGTGATACACATTGGTAAATCCGTTGCGTTCGCTCAGCCACAAGAACTCATCGGCTTTGTTAGGCAAGAAAACGGCAGGTTTTTCGGGTTCAACCCATTTGGCATTGCGTTCTTCAAAAATGGTATTTACTTTTTTACCTGTGTGCGTATCGTAGCGGTTGAGAGCGAAGTAATTTTGAGCACGATTTACTTCGGCTAACAAAATATAACGTTCATCGGGACTCCAAGCTAAGTTTGTGAGGAAGTGTTCATCGGTGGTATCGATATCTAAGTATAGCACTTTTTGGTTTTGGAAGTCGTAAATCCCTACAGCAGCCTGCTCACTGGGCTGTCCTGCCATTGGATATTTTATAGATTTGAGCGTTGCGGGGGTAGTGGTGATATCTACTAAAGGATAATCGGCGACTTTGCTTTCATCTTTTTGATAGAAAGCTACATAGTTGCCTTTAGGAGAGAAGAAAATTCCTTTGTTGATACCAAATTCATTGCGGTGAATTGCTTTTCCGGCTACTATATTGGCATCGGTAAATGAGGTAATAGCTTTTTTATCGTTCTTTTCATCGGCGAAGTACAAATTGTTATCTAAAGTATAAGCTACTACTTTCGCTTGAGGGTTGTATTCGGCATTTTCACTACCTTTAGGAAGAGTAATCGTTGCCAAAGCTTGCTTGCCATCGCCGTTATAGCGGTAGAAAGTATTTTCGGATTTGGTTACGATTTCATTTTTGTCAATCAGCAAGATATCGCCGTTTAGTTGCTCAGCGCTCATACTTCCTACCTGCTCCCTTTTTGGGTTAAAAATAAGGTATTTTCCGTCTTTGGTATAAAGGTATACATCACTATCTTTGAGCCATCGTAGTTTTTCGAGAGTTTCGGGAAACAGGTAGCGGTATCCCATTGGATTAGAGGGGTCTTGCACGGCATAAAACACCGATTCGGCTACTGAGAGTTTGCGATTTTGAGCAATAGCTGAAAGGGAGAAAAAGGTTCCTAAGAGGAAAAGCGTTATTCTTTTCATAAGATAAAATATAGTCTAATAAATATTGGCAGCTGGTGTAGCTAGATTTCACGGAGTTTTCCTTAAATTAACGTGAGTTTGATGTAATTAATTATTAAATAATCAGCAAAATATTTTAAATCTCCCACGAATCACACGAATTTACACGAAATAAGGACTGTATAAAACTCTTTAGTTTACATTATCTCACGAATTTTCACCTAACGGTGAATTATCTTGTGAATAGATTGTGATACAATGCTGTAAATCAATAATCTGTTATAATGCTAAATTAGTATATCATAGCTAACAACTAAAGTTTAGCAAAGCCTATTTTTTCTTGTTTAATTCTCTCCAAATATACACGATTTGTACGACTACTAAAAAGGCATTGGGCAGAATTACGGGAATACTATCAATGAAATATCCATAAATTACAAAAAGAGCACACCCCACCAAGTTGGTAAGGCGTATGTACAAAAGGTTATCCTTAATAAGGAAGCTGAGCACTATGAAGAGTGATGCAGCATAGCCAATAATATTAACTATAGTCATTATCGTCTGCGGTTTTTAAGTCGGGTGTTGCGTCTGAACCAAAACATAGCCAATGCACCGAGTGTAAAGGCAATGTACATATACCACTGAGTGCGGTCGGGGGTATTATATAAGGCATACACTTGGTAAGCACAATAAAAAGCGATAGCCAGATAGGCATATTCAAAAAAGATACGTGCGTTCATAATTATTCATCTTTGTCGTCGATAGCCAAAATACCGGTAGTTTTATGGGCTTTAACGGTAGAGAATTTCTTATCGAAATCCATACCTATGCCATTGGTAACGGTGCCTTTGGCTTCATCGGTAAAACTAAATTCTTTATCGGTAAAAATCCAATCTTCTTTTTGATCCCAAAAGAGTTGTTCGGTTTTTAGGCGTTTGCCGTCGTAGGTAGTAAGTACTACATTGTTGCGCAGTTCTACGATATCTGAAGAAGGGTAGATGATGCCATAGCGCGCTTCGACGGTATTTTTATGTCGGGCTTGGTCGTAGAATTCCACTTTCACGCCGTCGGGGAATTCGGAATAAGGCATCCGTTGGTTTGTATAATCTTTGTTGAGAGGACTTGTAACAACGGCAACTACTTTAGTAGAATCAGTATATACGAGTTTGAAGTTATAAGCTTCACCTTGAGGGAATTTTTTTTGGATACTGAGTTGTTGCAGGTTACGCATATCGTTGTTACACGAAAAAAGCATTGCCATACCTAATAGTAAAGCAATACTTCTCATCATCTTTTTAAGAATATTTATTTTCATCTTTTCTTATAGACTTCTTTTCTATGACTAACCTTGACAATCTCAACAGTTACAATGTACTCTTCTATTTTTTTCTACACGTTTTAAAAAAACATCTAAAGGTTCAGTCTCTTCTCCTTCAGCTTCTTTGAAGGCTTGAATATCTTCCAAATCTTCGTACATTTCGGCTATAGCTAATAGGGCTTTGTACTCTTCAGCAGGAATCAAAGCGATAGACTTACCATTGTTATCAGTTAAAAACTGTGGTGTTTGTAGGTTTTGTAGATTAATAGTATACATAATAGAGATGTTTTTTTTGAGCATAATCCGTAGAGACGATTTTGTGTATCATCTCTACGGATAAAGCTATATTTTATTACAAATAGTATTACAAACGTGGTACTACTACAGATTGTCCTATCCAGCATTTGAGGGTAACGGTTTTCCCTGCTAATCCTGATTCGAACACATCTACTTTAGAAGGAGCTAAAGCATCATAACGGGCAGCTAAGCTTTCCAAACCTCCTTTGCGAGCAGTTTTGGCGGCTAGCCAGTATACAGCTCTTTTTTCGAATGAAGTGCTACCGCATTCGTTAGCTGAGCTTGCATAGGCGTGAGCCATAATACGATAAGCATCAGAGTTTGAAGGGTTGTAAGTAAGCGCTTTTTGAGCATAGGCAACGGCACTTGCTTTGCTGTGTTTAGAAGCGATACGGATGAGGAGTTTAGATTTCTTAAAGTTATCAGTTTCAAGGTTTACTGCCTCGTTGTAGTATTGAATCGCTTTAGCAGAGTTACCAGATTTGTCGTTCATTACTCCTAAGTAATAAGCAGAGTTTGCTGATGGTTTTACTTGGTGCAATGAAGTTACAATCTTCACGAAAAGAGGGTCTTTAGTACAATCTTTATCGGACATTTTACCGGCAGCACGGCGCAACCATTCTTCGTTAGTTTTGTTAGCCTCATAGTTTTTAGTGTAAAGCGGGATGAGGTTGCTACAATCGGCGAGCTGACCCAATTTAGCATCGATACTTTCGGCAATAGTTTCGTAGTTATCGACACGTTTGCGGTTTGCTTCGAGCAATTTTTTGTCTTTTTCGTTGATTGTACCTGCTTCTTCTTGGGCTAAGTACTTGTTGATCACTTCAGAAAGTTCATTTTTTTCGTCTTGAATTTTATCTGAAATGTTATCGTAGGCATCGAATACTTCTTGTAGTTCTTTTTGACCTTTTTCGTGCAAGGCAACTAACTCGGAGAAATACAAGTATAAGGCTTTTTCGTTTTTGAAATCGTTTTTGCCCTCAGTGAAAGCTTTGTGCAAGAGGTCGTAGATTTCTTGTTCAGAGCCAACTTTTTCGTCGAACATCAAAAGAGCTTGACGGATGCGCATTTCGGTAGCGTTGAAACGGGAAGCGAAATACTTGTTGTAATCGGTATACATTTGCAACAATTCTTTTACGAATTGTGATTTTTCAGCACCATTACTAGTTCTGATTTTATCCTGCAAGATGCGTTCTCCATAAGCAAAGGTAGCATAGTGTAGAGTAGGACATTGAGTATATACTTCTTTCCAAATAGGATACGCTTCTTTGTAGTTTTTCGCTTTAGCGTATTCGCTAAATATCGAAAGCTTCTGAGTGAGCTCAGGAGTATTACAGTTCTGAGCTTCGGCTTGAGTTGCAAAGAAAAAACCTGCAACCATTGTGGCTAATAAAATTCTTCTTCTCATTCTTGTTTGTTTTTATTGATACTTTGTTCGTTGGAACCACTTGTCGTTTAAAGTGAATCCTATTCTTAGGTTAAACTCATTTTCTTTTATCAAATTGGCTGTGGTAGTACCACGTTTGCCATATTCAGCGACGAGGGTAAGGTTTGAAAAACCTTTTACAGGAAGACTTAGTCCAAAAGACGTGCCAAAATAATTGATGTTTTGTCCGTTGAGTACAATTCCGGTGTTTTCATAGCGCAAACCGACTCTGTAGGTAACTCTGTGCCAATAGCTTGAGAAGGAGTGATAGTTAGGAATCCAGAATCCACCAGCGGCGAGTTTGTAGCTATCTTTGTAACTTACATCGGTAGTGGTGAGGAAAGGATTTGAGAACTTACTATTATTAATATAGGTATATTCTAAACCTGCGAACCATTTTTGGTGTTCACCTAATCCAAAGCCTACTTCTATTTGTGTGGGCAAGGTGAGTTTGGTGTTTTTGAGTCCGGTAGCTTCTAAATCGAGAGCTCTGGTTTCGCGTACTGTGAGCTGAGCGCCGCTTCGTGAGGAGGCTACATAGCTGAGGGTAGAGATATTGCGTTGGTTTTCGGAGGAAAGTGTGCTTTGTGGGGTGTATACTAATGAGGTATATAATCGCAAACGGTGTTTTAGAGTTTCTTCGTAGTACAAACCGATATTGAAAGCCCCCCCTGTGAGGCGTGATTTACTGAACTCTTGAGTGTAGAACTCGATATTGTTTTGCTGGTATAGGTCGGTCATATCAATAGTTCCGAAATGATAGCGGAAAGAAGCGCCTAAACTAAGCCCTCCATAGATTTGATAACCAGTAGATAAAAAGAATTGGTTGACATTTCCGTTACCTTCATACTGATAAACTCGGTTGGCTTTGGTGTTTTTAATTTTGTAGCCTACGGAAGAGTAGGGCACTAGCCCAAATGATACTCCTAATTTTTCGACTATAGGGAAGCCGAGTGTAAAATAATTGAAGGAGGAAGATTGGGCATTGAGTTTTGTGTTATTTGTAACAATATTTTTGCGTTGCATTGTAAATCCAGCTGAAAAAGCGGTAAATTTTAGCTGAGAAAGAGCAGCGGGATTTTGTATATTTACACGGGTACTATCGGCATAAATACCCAAACCGCCCATAGCACTTTCTTCGGCTATTCCGCCGAAATTGCGTTCGCCTATGCCATAAAAGGAATAGGGAGACTCGGTTGTTTTTTGTGCGAAAGCAGCGTAAGTAGTTGTTAATAAGGCGATAATAAGTGTAATTAACTGTTTATTCATCATATTGTTTTAACTGTCCATTTATAGAGTGTTGCGTTTGTTTTTGGTATTCTAAAATATTATTCAAGCCCTCAAGCAACACAAATGAGTTGGCAAATATCGGTTTTTTTATTCTTTCTTGCAAATATTTTTGATTGCCTCCTGTGAGAATGACTGCTAAGTTGGCAAATTTTTCTTCGTATTGAACGATGACACCTTCGATTTCACGCACTACATTATTATAGACTCCTGAAAGCATACAACTCTCGGTAGTATTGCCTATAAACTGTTCGTTATCAAAGTCTTGTTGTTCTAAAAGTGGTAGTTTGGAGGTAAATAGATGCATTGCTTTTAGTCGCATAGCAATTCCTGGGGCAATAGCACCGCCAAGATATTCATTTTTTTGGGTAACCACATCAAAAGTTATACAAGTTCCTGCGCTAATTACCAGTATATTGCGATTGGGAAAAAGCTGTATTGCTCCAGCGATTAAAGCCAAACGGTCGACACCTAAGGTTTGAGGGGTAGCATATTTATTTACAAAGGGCAAAGGCATAGTGCTCGAGGCAAAAATCACGTGAGGTAAATATTTTTTTAAAAAGCTAAAACGTGTTTCGGCTTCTGCTACCACCGAAGCGATAATCGCTTGTTGTACCTCGGTTAAATTGACCTCTTTCATCAATTGTTGCTGAAAATTTTCGGCTGTATAAGTATTAAAAAACACTTGCTTTTGAGCTTTAAAAAGCGCTACTTTTACTGCAGTATTTCCCTGATCGATAATGAGGTTCATAAAAAAGCTTTATTTACTGAAGAAAAGTTATATCAAAAAAAGTGCCATTTGAGGGAATTAGAGTAAAGTTAAAAAGACAGAAGATGCTTATTTTATTACTTTTCAATCTTAATAGTAAAAAAATGTTAAATATTGTTTGCGATTTCTTAATTATTTAATATCTTTGCCGGGTGATTTAGAAAAACAACGAAATATAAAAAATGTGTTATTTACTTATCATTTAGAAGATAACACGTTTATATAAAGGAATATAACATCGATTAAAACATAAATTCAAAAGATATTAACATTTTATTAAATTTTCACACTATGAGAACTTGTCCATTAACCATTCTTGTTGCAGTTGCGATAGTAATGTATTTTTTGTTGAATACATTTTTTTCCTACTCAAAGGAAACTTATTTTAGAGAAGAGACTATTTCTGACAATTTACCTATTACTTTTGGTTCGGTAGTAGGTATATTAATTGTTTGCTAAAGAATCTAATGGGAAAAGCCATAAAACAGGGAAAAACTGAGTTAATAATAGTTTAAGTTTCCCACAAATTTCACGAATTTGCACAAAAATGAATTTTGAAAGAGTCAGAAGGTATCGGAGAAAGGCTGATACGACACAAATTTTGTAAAATCAATTATGATAAACTATTATTAATAGAAAAAAGCCTTGGAAGAGATTGACTTTCAAGGCTTTTTTAGTGGTCCCAGTTGGGCTCGAACCAACGACCCTCTGATTATGAGTCAGATGCTCTAACCGACTGAGCTATGAGACCTATCTTTTCTTATAAGACGGGGCAAAAGTAGTACTAATATTTGAATTGTGCAAGTTTTTTTATAAAAAAAATAGCTCTTAAAATTCTACTATCAAGTGCAATTTTTAAATTACCTTTTGATTTCCATTTTTTTAGATATAATGGACAAAATAGAGGCCTTATAATTGGAGTCTTTTTGGGGAAGGTGGGAACTCAGAGCATCTCGGGGGGAATCGGAGGGGGGTGTGCGAGGGTAGGGTTAGGTAGGTATGAAATAAAAAAAGAGCAACTCTATAT
>NZ_JAESPJ010000016.1:0-233220 GCF_016806945.1 Capnocytophaga genosp. AHN8471
TTAAGATTACCATTTTCATAGTAATCATAAAAGTAATGGTAATAGGCAGGTAAGGGAGGAATTACATCATAAAAGATATAGCCTTTTCCTCCATAAAAAGGGCGGAAAGAAGATCCATCTTTTAATTTGTAATAATCTCCATATTTAGGATCTTTCTCGAAATCTTTGTACCTTGTATTCCATAGGTTAAAATCAAATTTTTCGAACATAATTGTATCTTTTAAAGAATTTTTATTTTCTTGTGCCATCATATGATTTATTGTTAATACTACAATGTATAATAATATTTTCCTCATAAGAGATTTATTTTAATAAATAATGTTTTCGTATAGTTTCCCATTGCCATTTCCATAATTGAAAACGATTTATAGGACTTCGTGCGTTGCCAGATACAGGATCTTTTACTAAATGAGAATAGTCCATTATATTGAAGCTGTTTAAACTTTTTCCTATAATAAAATAAAAGTTCCCGAAAATTAGTAATTTTGTGTTTGAGAAAAAAAGAACACCAAAATTCAGGAACTTTGGGCAAAGATACAATAAATAATTGGATTATTCCCTTTTTAAGTGTGGGAAAGTAAAGATGTTAGCTTTCAGCGAGTATGGTTGAATCTATTAAGCAAGAAGAAAAGAAAATTAGATATGTCTTTCGTTCAATTTCCTCAAAAAAGTTTAAACACATTTGATATTTAAAAATTGCACTTACTACTGGAACTTACAGTAATTGATAAGGAATGAGCGACACGCTCTTATTATAGTAGGCACGAGCTACAAGCTCGCGCCAGCAGGTGATTTGTGCTTTGAAACTTTTTCAGAAAAAGCAAATTATTTCTTTGGATTTTTACAAAAAACGGCAATTTATTTCTTTGGATTTTTGCAAAAAACAGCAAATTATTTCTTTAGATAATTTTAATTTTGTATCTTTGTCGCCTGATATATAACTTTTTATATTTTATAAGATGTATTACCCAAGACTAATAGATAGCTATCTAAAAGAATGGGCTTTACGCCCTGCTCGCAAACCTTTGTTGTTAAGGGGTGCTCGTCAGGTGGGTAAATCGACAGCAGTAAGAGAGTTGGGCAAACAATTTGAGAATTTCGTAGAAATAAACTTAGAAAAGCAACCTTCATTTATACAACTCTTTCAGGGAGACCTCGATGTAAAGCGTATAGTACCTCAACTCTCGGCTATGGTGGGCAAGCCTATTGTTGCTGGACAAACACTGCTTTTTATAGACGAGATACAAGCGGCAGGCGAGGCAATTATGGCATTGCGTTTTTTTAAAGAAGATATGCCCGATTTGCACGTGATAGCCGCAGGTTCTCTCTTAGAGTTTGCCCTCGAAACATTGCCAACCTTTGGAGTAGGGCGTATCCACTCTATGTTTGTCTACCCAATGACTTTTGATGAGTTTTTAAGGGCTTGTGGCGAAACTTTGCTATTGGAAGCGCGCAATAGTGCTACTGCCGAAGCGCCTTTACCACTACCTTTATACGAGAAGTTAGTAGGGTTATTTCGCTCTTATATGTTGGTAGGAGGGATGCCAGAGGTAGTAGCCAAATGGGTAGCCACACGCGATTATTTGGCTTGCCAAGAGGTGCAAGACGATATTGTACTCACCTATCAGGACGATTTTCCTAAATACCGAAAGAGAGTAGACCCTACCTTGCTTAGACTTACCCTGCAAAGCGTAGCCTTACAAATAGGCAGTAAGTTTGTATACTCGCAAGTAGGAGGAGGGGGATACCATACTAATGACGTAAAAAAAGCGTTGGAATTGCTTATTTTAGCGGGTATAATCACCCCTGTAACGCACACCGATGCCAACGGGCTTCCGTTAGGGAGTGAAGCCGACCCTACTTATAGGAAAATGCTACTGCTCGACAGTGGGTTGCTACTCCGTTGGCTTGATATGACAGGCGACATCACAGAGCTTACAACCCAAATACTCACCCAAAACCCTACCGACTTAGTAAACAAAGGGGCGCTTACTGAGATGATTGCGGGGCTTGAACTATTGCGATACCGCACCCCCAATATGCGACACGAGTTGTTTTACTGGGTGCGCAGAGCCAAAAATGCACAGGCAGAGGTAGATTATCTCATACCCTACGAGTCGGCAGTATTGCCTTTAGAAGTAAAAGCAGGCACACAAGGAGGAATGAAGAGTTTGTGGCAGTTTATGCGCGAAAAGAAGCTAAAGAATGCCATAAGAGCCTCATTAGAGAACTTTGGAACGTTTACCTATACCGATACTGAAGAAGGAGCAGAGCGCACGGTGAGGGTATGTCCGCTATTTGCATTATCGCAAATCAGGCAGTAGGTATCCTTGAGAGTTTATTAGAAAATAGGAAGAGGAAAGAAGCATATTATATCATAAAAGAAGTTTGCCCAAAGAGGGATATGCTATGAATCTATTAGACAAACTTAAAAGAACAACTAATATATTTTTACCATTATGAAAGAATTATTTTCAATAAAGTCTTTTCCAGCTGAAGAGTTAAACAAACGAGATGTTGAGGATAGTACTGTAAGTGAGGCTCTGCAAACTATCTATCCTAAAAATAAATCGCCTAAGTTATATGCAGAATCCTAAAACGAAAAAGATGATATTGTTACTATTTACAAGAAAAGGTAGCAAATAGAGTCACTTTCTAAGCTATTTAAGCAAAACTTTCCTTTATACTATTCTACAGATAGGGGGTTAGATTTTTACACTTACACCAACTTTGAATGATAGTACATTGCCAAAAGCTACTTGTCCGTTGAGACCTACATTTTTAAAGATGAAGTAACGGAAGCCCAAGTGAACGTTCCACAATGCGAGATTATCGGGGTGTTCTCTTCTGAATTTTTCGGAGATAGGGGAGGAAGAGGTCTCACAACCTCCAGAACTATAACTATCAGGAGTGTTGCTTTGCCAAAAGCAGTAGCCTACAGAGAGACCGCTATACCAATCGGTAGTGATGCGATGATCAAAATGCAAATCGGCGCTGAGCTCAGGCACATAAGCGGTTTCGTACTTACTATTGAGGTTAAAACTCTGATTAGAAAGATTAGCGCCTACCGAGATACGAGGCGTCACTCCATAGTGTACACCTCCGCCAATAATTCCTCCTATAAACGAAGCACCTGTTTGTACATCAATAAATACATTGCCTTTGTTGTAGGCTTCTTGAGCACTTATTTGCAATGCAAAAAACAATAGCATAAAGAATAAGAGATTTTTCATAAAGGATAAAGGTTATTTTGCTAAATAATGATTTTCTACTTTTACACCGTCTACACGGATTTCATTGGTTACAGCATACTCTCCACACTTATCGTTTTCCATATAACCATTTACTTCTATCTTATAAGTTTTGGTAGCATTTTGAAGGTAGAGCGTTTCAGTTTTACCTGTATACACATCGTTCTCAAACCAAAGCTGAGTTCCTATATGCAAATAGGTGTTTCCTCGAGGGTCTGTTTCATAAAGAAATCCTATTGGATAGTTTTTCTTTGTATTACCTACTTGTTTATATAAGGCAATATGAGTAGAGTCAATATTTCCTCTTTCGTTGATAAATTCCCTATGAACCTCAGAGTTTTTGTTTACCCACATACTAAAAGTAGGAGGTGGTGGCGAACATATTTCACTATCCTTACAACTCAATAGAATAGCAAAGAGACAAAATAATAAGATTTTTTTCATAGGGAATAGGTTTAATTATTTTGTATTATCTATTAGATAGGTATAATCACTAATGAGGTTGAGCTCTATTTTTTTATGGTTGAAATACAGCTCTGATAAATAAGCATTATCTCCACAACCTGAATCGTCATAATAGATTCCTTTTATTTGCAAAGTGTCTACCTTGCTATTGTACTCTAAATAAAAAGTTTCTACGTTTGTTGTGTAGAAGTTTTTTAGAGCCCTTCCTGCACTTGCAATGGCTATATTTCCGTTAGCAACGTGGCATTTACTTATGTCTACTCTTTTATTATCTACTCTTTTGTATAGAGTAGCTTCTTCTGTTGCATTCCGAAAACTGTACACCAACTCCTTTCTATCCATTTTATTATTCATAACTATAATAGCTAAAGAAGTAGGCTCATTCATACATCTTTCGGTATTATCTTTACAATTAGTAAATAAAAGTAGAAAAGTTATGTAGTAAATCACTTTTTTCATAGTAGTTATTTTTATGGGGCTGTCCTAAAAGTTTTTCTTGAGGGGGGCGTTTGCAGCACATACCCAGCTATTGCTGGCTTTCCTACATAACACACTCTAAAAGTGATTGATTATCAGGTTTATAGACTTTGACAAAGTTTTGGGACTTTGACAAAGTTTATGATGCAAAAGCGATTTTTAGACTTTTCGGACAGCCTCTAAGGTTATTTCACTAAGATGAAATCGTTGTTTTTTACGCCATCTATATACATTTCTTGGAAATGAGCAGAACAGCATTCTCCAATAGTACCTAAAAACTCTATTTTATAGGTTTTAGCTTTATTTTTAAGGTAAAAAGTTTCTGTTTTTCCTGTGTATAGGAAAGGTGCCGAATTTATGTACACTACAGCATATCCTTCCTTTTTAGGAGTATGAATAACTGAAAAAGTGTCGTACTTTCTTTCCTCATTGTTGTTTAATAGCTGATAGAAATACACATTTTGTTTGTCAAACTCCCCTTTATCATCCAAAAAATCTTGATATAGAGAAGAAGATTTGTTTACGAATAGATGAAAATCGGGTGGAGGAGAACAGCATAGGTAGTTGTTTTCTCTGTTACATCCTAAAGTAAAGAATGTAATTATAACAAGGACTATTAAAGTTGTTTTTTTCATATTATTTAGATTAGTAAATGTTTGTTATAATATGATTTCTAAACTGGTAATCATAAAGAATAGCTATATCATTATTTCTACCTGAGCCATCTAAATTCAAATCCAATTTATTTTCCCAATTAGAACCCCAACCGAAATTATTATGAAATAAAATAAGATATTCTTGAGTTCTATTTATATATTGCCTTTGGTAGGTACGTAAGGCTTGCGAGTGTTGCCTTTTACTACTTCAATTGAGCCAATTTTTAAGGGAGCTTTGGTAACAGTACCCTCTACTTCACGCATTTGCATTGGGTTTGCTCTGTGAGAGCCACCCAACCTAAAAGTCCATCGTTGGAAGCCTTCGTTTCAGTATTGGGCAATACTGAAATATCGGTGTCGGTTGCGAACGGGGCATTAGCCTCTTCGCGTTAGCAGGAAAAGAAGAGTCCTGCAATGGTTAAAATAAACAGATGTTTTTTCATATAAGGTTAGTTTTTAGGATTACGCGACAAAGGTAGGAAATAATTAGAAAATTAGCAAATTTGAGAATTAGAAAATTATAAGCTATTTATACGAGAAATGAAACCTTGTAGCTCTATACCACGACAATTGTTTGTAATAGTTGTTCAGCGTTTCATTCTTGCCAAACAAATAGACACTCAGTCCGTTGCAATGTGTCAGCGCAATATTAGCAAATCTCGGTGTGTGTTTTTCAGCCTTACAGAGTTGTTGCCAAATAGGTTCTATAGCCACAGTAGCTTTGCTCTCCGAAAGCACTTGTTTGAGGTCAAACAAATACTTTTCGTTATTCCTACTGTATTGTTGCAAATGGGCTAAAGACAACTCAGAAGTGTTGAGTTGTTTGCAGAAAGAAGCTAATGCCTCCAACGGCTCACTATCTACCAAAGTAACCGTAGCCGACTGTCGTGCGCCCTCCAAAGCATTGTAATAGTTGTAGTAAGCCTCGGTTGCTTTTTCTAATTGTAATTTCCCTATAAGGTAAGGCAATAGGTGGTGATAAGGAAAACCATCGGCAAGAATTTCGGCAGGCGAAGCAATAAAATAACGGGCAGAATGTCGTAATTCATAGAGCACCTCTACCGACCCCATAAAGCAAGCGTCGAAAAGGATATAATCAAAACGATAAGGGCCTAAAACTTCCGCAAGGTCAGGAAGCTCCATAGCCCCCTCTCGCGGACTCATATCTTTTCCAAACGATTTCACCTCCACTCCTGATTTGTTTTCGGTTTCTATATGATAACCTTCCGGCAACCAAGCATTGCCGTGCGACCAAAGCACAAGTCCTTTATAACGATTGTCGCCTTTGTAATAGCCCAAAGCATCTCTCAACACATTGCTCATTACAGTTTTATCAGTTGAATTTTGTTCGGGGTAAGAAGCGATGATTTTAGAGGCTATTATCTCGGTGGTATCGTGTACAATTTCTAAAAGTACAGGGTGTGAAGGCAAAGCGGTAGAAGTATTACTATCGATATACACCAAGAGTTTGTCTCTTCCGTTAGGCACAAACCCGCGTTCTATTTCGTTGAGGTCTTTTAAGGCATAGGGAGCGAGGTCGTTATCAGCGACCATATACACGAGTGTGATTTCGTGAGGAGGTAAAGGCTCAGGAGTTGGGCTATCTTTTTGGCAAGAAAGTAACCCCAAGCCAATAAGAAGCAAAGAGTAATAACGCATAGTTTATTTTTTAGTCTTGCACAAAGTCAGCGAAAGCCCCCGTTCCCCCGAAGGGGGACAAGCTGGAAGAACAATTGTAAATCATAACTTTAATATATTAAACTGATACAAAAATTAATGAACAATACTAATTTTTCCTTTTGGGCAAATATCGATTGTGAGTTCACTTTTACTACCTTGTATTTGTACTGTGCTTTCCAAGCGTAGGCGTGAAGCCGTGATAGCTACTACTTTATAAGTACCTTTAGGCAAAGTAAATACCTTGGAAACAGTATTGGGTGATAGTTTTTCAGAAAAATGCTCACCTACCGAAACAGTTACTGCTTCAAAATAGCGGTTTTGAATACGAAGGGTATAGTTTTCGGGCTCTATGGCTTCTTTAGAGCAAGATAGGGCAACGACTGCAAATAGATATATAAGGTAACGCATAGAAAAATGGTAAAAACCTCTGGCAGGGTTACTGCCAGAGGGGTTAAGGGTTATTTTATTAAGATAAAATCGTTGTTTTTTACGCCGTCGATACGTATTTCTTGAATCTGTCCAGAACAACATTTACCGAGAGTTCCTAAAAACTCTATTTTGTAGGTTTTAGCTTTGTTTTTAAGGTAAAGCGTTTCTGTTTTTCCTGTGTATAGAAACATTGACTCATCCATTGCTACTTCTGCATAATCTTTCTTTTTAGAATTATCTGTAAGCAGCAAAGTGTGGTATTTCTTCTCTGTATTATTCACTATTTGGTAGAAATACACATTTTCTTTATCAGCTTCTCCTTTGTCGTTTAAGAAATTTTGATACTCTGAAGCAGATTTAGATATAAACAAGTGAAAAGAAGTGGGAGGAGAACAGCAAGGAGCTGGTGTTTCATCCTCTCTTGTGTTTTGGTTACAAGCTATTACTATAAATAGCATTGTAAAGAGTAAGAGATTTTTCATAACATACTTTTTATACTCTTTGGCAGGGGATTCACTGCTAAAGGGTTAAGGTTATTTTGTATTATCTATTAGATAAGTATGATCACTAATGAGGTTGAGCTCTATTTTTTTATGGTTGAAATACAGCTCTGATAAATAAGCATTATCTCCACAACCTGTACTATCATAATAGATTCCTTTTACTTGTAAAGTATCAACTTTACTATCATACTCTAAATAAAAGGTTTCTACGTTTGTTGTATAGAAGGTTTTTAGAGCCCTTCCTGCACTTGCAATGGCTATATTTCCGTTAGCAACACGGCATTTACTTATGTCTACTCTTTTATTATCTACTCTTTTGTATAGAGTAGCTTCTTCTGTTGTATTCCGAAAACTGTATACTAACTCTTTTCTATCCATTCTATTATTCATAACAATAATAGTTAGTGTAGGAGGTTCATTCATACAAATTGGATCACGAGATTCGGTATTTTCTTTACCACAGGCTATACTCATAGCTAAAAAAAGTAAAAACAACATTCTTTTCATAACTCGGCTATTTTATATTGATGATTATTTTCTTTTTGAACTGATAATTTCCTTCAGTTCCTGATTTGTAGGTATTAGAACCTGCTTGTCTACCTGACTTAGCATTGAAAACATTTATGTTATACCAGCCCGTACCGTCATAATAATCCTTATTCCATTTGAAGTCAGATCCATCAAGATTTCCTCCCCATCCGAAATTGTTATGTATTAACACTAAACCTTCTTTGCTTTGTTCTCTAACAGAATCTTCTCCGTAGTTACAATCAATTTGAACTGTTACGATTCTTTCTCTCCTTACATAGCCATCTAATAACCAAGCGTGTCCCTCTTCATAACTATAATCTGTATGTGATTTTTTCCAAAACCACCAGCCTGTAGTATAGGTATGGGGTATTTGATAAGAATATCCCTCAATATAAACAGGTCTATTATTTTTAATTTCAGAAACAAACTCCCCATTGTTATAGTCCACTAAGGAAGCACTACTATATCCTAAACTATGTAAGGCTTCTAAAGCTCTACTTGATCCACTCCCTTTATCACAAGTGTATTCCATAGCAAGTAAATCACTATCTCCCAAACGAGCTAACAAGTGTTGAATATCTTCTACAGCAGTTGGGTTACTCCAAATGCTATAGCTATTCATATTAGAAAACATAGCACCAGCATCTATTTTGGTCATATCGTCCCAATGCATTGTCCTACCTTTAAAGACAGCTGGTTTTTTGTGATAGGCTAATAGTTGTCCTACAGCTACGGCTACACAACCTACAGGAGCTTGATCATTCCCGCATTGAACAAAAACTTTGTTATTATAATCATTACTTTGTGCCCATAGAGTTTTTATTAGGGGACCTTTAACTTCTTTGGTTTCCCATTCGCCATAAGCAATTCTTCTTTCTTGACCATCACCAGGATCCTCTATATCATCAAAATAACAGATTCTTCTTGGCCTTTTGAATTTGCTCATTATCCTTTTCCCGTTTTCATCAAAGTAGCCTTCTTTAATCAGTTCTGCTTGTTGTTCTTTAGAAAGCTGTTTGAAAATGGCTTCTTCGGCTTGGGTAATGAGTTTTTCTTTATTAGCTTCAAAGGCGACACGCTGTTCTTCTATATATGCCTGCATATAGCTAAAGAGTATCGCTTGGCCTGGGTTGGTGATAGTATCACCGAGATGACCGTAGGAGTTGTAGGCTAATACACTAGGGATACGCCTATCAGCTGAGGTAATTACATAACCTTGGTTATTAGCAAAGTTTACAATGTACACATCGGCTTGTTCGGGTTTTGCGTTACCTTTGGTAGGTACGTAGGGCTTGCGGGTATCACCTTTTACTACCTCAATCGAGCCAATTTTTAAGGGAACTTTGGTAACAATACCCTCTACTTCACGCATTTGCATAGCGGTAGCAAGAGCGGTTTCTTGGGCTTCCTCCGCCGAAATATGGGTTTGCCCTGTGAGAGCCACCCAACCTAAAAGTCCATCGTTGGAAGCTTTCGTTTCAGTATTGGGCAATACTGAAATATCTGTGTCGGTTGCGAACGGGGTGTCTGCCTCTTCGCGTTGGCAGGAAAAGAAGAGTCCTGCAATGGTTAAAATAAACAGATGTTTTTTCATATAAGGTTAGTTTTTAGGATTACGCGACAAAGGTAGAAAATAATTAGCAAATTAGCAAATTTGAGGATTAGAAAATTATACAAAATATAGAAAAGGTAGATTTTTCTACTAAAAGTGAGAATTTAGTATTTTTCTATAAGCTTTATTGCTTTTTATTTGGATATGTATTGATGATAATCTCGAAGTATTTAGGGTTGTAGAGCGTCGTCATAGTGGTGAAAAGTTGTTGACGTTGGGTTTTATCGGTAGGGAAAGCGACGAAATGAAGGTCGTTGTCTAAAATTTGGTAGATAAGTTCGGTGCAATAAAGTTGAGAAGGCTCATCGATAGTGCCTAAATGGTCGAAAGGAATTTGAGCTTTGAGGTAGTGTTTGGCGCGTTGCACTACAGCACGACCTTGCTCAGGGGTGCTGTGTAAGGGGCGCACGATCAAGATTTTCTCGGGCATAGAGTATTTAAGAAAAGTGTTTAAGGGCTGTTCTTGCATACCATCGATGTTGCTTACATCGGAAGAGAGGGAGTGAATTACCCACCAATTGCCATTTTTGAGGCAGAGAATACCACAGTGAGTAACATCAAAACGACCGTCGTTAAGACGTTTAGCAATCAGATCGCTGAATATACCATAACCACGCCTAAGAATGATATCGCCCTCTTGTAGAGAATCGAGTTGGGAAGGGGTAAGACGGAGGGAATGCTCGTTCTCGGCAACTTGTTTTTCTTCACTTCGATGGTCGATATAGAAAAAAATGCGAAAAACAGCGTAGGAGAGGAGCAAGAGCGCTGCGAGGAAAAAGAGAAGTTTTTTCATTGTCAGAAGGTTAGGGATAAAAAGAACTTTGCCAAAGGTGCGAGCCGCACGGGCAATGCGAGCCGTAGGGGCAGGGAACTTTGGCAAAGTTGTAGTTTAAAAGTGTTGTAATCTTACTTGTTAGTAGGGGTAGTGGTTTGTGTTTCTACATCAGCAGGCATATCGGGGGCATCGAGGTCGATATTAGGCTGCATTTCTGGCATATCGTGGTCGTGACCATCGCCGTGGTCGTGAGCGCCACCGCCGTTTTCTTTATTTTCTTTGTTCATAGAAACAATCCATTTGCCGTCTACTTTTTTGAGGTCGAGGGCGTTTTCTTTGCCGTTGCTATCTTCGGTAGTGTAGAATACTTTAGCTGTATCGCCGTTTTCTTCAACTTTGGTAATTTTAAAACCTTTGAACAATTGTTCGTTTTTAGCATCGGATGAAGGCACGGATTTCATAAACTCGCTGAATGATTTGAGCAATTGAGAGGTTTGAGCATCGCAATATTTGCCAGCTTCATCAAAATTGTTAGCGTTTACAGCTGTCATAAATTTCTCGGCAACGGTTTTAGGGGAGTTGCCAGAACAAGAGGTAAGCATTAAACTTCCGATAAGGAAGAGAGATAAGAAAAGTTTTTTCATTTTATGAGTGTTTAAATTAGACATTAACTATTATTAACGTGAGTTCGGCGTAAGTAATTATTTAACAATCAGTAAATTATTTTTAAACTCCCACGAATTTCACGAATTTTCACGAATTTGAAATTGCATAAAACTCTTTGTATTATCTCACGAATTTTCACCTGACGGTGAATTTTTTGTGAATATATTATGATACAAAGTTGTAAATCAATAGTCTGTTATATCGAACTGACGTATTATTAGGGGCAAAGGTAATAAAAAAATACGAATTACGAGTTACGAATGACAAAAAAAAATAGGCTGTCTTTTTATGAGGCAGCCTATTTTATACGGAATTATATCGTTAGTTAAACGTTTATTTTACTTTTTCTACAATAGCTTTGAACGCTTCGGGGTGGTTCATTGCTAAATCGGCAAGAACTTTACGGTTGAGCTGGATATCAGCTGCTTTAAGTTTACCCATAAATTGAGAGTAAGACAATCCGTGCAAGCGAGCCCCTGCGTTGATACGCACAATCCACAAAGCGCGGAAGGTTCTCTTCTTGTTACGGCGATCGCGGTAAGCGTACTGCATTGCTTTCTCAACAGCGTTTTTGGCTACCGTCCAAACGTTTTTTCTGCGGCCAAAGAAACCTTTGGCTTGCTTCATTATTTTTTTTCTACGAGCTCTACGAGCTACAGCATTTACTGATCTTGGCATAAATTCCTTTTTTTAATTTTTGTAGCAGGTGGTTTGTGCTTAAAACAAACTCTTAGGGGTACCTACTCCACGGTTATTAATTTCCTACTATTTAAACAATTATTTTAAGCCTAATTGTTTCTTCACGCTTGCTTCGTCGTTAGAGTGAACGAGCGTAGCGTGGGTGAGTGCTAACTTGCGTTTTTTAGCTTTCTTAGTTAAGATGTGGCTTTTAAACGCGTGTTTTCTCTTGATTTTACCAGAGCCGGTGAGCTTGAAACGCTTTTTAGCTCCAGATTTAGTTTTAATTTTTGGCATTTGCTTAGATTTTTATTGATATAATTCCGTCCTCCCCCTGCCCCTCCCAAGGAGGGGAGTTGTGGGAGTTTATTTTTGCCCTCACTTTTATCCTCCCCTTAGGGGAGGGTTAGGGAGGGGATTATTTTTTCTTGGGTAAGGGTGCGAGGAACATCGTCATACGTTTTCCTTCGAGTTTAGGCATTTGTTCTACTTTGCCGTACTCCTCGAGGTCGGTAGCGAGGCGCAAGAGGAGGATTTCCCCTTGGTCTTTATAGATGATAGAACGACCTTTGAAGAATACGTAGGCTTTTACTTTAGAACCTTCTTTGAGGAACTTTTCGCCGTGTTTTTTCTTAAACTCATAGTCGTGGTCATCGGTTTGAGGGCCGAAGCGAATTTCTTTGATCACTACCTTAGTAGCTTTCGCTTTTAGCTCTTTATCACGCTTCTTTTGTTCGTAAAGGAATTTCTTATAATCGATTACCTTACAAACAGGAGGCGTAGCGTTTGGTGAAATTTCCACCAAATCGAGTTCTAATTCATTAGCAATTTCTAATGCTTTACGAGTGGGGTATACGCCACCTTCGACGTTTTCCCCTACCAAACGAACCTCAGGAACGCGGATGTCGCGGTTGATGCGATGAGGTTGTTTGTCATCTCTGCCCGGTGTGTTACTTTTTTTTATGATGGCTATTTAAATTTAAAATTACTTTCACTATTCTAATTTGGCGATTTAGCGATTGACTAATTACCAAATTGTTTGATCGATGCGGCTACTTCGTCGTTGATGAGTTTGGCAAATGCTTCTACGCTCATACTGCCTAAATCTTCACCACCGCGTTTGCGCACTGATACGGTGCCTTCTTTCTCTTCATTCTCACCGACAATGAGCATATACGGGATTTTTTGGGTTTCGGCTTCACGTATTTTTTTGCCCATAGTTTCGGCACGATTGTCTATCAGGGTGCGAATATCGGAATTTTCTAACAAACTCAAAACTTTTTGAGCATAATTTTCATATTTTTCGCTCAAAGATAGTATGATAGCTTGATTTGGGTTGAGCCATAATGGGAAGTTTCCAGCAGTGTGTTCCAATAAAATGGCTACGAAACGCTCCATACTTCCGAAAGGCGCACGGTGAATCATTACAGGGCGGTGCATTTCGTTATCAGCTCCTTTATACCAAAGGTCGAAACGCTCTGGGAGGTTGTAATCTACCTGAATGGTACCCAATTGCCAACTTCTGCCTAAGGCATCTTTTACCATAAAGTCGAGTTTAGGTCCGTAGAAAGCGGCTTCGCCTGTTTCGATTACATAATTCAAACCTTTTTCTTTCGCTGCGTTGATGATGGCATTTTCGGCTTTTGCCCAATTTTCATCACTACCGATGTACTTGCTGAGGTTTTCGGGGTCGCGCAATGATACTTGTGCAGTAAAATTATCGAATCCAAGAGAGCCAAATACATAAAGCACTAAATCGATTACGTGTTTGAACTCGTCGTCTAACTGTTCAGGAGTACAGAAGATGTGTGCATCGTCTTGGGTAAAGCAACGCACGCGGGTGAGTCCGTGCAATTCGCCACTTTGCTCGTAGCGATATACTGTACCAAACTCGGCGAAACGCTTTGGCAAATCTTTATAACTCCAAGGGTGTGAATTGTATATCTCGCAGTGATGCGGACAGTTCATCGGTTTTAGTAAATATTCCTCGCCTTCGTTAGGGGTGGCAATGGGTTGGAAACTATCTTTTCCGTATTTATCCCAGTGACCTGAGGTTACATATAAATTCTTATGACCGATATGCGGGGTAACTACCTGCTCGTAACCAGCTTGTTTTTGGGCTTTGCGCAAGAAGGCTTCGAGGCGTTCGCGCAAGGCAGCTCCTTTGGGTAACCAAAGCGGTAAGCCTTGTCCTACCTTGTTAGAGAAGGTAAAGAGTTCGAGTTCTTTACCGAGTTTGCGGTGGTCGCGTTTTTTAGCTTCTTCAAGCAGTTCGAGATATTCGGTGAGTTCTTTTTGTTTAGGGAATGAGATACCATATACACGAGTGAGCTGAGGGTTGTGCTCATCACCACGCCAATAAGCCCCAGCGGCGCTGAGTACTTTTACGGCTTTCACGAAGCCCGTGTTAGGGATATGTCCCCCACGACAAAGGTCGGTGAAGGTGCTGTGGTCGCAGAAGGTAATTGTACCATCTTCGAGGGCTTCGATAAGTTCGGTTTTGTACTCATTTTTGCCTGCATAGTACGACAAGGCTTCGGCTTTGCTCACAGGGCGCATCTTAAATTCGTGTTTGCCACGAGCGATTTCCAAGAATTTAGCTTCGATAGCAGGGAAATCTTTTTCGGAAATCGGTTTGCCGTTGAAATCAACATCGTAGTAGAAGCCATTGGCGATGGCAGGTCCTATGGTGAGCTTGATACCGGGGTAGAGCTCTTCGAGCGCTTGTGCCAAGATGTGCGCTGAGGAGTGCCAGAAAGCTTTTTTACCTTCGGGACTATCCCAAGTGTATAGGGTGAGACTACCGTCCGTCGTCAGTGGGGTAACGCTTTCTACAGTCTTGCCGTTGAAAGAGGCAGAGAGTACGTTACGCGCCAACCCCTCGCTGATGCTTTGTGCTACTTGAGCGGGGGTGATACCACTTTGGTATTCTTTTACTGAACCGTCGGGTAGTGTAATTTTAATCATTTTTATCGTTGATTTTTAGTATTGTTGAGTTTGAAAGTGCAAAATTACAAAATAATTATGAATTACGAGGTATGAATGAGGAAAAAAAATTAGAATACTATAAACTCATCACCTTTTGCTAAAGCGTCGTATTGCGTTTGGTTAAAGCGATACAAAAAAGGCGAACGGTGTTTGCCTATATTTCTCTTCTCGTCCAATTTTTCTATCAGTCCTATATTAGTCATTTTCTTTACAAAATTCCGGTTGTCTAACTTCTTCCCTAAAATTGTTTCGTACAGTGATTGTAGCTCTGGAATGGTAAACTTTTCAGGAAGCATCTCCTTTCCTATGGGGCTAACGTGTGAAAAGAAACGCAAGCTCAACAGCGCTTGGTCTATAATTTCTCGGTGGTCAAAAGCCATTTCAGGGAGGTTGGTAATGTCCCACCATTGGCATTCTTCGGCATAGAAACTACCTGTAGGTTTTACTTCGTAGTAATCTACTAAAGTAAAGAAAGCTACGGATATAAAATTATCTAACAACCAATGGTCAGTAGTTACCTTTTGTCCGGTAATAGTTGTTAAGAGTTCTGGGGTAAAGTGAGTATTTTTATTTCTTTCGGGGTTGCTAAAGGCAAAAAATTGATGTAAATGAAGTTTTTTTAAGTTTGTACGGTAGCGCACTACCCTATGAGCTGCTTTCTCTAAAGTTTCATCTTTTTTTACATATCCCCCAGGTAATAACCATTTTTCTTGAGAGGTGTTTTTAAAAAGGAGTACTTTTAATTCTCTTTCGTGGTAACCAAATATTACGTTGTCTACGCTTATATTTCTATAAAAAATCTTATCGCCGTTGAGGATATCATCTAAGATAATGCGTTCTTTTCTATCCATTGTTTATTTTTTTAGGTTGCAAAGGTATAAATAATTTGCTAATTTGCTAATTTGTAGATTAGCCAATAAGCGCTGTGTTATTCAGATAAGTTTTTATTTATTTCTGTTGAAAATTAATTTTAACACATCATAATTCCATAAAAAAAACAAAAAGAAATCTGTTTATTACGTATTTTTTACGTAAAACAACTTCATTGTAAATAATTGATATATAATTTATTAAGTTACATGTGTTATAGATTTAACAAAATAAATATATTGCGTATATTGTACGTAATAAATTCTTTTATACCTTTGCATCGAAATTAAACAACAATAAATATAAACAAACAAAAAGGTATTTTATTTATCACACGAAAAATCTCATAACGAATTAATACATTACCGATATGAAAACGCTCATAACAAACTTTACTTCGCTTTGCCTTTTGGCTGTTACCTCAGCCTTTGCGCAAGAGCCCGTCACTCAGCCAACGGATACTATAGTACCTGTGGTTACTATGGATACCGTGCCTCCCGCACCTAAAGTAGATTCTTTACCTTCTACTTCTCCTGTTGCACCTAAAAAAGATGTTTTAGGTAAAGATGTGAAAGAACGCGATACCGAAAACCGCAACGTAATGCTCAACGCTAGTAGTGCTACCACTCCTCGTCAGTTGAACATAGGCTTGCCTTTTAACGGTGATATTCTTATCCTTGAGAACGACATTCCTGTAGTATACACCTTTTGGACACAAATACCTACCACCGCGTGGCGCTATGATAGCACCGTAGGGCGCATCGGGATGATGTCGTTCCAAGATGGTGCTCTTACTTATGGCAAAGTGGGTTATATCGTTACCTCTTGGGACAGAGAACCTGGTCGCAAGTTGCAAGGTTATGCTTCTACTTATTTTACCAATTATGGTAGTAGCCATCTCGACGCTTCGGTAACAGCCCCTATCGGCAAAAAAGGTTGGGGCTTTATGGCAGGCTTCAACGAAACTTTTGAACGTGGTAGTGGTGGTAATTACCAATTCACTCCTTTCCAAGACCGTTTTGAAATGTTTAAAATAGGAGTCTCTAAAAAGTACAGCAAAGGTTTTGTACGCGCTTACTACAAACACGCAACCGATATACCGATGCTCGGCGCTTATAGTCCTTTTGTGTACAAAGGCAAAGGTAAAACTAAAGCTATAGATGGTTTTGATTTAGGTAGAGATGTGTATATGCCTAATGATGGTCTGTTTCCATATAAGGACTACAACACAGGTGAAACCAAACTTGGCAACCTCAATTCGGATGAAGCCTCTAAAAACATCACTAATGCTATCTACCTCACTGGTGAACACCGCTTTAATAATGGTTGGAAACTCAACTACGCTAATATGTATATGAACTCCAAAGCTGCCTTTACCATTCTATACCCTTTGAGTATGTTTATTACCGACCCCGACCAACAAACAGGTATGACTTTTAAATACGTAGGCACCAACAAAGAGTACAAAGGTGCGGTACAACTCAATTCAGTGCAATACTACCCTCAGGTAGAAATCAACACTTGGATCACTCGTTTAGAGGCTACTAAAAAATTTGACAAACACAGCCTTAGATTAGGTACTACTTACCAATATTACCACGCTCCTGAGATACAACACAACGGTATGTTCTATCAAACGGTAGAAGCGAATCCTAAACGCTTAGATGCCTATGTAGGGGGAGGAACGGTTAATATTACCCCTCAATATGGTATTTTAGGAGACTCTTATGGAGGTTATAAAGTAACAAGTGATAAAAAGTTAGCTTTCTACGCTTCTGATGATATCAAACTGAACGACCGTTTCGATATTGGTTTCGGCGCTCGTATTGAGAGATATTACGACTATAGTACTCGCGATCCTTATACAAATCAATACGTGCAAAACCGCGATTTTATAAAGAAGAAATTCAAGGACTGGAACAAAGTAGGCTATTTCAACTTTGTAGCCAAAGTATCTAACGAGTTCGGTTTCTTGGGTGATATTACTTATAACGATTGGGCTGCACGCTATTGGGATAATGCTAATAACGAAAAAGACACTAATGGCAAGGAAATATTTGCGACTCCTCATACTACTACCCAAAGCGTACTGAACTACGGTGGAGGGGTGTATTGGAATCACGGCGATCTCATAAGTTTGGTATCTAAAGTAACTCGTATCTACAAAAAGAACAATATCGCCTCTGAGTCTATCGTAAATCCAGCAAATCCCAGCGAACAAAAAACTTTCTACCCTTTGTTCTACGATATTGCTACCCTTGGTTGGACTACCGATATCGTTTCTAAGCCGTTTAAGAATTTCAACTTGCACTTCCTACTCACACTCCAAAAACCAGAGTATAAAGACTATGAGTACAGTGCCTACGGGGTAAGCTATAGCTATAACGATAAAATCATTCCTGAGCTTTCAAAAACTCTTATAGAAATAGACCCCAGCTACTTTATGCTCAAAGGCGACCTCCGCTTGTGGCTCAGTTTCCGCTACTTTGGTAAGCAGTACGGTAACCCTACCAATGCGATTTCGTACAACGGCTGGTGGGAAAGCTTTGGAGGGGTGGATTACAAGCTCAACCGCAATATCGACCTCAAATTCCAAGTAGTAAATATTTTGAACGAAACAGGTATCAAAGGCGCTCTCGTAGGGGCTAATCAAATTCTCGACGATACTAATTACAAAGGTCGCAAAATCGTAGCAGGCGCTATTCGCCCGCGTACTTACGAACTCACTCTTAATTTCAAATTCTAAAACAGTAACATTTTTAATATTTTATCATTATGAAAAACATTCAAAAACTTTTAATCGTAGCAGTCCTCTTTTTTGCAGGATTTGCAGCTGCACAAGCACAATCTGAAGCCGAAAAATTCTTTGTAGGCAAATGGAAACTGATGGTCTATGGACTTCCTAACGGCGACAGCGAGATGGTTCTCAATATCACCAAAAACAGCGATGGTACTCTTGGTGGTACTATAGGTGGTGACGATGCCAATGCTAACAAACTCACTAAGGCTGAGATTGAGGGCAATACCTTCTATGCCAATTTCATTGGTAACGGTTACAACGTTCCTCTTTATATAGAGAAAAAGGGTGACAAAAATGTAGAAGGTAGTATGAACGATATGTTTGATATCGAAGGTACTAAAATCAAGTAGTCTTTCTTAAACCAAAGGAGGCGTTAGCTTGCGCCTCCTTTTTCACCTCTTATTTCTTAGCTTATGAAACGCTTATTTCCTTTTATACTCTTGGCAATCACCCCACTCAAGGCACAAACTCAAGCCGAGAAATACTGGTTGCCGTCGGTAACTTTCTCTGCTGAAAACTTTGCACATCCGGCACCTCAGTTTGCCCCTTTTACTCGTTGGTGGCTACCAGGGAACGATATCACTCCCGAAGAGCTAAAACGGGAAATCAACCTCTTTGCCGACAATCACTTCGGAGGGGTGGAAATCCAACCTTTCGCTTTAGTAATGCCCACGCGTGGCAAAGGTCGTGCCGACCGTATAATGAACTACGATACTCCTGCTTATTACGAAAACATCAAGCAAATGCTCGCTGAAGCTCAAAAACGCAACGTTACTGTCGATTTCACCAACGGCAGTGGCTGGCCTCCTGGTGGGCCACATATTGCTAAAGAAGAAGGTAATCTTACCCTTGAGTTTGGCATTGCTAATCTGGGTGCGCAACCTATTGCCCTGCCAAGAGCATCACATTCCGATGACCCTACTGCTAAATTAGTAGCTGTATTGGCTGGTAAATTCCTAAATGATACTACTGCTACCGATAAAACCTTCCGTATAGACCCTAAAACGCTCATCAATATTACCGATAAAGTAAAAAACAACACTATACAATACAGCGCTCCCAAAGGGTGGAAAGCCATCGCCTTTTGGTCGGTGCCTACTCAGGAAACGCCTATGCTCATCGCCAAACGCGAAGCGGGCTACGTGTTCAATCATTTCGATTCACTACAAGTAAAGAAAAATTACGACTATTTCTTTGGTAAACGTACAGGCTTAGCCCCTTATTTTGGCAAACCCGTACGTGCGATTTTCAACGATAGTTATGAGTTTAAAGCCAACAGACATTTCTCTGATGATTTTATCCGCATTTTCAAGCAACAACGCGGTTATGACCCTACCCCTTACCTGCCAGCTAATATGTGGCGTGGTTATAACAATATGTACGAACGTATGGCACATCCTGCTAATGCTCCCTATTTTAGTTTAGGAACTGACGATTGGCGCTTGCGTTACGACTACGACCTTACCCTTAGTGAGTTATTGCAAAAGCACTTTTTAAAAAGCTCTAAACATTGGACAAATGCTCGCAACCTCTTGCACCGCACTCAAACTTATGGACTCAATATGGACATAATGGCAGCGGCAGGCTTGGCTTCTATCCCCGAAGTAGAAACGATGCTTTTCTCCAAAGGTTCTGAAAATGGTTACAAACTCATTACTTCAGGAGCACACCTGTACAATCGCCCTATCATTAGTTGTGAAACAGCCGTTTATTTTAAACGCGCTTATATGACCACCCCTCACAAACTCAAGCTCACTTTCGATAAGCTCTTCAGTAGTGGGGTAAATCAAATTATCTATCATGGCACTCCCTATCGATATTTCCCTGAGGGCTACCCAAAAGAAGGGTGGTATCCATTCTACAATTCAGCCTTAGGCATTGACTTTTCATCGAATATCAATGAAAACAATCCTTTCTGGAAATATATTAGCCAAATCAACCAATACGCACAGCGCGCTCAATACGTATTGCGTTCTGGCAAACCTCACGCCGATGTGCTGATATACTATCCTTTCTTAAACTATAGCGAAGAAGTTGCCAACCCGCGCGAGGTAATGATAGCGGGTGAGTTGAAGGATACTGAGCCTCCACTTCCTGCCGAAAACAAAAATGTAGCCTATAGTCGTGCTATCGATACTGAATGGTTAAAACAGATAATGCCTCTTATTGATGAACTCAACCAGCTTGGCGTCACTTGGGATTGGATCAACGATGCTTCTTTGCGAGAACTTTCATTGTTACACAACAAACGCCTTAGCATACGAGGTAATGAGTACCAATCGCTCATATTGTTTCGGTTGCCATATATCCAACTCAAGAGTGCTGAAAACTTACAAAAGTTAGCTAAAAAAGGAGCAAATATATTGTTGATAGGCGATGTACCTACCCAACAACCTAACTATTTCAATTATCAGAAAAACGATATAAAAACCCAAAAAGCAATGCAGGCACTCGCTAAAACTATTGGCAGCCATCATATCAAAGAGCAAGCAGAAATGCTAAACAATTGGTATTCGTCTATTCAGTTGCCTATTACGTATATGCAGCCTAACCCCGCCTTGCGTCAGCAGCGCCGTAAGCTCTCAGACGACAGTTATGCACAATTCATCTGGAACGAAAGCGACAGTTGGCAAGAGGTGCCTATTCAAACTGAAAAAGGTTTGGGATACGCTTATTGGCTTGATGCTACCGATGGCAGTATTCGCGTTGCCAATCTTGAAAAAGGCGCTTACCGCTATCAGTTGCCACCTTATAGCAGTATTTTCTTTATGGTTTCTAAGCAGATGACCGAGATGCCTCTCAGCTCAAAAGTGCTTTACAATCCATCGGTTGCTAAAGCTGTAGCTACTCCTGAAAAGTGGCATATACAAGCAGGGACTATAAAAGTGGAAAACACCGCTCTTTTCGATTGGAAAACTCATCCACAGCTGAAGTACAACAGCGCTCCTGCTGTTTATACTACTGAGTTTGTAATCAGCTCACTCAGCCCTTCCAAACACTATTTCCTCAGCTTAGGCAAAGTGTATTACGCTACCGATATAGTAGTGAATGGCAAAAAAGTGAGCTCAGAAGTGTTTATGCCTTTTGTAACCGATATTACTCCTTATCTTCAACAAGGTAGCAATACCCTCGAAATTACTATCACAAATGCCGCTTACAACGATTTTGTAGGGCAAGCTGAAAAAGGAGAAAAAGTATTCAAAAAGCTCAAAGGCAGTGATACTATGAGTGCTGGGCTCATAGGTCCCGTACAAATAATGGAACAATAAAGCTTATTATGAAATGAAAAAGATATTATTTTTAACACTTGCTCTATGTGTTTCTATAACATTTTCGCAAGAAACTCGCTTTTCTTTTGGAGTAAAAGCAGGAAGTAACATTTCTAATATAAATGATACAAGCCAAACAAAATACAAAGTAGGCTTTGTAGGAGGTGTTTTTACAAATTATAAAATACTCCCATCTCTTAGTTTACAACCCGAAGTACTATACTCTATGCAGGGATATAAATCTAACATTACAGGAGATTATAGAGGAACTCCCGTAGTATATACAGATAATGTAAAAATGGATTATATCGGCATTCCTGTAATGGTACAATATACTTACAGAGGATTTTATGCCGAGGCAGGGCCTCAATTTGCTTTCAATGTAAAAAACTCACTTGATTACGAAGTTTCTCTTTCTTACTTTGGAAATAAAGTTACTTATAGCGACAAACTAAAAGACATTGCAAAAGATTTTGATTTTGCTATAGGTGTAGGTTTAGGATACCATATTCCTAATACAAAATTCAGTATAGGAGCTCGCTATACCTTTAGTTTAACATCCTATTATACTGATGGAGGTACTACCAGTGGAGGATATAATTTTATTGATCACGATAGTGGAAATCCTAAAAACCGTGTTTATTCATTGTCAATATCATATAAAATATAACAGCTATGAAAAATGTAATAACTATCACAACAATTTTAGCCTTTTCGCTAAGTTTTGCACAACCAGCCCCACAGCTTCGCAAAAACAACATTGACGAAGTAATCAAAGCGATGACACTTGACGAGAAAATAGCCCTGCTAAGCGGTATTGGCCTTTCAGTATCACAAAGCAGCGATGGTACTGTTGCGGGGCGTATTGAAGGAAGAGTGCCTGGGGCTGCAGGCGCTACTACAGCCATTCCGCGCTTGGGTATCCCTTCAGTAATAATGGCAGATGGGCCTGCAGGATTGCGTATAGACCCTACGATCGTCAACGGTGAAAAAATCTATACCACTGCTTTTCCTGTAGGTAGTTTGATAGCGAGTACTTGGAATACCACACTCACCACTTCGGTAGGTAAGGCGATGGGCAACGAGGTAAAAGAAATGGGAGTAGATGTACTTCTCGCCCCTGGTATGAATCTTATTCGCAATCCTCTATGCGGTCGTAACTACGAGTATTACGCCGAAGACCCTGTGCTCAGCGGTGAGATGGCTACTGCAGCGGTAAATGGTGTCCAAAGTCAAGGGGTAGGTGTATCTGTAAAACACTTTGTAGCTAATAATCAAGAGTCTAATCGCAATAGTGTGAGTGCTTTGGTGAGCCAGCGTGCTTTGCGTGAACTCTATCTTCGATCTTTTGAAATTGCTATCAAAAAATCTAATCCTTGGACAGTGATGAGCTCCTATAATAAAATCAATGGTACTTATGCCTCCGAAAATTCCGATCTGCTCACTGCGATTCTTCGCAATGATTGGCAATACAAAGGAATGGTTACTACCGATTGGCTCGCGGGACGCAAATACGCTGACCAAGTGAAAGCAGGTAACGACCTGCTAATGCCAGGGCGCAAGCAAGAAACAAAAAAAATAAAAGAAGCTATTGAAAACGGTAGCCTGCAAGAAGCTGAACTTAATCGCAATGTACAACGCATATTAGAATTAGTAGTCAAAACACCTACTTTCAAGCAATATCCGTACAACCAAAAACCCGATTTTACTACTAACAGAGCCATAGCTCAACAAGTAGCTGAAGAAGGGATGATTCTTTTGAAAAACAAGGCTGCTCTTCCCTTATCAGCCGGCAAAATAGCTCTCTTAGGTAACGCTTCTTACGATACTTTCGTAGGGGGAACTGGTAGTGGTGAAGTACAATCAGCCTATACGATTTCTTTTTACGACGGACTTAAAAAAGCAGGTTTTTTGTTAGACGAAAACCTCAAAAACGCTTACCTCAACTACATCATCGAAGAAAAGGCAAAGCGCCCTAAACGTGTGAGTATCTTAGATGTTGTCAAACCTGTAGAAGAGTTTCCTATAAGCGAACAACAACTTCAACAGATGTCACGCAATTGTGAGGCAGCTATCATCACTATTGGAAGAAGTGCCGGTGAAGGCTCCGATCGCAGTGTCGAAACTGATTATGTTCTCAACGACAAAGAGCTTGCCCTTATTAAAGCTACCGCCAGCGCTTTCCACGCTCAAGGTAAAAAGCTTATCGTTGCTCTTAATATCGATGCTTTAGTAGAGGTTACTTCTTGGCAAGACCTTGCCGATGCGCTACTCATCACTTGGTTGCCTGGTCAAGAAGCGGGGAATGCTTTTGCTAATATCCTCACCGGCAAAACCAATCCTTCAGGTAAGTTGCCTCAAACGATGGCACTTTCTTATAGTGATATCCCTTCGGCTACTGCTTTCCCTGGACTGCCAAAACGCACCCCTACTGAAAGTGTTTACAACGAAGGTATTTATGTAGGTTATCGCTATTTTAGTTCTTTTGGTAAACCTGTAGCCTATCCGTTTGGTTACGGACTTTCGTATACCCAATTTGAAATGAAAAAGCTTAAAGCGCCTACTAAATTCAGCAAAAAACTCAGTTTAAGTGTAGAAGTAACCAATGTAGGTGAAGTAGCAGGTAAGGAAGTAGTACAAGTATACCTTTCAGCTCCTGCAAAGTCTATGGATAAACCAGCCTTAGAACTCAAAGCTTTTGTAAAAACTGAACTACTCAGCCCTAAACAATCACAAACACTCAGTTTTACCCTCACCCCCAAAAGTCTTGCTTCTTTTGATACCGCACGCTCAGCTTGGGTAGTTGAAGCAGGTACTTACACTGTAAAAGTAGGCAATTCAGTCGAAAATATTTTGCAAACAGCAACTTTTACCGTACCTAAAGAAATTGTAGTGCAAAAAGTAGCTAATGTGCTCAAACCTAACAAAGCGTTCGATGAACTAAAGAGATAAAAAATGAAAACCGTATTTCTCACAGGTGCTACAGGCAATATGGGTAGAGAAGGAATGAAAGAACTCCTCAGCCGTAGCGACCGTTTTCAAATAAAAATATTAGTACTCCCTCACGAAAAGAACAAACCTTTAGTGCAAGAATGGGAGCAGAAACCCAATGTAACCATTGTTTATGGCGACCTTACCAATTACGACGATGTACTCGAATGCGTTACAGGAGCAGACTATGTGTTACACGTTGGCGGTATGGTTGCCCCTATGGCTGATTATCACCCAGCTCTTACCACCAAAGTGAATATTGGGGCAGCAAAAAACATCGTAAAAGCTATCCAGAGTCAGCCTAATAAAGATGCCATAAAACTCGTTTATATAGGCACAGTGGCTCAAACAGGCGACCGCAATCCTCCTATTCATTGGGGGCGTACTGGTGACCCTATCAAAATAAGTATTTACGACAACTATGCTCTTACTAAAACCATTGCCGAACGCGAGGTGATTGAATCTGGACTCAAATATTGGGTGTCGCTTCGCCAAACAGGAGTGCTCTACTTCGATTTGATGAAGAACACTAACGACCCTATTATGTTTCACGAACCTTTGAATGGCGTATTCGAGTGGGTAACTGCGCGCGACTCAGGCAGAATGCTCGCCAATGCCTGCGAAGACAGTGTGCCTGAGGATTTTTGGTGTCGTATTTACAACATCGGGGGAGGTGAAAAATACCGCTCTATGAATTGGGAGTTTATGCAAATGACCAGCAGCTTGGTAGGCGTAAAAGACTTTCGCAAGATATGGGAACCTAATTGGTTTGCCACCCGCAATTTCCACGGACAGTGGTATCTCGATTCCGATGAACTCGAAAAATACCTGCATTTCCGTTCAGGGTCGTTAGAAGAATTTGTTGCCGAAATGAAAGAGCACGCACCTAAAGTCGCTAAATTAGCTAAATATATCCCGTCGTGGGTAATTAAAAACCTCGTGTTTAAACCCGTTGCCAATAAGCCTTTTGGCACTTTGTATTGGTTCAAACACCATTGCGAAAACCGCATCACTGCTTTCTTTGGCTCTAAAGAACAATGGGAACAAATCCCCTCTTGGGAACACTTTACTTTTGAGCAGGCGTCTAAAGAACCTAAAAAGTTAGATCACGGCTACGACGAGAGCAAACCTAAAAGCGAATTAGACCTCAGCGATATGCAACAAGCAGCAGCCTTCCGCGGAGGTAAATGCCTCTCTACCGAAATGCAAAAAGGAGACCTCAAAACAAAATTGGAATGGGAATGTGCCTGCGGTCATCACTTTCAGGCGAGCCCTACACTTGTTTTGCTCGGCGGACATTGGTGCCCTGAGTGCCTCCCTATGCCTTGGAATTACGACGAGGAAGCCAAACGCAATCCTTTCTTTGCACAAGTTTGGACTCCCCTCCACAATCCCGATGAACACAACGTATACGAGGCTTCTATTTTAGATGAATAACAATTTAACGCTATGAAAAACCTATTCCTTCTTTTTGCTTTTCTCAGTCTTTCGGCAGTAGCTCAAACAGTAAACCCTGAGTTGCTCACTAAAAACTGGCGCGCTTTCTGGGTGTATGTACCTAATACTGACCCTAATGACTATGGCGTATATCACTTTCGCAAAGTGCTCTCGCTCGAGGCCAAACCTGCTACTTATGTGGTTCACGTCTCTGCCGACAATCGCTACAAATTGTTTGTAAACGGTCAGTTAGTCTCTTTAGGTCCCGCTCGCGGTGACCTCTACCATTGGCATTACGAAACAGTAGATATTGCCCCTTACCTAATGCAAGGCAACAATGTGATAATGGCTACCGTGTGGAATGATGGCAAGCACAAACCTTTGGCGCAAATCAGCTCACGGACAGCTTTTATACTGCAAGGTGATGGCAAAGCCGAAAGTGCTTTGAATACAAATGCTTCTTGGAAGTGTGTGCACGATACTGCTTATGCGCTTGTAAAACCCAACGCTATAGGCTTTTTTGTAGCTCCTTATGGCGAGTTTATCGATATGAACAAAGCTGTGCTCAATAGCGAAAGCCCTGAGTACAACGATAGTCATTGGGAAAAAGCTGCTACTATAGGCGCAGGGCTACCTAAAGGAGTCAATACGATGGGCGCTAACGACTGGATGCTCGTCCCTTCTGCCATTCCTCAAATGGAACGCACTCCTCAATACGGACTCAAAGTCAGAAAAACTGAAGGGCTCAGTCTCCCTAAAAAAATGCCTGTTGGCAAACTCAACTTTACCGTCCCTGCAAACACAAAAGCTACTATACTTTTAGACCAAACTTTTAACACCAATGCCTACCCCGTATTGCAATATAGCGGTGGCAAAAATGCGACTATCGCGCTCAAATATGCCGAAGCTCTTTACGATAACAATTACGATAAAGGCAACCGTGATGAAATAGAAGGCAAAAAGCTACAAGGGGTTACCGACAGCCTGATTGCCAATGGGAAAAAGCAACAAACTTTCACCCCCTTATATTGGAAAACCTTCCGCTATCTACAACTCTCGGTACAAACGGGTAGTGAACCTATTACTATCGAACAACTCTACAGTCTCGCAACGGGCTATCCTTTCCAAAGAGCAACTACTTTCTCTTCCGATGATCCACAGCTCACTCAAATACTAAATGTAGGTTGGCACACCGCTCGTATGTGTGCGATGGAAACTTATATGGATTGCCCTTACTATGAACAATTACAATACGTAGGTGATACCCGTATACAAGCGATGATTACCTACTACAACACTACCGACGATCGCCTTGCACGTCAAGCTATCAACGCAATTAGCGATTCTCGTTTGGCAGAAGGTGTTACCCAAGGGCGCTATCCTGCATCGGGCGATAATATCATTTCTACTTTCTCACTGATGTGGATAGGAATGTTGCACGACTATTACCGCTATTGCCCCGATAGTGATTTTGTAAAACAACACCTGCCTGCAATGCGCCAAATTCTCTCTTTCTACGAAAGCTATACCCAACCCGATGGTACCCTCAAAAATGCACCTTATTGGAAGTTTGTAGATTGGCCTGAGAATGCCAAAGGTTGGAAAATGGGCGAACCTCCTCTCAATCCCGATGGCGGTAGTGCCGTGTTAGACCTCCAACTGCTATGGGCTTACCAATGGGCAAATGAGTTAGAAATGGCGCTTGGCAATAGGGGGTTACAACAGATGTACCAACAGAAAGCTGCTCAATTGGCTCAGAGTATTCACGACAAATATTGGGATAACACTCAACAACTTTTCGCCGATACCCCTGCCAAAAAGAACTACTCTCAGCACGCTAACACTTTGGCGATTCTCACCGGTATTGTAGAGGGACAAGCTGCTCAAGACCTTTTCAAGCGAATGATGAACTTCTCTAATATCACACGAGCTTCTATCTATTTCCGTTACTATGTAAATCAGGCACTTGCCAAAGTAGGTTTAGCCGATGAATACCTACAACAATTGGACGTATGGCGCGATTACCTCAAACTTGGTATGACTACTTGGGGTGAAGATTCTAATATCAAAGCCACCCGCTCCGATTGCCACGCTTGGGGTGCCAGCCCCAATATAGAATTCTATCGTATGTTATTAGGCATAGATACAGCAGCCAAAGGTTTTGCCGAAGTGAAAATAGCCCCTCATTTAGGTACCCTTAAAGAAGTGTCTGGCTCTATGCCACATCCTTACGGCACTATCAAAGTAAGTTATAAATTGGATAAAAAGGGAAGCTCAATGCTAATATCACCCTACCCGAAAAGCTCAAAGGCACTTTTGTATGGAAAAACACAACAAAAGAACTCAAAGCGGGGAATAATACTTTTATAATGTAATTAAACTGAAGTCTTATGAATACAACCCTCAGTATCCTCCTAATGGCAATAGGCAGTATTTTATGTGCCTATAGCTGGATTTTCTTACAAGATGTACACAATGTACCCGTAAGTTCTTTATGGCAAGAAAATGAGGGGAAAGACATAAGAGCGTTTATCAAAAAAGGAAGTACTGCCGTAATAGCGCGAAATCTATCTTACAAGGGATAAGTATGGGCAAAATGGTAGCCATCAACGATGCTCAAGTAGCAGAACTGCGCGAGTATTTTAAGGCTGTGATGAGAATCTGCTAAATAATAGGCGCGTTGAAGATGTTCTCCTAACGCGCCTGATTTTTTATTATTTGCACTTTGCGGTGTAATCGTTGATGAGTGCTATGAGGCTTTCTTTATTTGTGGTGTTATAGTCAGCGGGGTTAATTGCAGGGCATTGGAGATAGTTTGATACAAGTTTTTGCACCTCTTCAGGAGTTTTAATACGTCGGAAAGAGTCTTTATCACCTACATACAGAGCAGGTTTGCTACCTATTTTGATGAGGTATGCCTCGGGCATTTTAGGATGTGAAAGCACGTAATTACCGTTGTTAGCATAGAGAATTTCGTAGAAATAAATATTTGTTTCACCTTCCACCTTAAAGATATAGCCCACTTCACGCCCGCTATCAGTACCTAAGAAAGTTCTATCACCTACCCCAAAAATTACGTTATCGGCGGCATTGTATTTAGTTTCTTTACCATCAGTAGTTTTAAGTTTTACTATATCGTTATCTACATTGGCAAAGACTACATTTTTATCGAGTATTGGAGCAATTGATTCAAATTCAATAGTGATAAGTCCATTGAGTTTATTGCCTTGGGAGTCTAACACATAACCCTCTACGTTGTATAAATTTACACTCTGTTTGCGAGCTTCAGCTATTCGCTGTTGTTGAAATGCGTTTTGAGCTGCTTTTTTATCTTCTTCATATTGGGCGAAGTAAGGAGCCATATCGCCAAAAGGATAACCGTTGGCATAGAGCTTCATCACTAAGCGTTTTTCTAAGTCACTTGAAAAACCGATGAGAGGCACAAATACGGGGAGTGTTTTGCCATCAAAAGTTTGGATAAGATAATATTCTTTATCTACCATTGAGGTAAAATTAGAAGAGGCTATTTGTCTACCCGTAATGTCATAGAAAACAAATTCATAGACAGTCATAGCTCCACCCATAGGAGTGATTTTTTTAGAGTAAGAACCTATCTTCATTTCTTTTCTAAAAATATTTCCTTCTTTTACTAAAATCTTATCTGTGTTTTCTAATCTATCTTCAACTTTGATTTCAGCAGTTACTTTCTCAAAAATAGGATCCCATTTTTGAGAGAATTGGCGGTCTTCGGTAGAGAAGAAAGCTTTTACTACTTCAGGGTCAATGCCTTTAACAGTAAGCAGGCCAGTGTTAGATTTGAGCATATTATCCACAATAGCTTTTTCACCCGAAAAGGTAAATTTTAGTTTATCGGGCAAGGGGATTTCCCGCACTTTACCATTGTTGCCAGTGAGTTCCACCCAGCGATGAGGAGCACGATTGTTTTGAGCAGTTTTTTCGGTGAGTACCGCTTTGTACATAAAATTACCGCTAAGGTCACTAAACTCGTACTTGCCCTCTTTCTTTTCTAATTTGGCTACCGGAGTACCTTCAATTTGTAACTCTCCCTTTTTTACTTTATAGTCTTGAGCCTTGAGGCTAAAAGTAATACAAGACAATAGGTATAATAAAAATATTCTTTTCATTAAAGTGTATTTTTTGTTATTTGTAACAAAAGTATAAAATAATTTTTAAATTACAAATCACGAATGATAAAAAACTTTAGTAAAGGTTGTAGCGTGAGAACTATTGGAAGTTTTGCAAAACACTCTTCTTGTAGAAAAATACACTATCTTCTTCAGGAAAAATTAGAAAAATACTACAATTCCCTTCGTTTATAATCCGTATTTCGTAATAATTTTGTACTTTTGCCCGAAATTTGCAAAGAGTAAGATTACTATATTTCTTACTTCTTATCTCTTACTTAAAATAAATGAGCAAACTACTTATTCTCGGAAGCATCGCTTTCGACCAAATAGAAACACCTTTTGGAAAAAGCAACTCTATTATGGGGGGCTCGGCTAACTATATAGCGCTCGCTGCCGCTCAGTTTGAAATCCCTGCTGCGGTCGTCTCTATCGTAGGCGACGACTATCCTCAAGAGTATCTACATCTACTAACTGAGCGCCGTATTGATGTGTCGGGCATTGAGATTGTACACGGTGGTAAAACACTCTTCTGGAGTGGCAAGTATCACAACGATATGAACCAACGCGATACCCTCGACACTCAGTTGAATGTTATCAACGATTTTAAACCCGTAGTCCCTGAGGCTTTTCGCGATGCCGAAGTACTTCTACTCGGCAACCTCCACCCTACCCTACAAATGGACGTGCTCAACCAAATGACTCAGCGCCCCAAATTAGTGGTTATGGACACGATGAACTACTGGATGAACCACACTTGGGATTTGCTAATGGAGGTAATCGCCCGCGTAGATGTGCTCACTATCAACGATGAAGAAGCACGACAGCTTACCAAAGAGTATTCACTTGTGAAAGCTGCTCAGCGCATTATGGCAATGGGTGTGAAGTATGTAGTGATTAAAAAAGGTGAACACGGCGCACTCTTATTCTACGACGATAAAGTGTTTTTTGCTCCTGCCTTGCCTTTAGCCGAAGTATTTGACCCCACAGGTGCTGGCGACACTTTTGCTGGTGGTATGGTGGGTTATCTCACTAAAACTCGCGACTACTCGTTCACCAACTTGAAAAACGCTATCGTTCAAGGGGCAAATATAGCCTCGTTCTGTATTGAAAAATTCGGTGCTGAACGACTGCTCTCCCTCACCCACAACGAGCGAACTGCCCGTTTACAACAATTTAGAGACCTTACACAGTTTGATATTCAACTTAAGTAAGAGATAAGAAGTAAAAGCGTTATCTGCTGCCTCTTATCTCTTACCCCTTACCTAAAAAGATATGCTTTACAAAAGAAGTAGCGAATTATTCGCAGCTGCACAACAAGTACTCCCTGGTGGAGTAAACTCTCCCGTACGCGCTTTCAATGCTGTAGGGGGACATCCTATTTTTATAAAAGAAGCCCAAGGCGCTTATCTCACCGATGAGGATAACCGCAAGTACATCGATTATATTGCCTCTTGGGGGCCTCTCATCTTAGGCCACGCCTACGCCCCTGTAATTGAGGCAGTAACCGAGCGCGCTAAAAAAGGCACCTCTTTTGGCATTCCTACTGAAGTAGAAGTGCAAATCGCCGAATTGGCGGTTGCAATGGTGCCTAATATCGATAAAATCCGCTTTGTGAATAGCGGTACAGAGGCTTGTATGAGCGCTATCCGCTTGGCACGTGGCTATACCGGTAGAGAGAAAATTATCAAATTCGCAGGTTGCTACCACGGACATTCCGATGCTTTCCTCATTGAGGCGGGTAGCGGTGGCGCCACTTTTGGCAGCCCTAATAGCCCTGGGGTAACCCAAGGCACGGCTAAAGATACACTTTTAGCAAACTACAACGATTTAGCATCGGTGAAGACCCTTTTTGAAGCCAATCCTCAGCAAATTGCTTGTGTGATTATAGAACCTGTGGCGGGCAATATGGGCTGTGTGCCTCCTGCCGAAGGATTTTTGGAAGGATTGAGACAACTCTGTACTGAAAATGGTGCCCTTTTGATATTTGATGAGGTGATGACCGGCTTCCGCTTGGCTAAAGGCGGAGCTCAAGAAGTCTTTGGCATCAAAGCTGATATTGTTACCTTTGGGAAAGTGATTGGCGGCGGACTCCCCGTAGGGGCTTTTGCTGCTAATAAAGAAATTATGGGTTACTTAGCACCTGAAGGGCCTGTATACCAAGCGGGAACCCTTAGCGGTAATCCTTTGGCGATGAGTGCTGGTTTGGCGATGCTCACCGCTTTGAATGAACAGCCCGAAGTGTTTGATAGTTTAGCGAAAAAAACAGCTTACTTACACGAAGGATTTGACAATGTGCTAAAACGTGCGGGCATTCCTTATCAAATCAACAGTTTTGGCTCTATGTTTACCCTTTTCTTTAACGAAAATCCCGTAACCGATTTCGCTTCTTCGGCTAAGAGTGATACAGCGCGTTTCCGCAAGTATTTCCACGGAATGTTGCGCGAAGGCGTTTATTTGCCACCAAGTGCTTTTGAAAGTTACTTCCTTAACGATGCGCTTACTTACGAGGATTTGGATAAAACCATTGGCGCTCTTAACAGAGTGATTATGGAGCTGTAGGAAATTAGAAAATTAGCAAATTTGGAAAATCCTGAAACCTAATACCTAATAACAAACTAATGAAACCATACCTTTACCTTTTGGCATTTGCCTTGGTAGCTTGCCACAGTCCGTCAGAGCAAAAAGAGCCAGCTACAGAACAACTCACTAATTATGTAAACCCCTTCATCGGTACCGATGGCACGGGGAATACCTACCCTGGGGCAATGACGCCTTTTGGGATGGTGCAACTCAGTCCGGATATTGGTATCCCAGGTTGGGATAGAATTTCGGGCTACTTCTACCCCGATAGCATCATTACCGGCTTTTCACACACCCACCTTTCAGGTACGGGGGCTGGCGACCTCTACGATGTACTCATTATGCCCACCAATAGTAGATTTAACGAGCGCATTGAGGCAAATAACCACCTGCCTTTCTCCTATTTCTCTCACAAACACGAAACCGCCACCGCCGGTTATTACAGCGTTGATTTGCTGAGTTATGGCATCAAAGCCGAACTCACTGCTACTCCGCGCGTAGGCGTACAACGCTATACTTTCCCTAAGGACGAACAATCCAAAATTACCGTAGATTTAGGTTATAGCATCAACTGGGATAAACCTACTGAAACTTATTTGAAAGTGGTAGATAACACTACTTTGGAAGGCTATCGCTTTTCTACCGGTTGGGCGCGTAACCAAAAGGTGTATTTCGTTATCAAGCTCTCCAAACCCTTTTTTGATAAGGAATTTACTGAAGAAAAAGAAAACGGCAAAGCTAACCGCTCTAAAATTGTGCTCCGCTATGCTACTGCCGAAAATGAAACTATAGTAGTAAAAACAGCACTTTCTATGCACAGCATTGCAGGCGCTTATAAAAATATGGAAGCCGAAGCTCCTCATTTTGCTTTCGACGACTATCGCGAGGCGGCTCATAACCTCTGGGAACGACAATTACAGAAAATTACGGTAGAAGGGGGAACTGAGGAGCAAAAAACAATTTTCTATACAATGCTCTACCAATCGATGTTGGCGCCTAACCTCTTCAGTGATGTCGATGCCCCCGAAAAGCGTTACGATACTTTCTCACTTTGGGATACTTTCCGCGCGGCTCACCCTCTCTACACCTTGTTGCATCGTGAGGCATCCGCCGATTTTATCAAGAGCTTCTTAGCGCACTACCGCGAAAATGGCACTTTACCGGTATGGAGTATGCAGGGCGGTGAAACTAATATGATGATAGGCTATCACGCTGTTCCTATTATCGTAGATGCTTATTTTAAGAATATCCCGATGGATATCCCCTTAGCTTATGAGGCTTGCAAACAAAGTGCAATGGTGAAAGAACGCGAAATTGGTCTTTACCAGCAATATGGTTATGTGCCTTACGATTTAGATAAATCAGGAGAAAATTGGTCGGTGTCTAAAACCTTAGAGTACGCTTACGACGACTGGTGTATTGCGCAATTTGCCAAATCACTCGGCAAGGAACAAGATGCGGCTTACTTTGCCAAACGCGCTGAAAATTGGCGCAACCTCTTTGACGAAAAAACAACTTTCTTCCGCCCTAAAGATAGTAAAGGACAGTTTATCAAGCCTTTCAATCCTAAGGATTACAGCAAATACTTCTGCGAAAGCAATGCTTGGCATTACCGCTGGTTTGTGCCTCATAACATTCTCGGCTTGCGCGATGCGATGGGGGGTACTGATGCTTTTGAACAGAAACTCGATTCGATGTTCACTTTAGCCGTTACTCCCGATGAGAAATTGCCTATTTTCAGTACCGGAATGATAGGACAATACGTGCACGGCAACGAACCGAGTCATCACGTGGCTTACCTCTATCATTTCACGAACCACCCCGAAAAAGTATCTCAACGCGTCACCGAAATATTGAATACTCAATACAAAAATACCCCCAGCGGGCATTGTGGCAATGAGGACTGTGGACAAATGAGCAGTTGGTATGTGCTCTCAGCCTTAGGCCTCTACCCTCTCAACCCTTCCGATGGCAGGTATTATCTAACCCCCCCTTTGTTCGATAAAGCTACCCTTCACTTAGAGAACGGCAAAATCTTCACTATCGAAAAGGGTAAAAAGGCGGGCGAAATACGCTTCAATGGCAAGCCATTTCATAGAAATTACATCAATTACGACGAAATTTTAACCATTAACAATTGACGATTGATAATTAACAATTAAAACTTTTTCAACTTTTTCTTGCTTTTGTCTTTTTTTGTTTATACCTTTGACGTCTCAAATAATCGTAAGTATTAGAATGTTGAACGAAACTATTATATTATGAATGAATTAACAGAAAAAGACCGTCAGCTACTGATCAAAAAAGGTATTACCGAAGCAATGCTCAATGCCCAAGTAGCACAATTTAAACAAGGAGTACCCCCTATCCAGCTCTACAAAGCTGCTGTGATAGACGATGGTATCATCCCGTTTAGTAAAGAAGAAGCTGCCAAATACGCTGCTATCTACCAAAAACGCAAACAAGGCAACACTATCCTGAAATTCGTACCTGCCTCAGGAGCGGCAACGCGTATGTTCAAATCGCTCTTTGCCTTTAGAGACGATTTCCAGCCCGACCGCGAATCGTTTGTAGCCTATATCGGTAGAACTGGCAATAAGGAAGTAAAAACTTTCTTTGATGGGCTTGAACGCTTTGCTTTCTACCCCCTCCTCAAAGCAGCTATCGACAAACAACACCCCGACTTTTCCTCACTAAACGAAGATATCCAAAAACACATTATCGTCAATACCCTCCTTAATGAGGATGGTTTGGGCTATGGCAATATGCCCAAAGGACTACTCCCTTTCCACAAACACTCCGAGAAAATCGCTACCCCTTTTGAAGAACACTTCCGCGAGGCAGTGCTCTACGCTTCCGACGAGCAAGAAGCTCACTTGCACTTCACTATTACCGAGCAACATACCGAAGCTTTCTACAAAGAACTCAACCTCATTAAACCGGTGCTCGAAGAGCGTTACAACATCACTTTTGATGTAGATTTCTCTTACCAAAAACCAAGCACCGACACAGTTTCGGTAACCGAAGATAACGAGCTTTTCCGCGATGAAGAAGGCAATCTCCTTTTCCGCCCTGCTGGCCACGGCGCCCTGTTGAGCAACCTCAACGACATTGATGCTGATATCATTTTCATCAAGAATATCGACAATGTGGTAGTAAAAAAATACACCGATGAAACGGTGTTCTACAAAGAAGCTCTCGCGGGTAAACTATGTGAAGTACAGGATGAAATCTTTAGAATCTTACGCCGTATCGACAATAATAAGATTAAGAAAAAAGAGGTGAAACACATCCTCGATTTTCTAAAGGAAATCAATATCACTGTTCCTGATTACATCTATAAATTCCGCCGCCAATACGCTATGGAGTTCATCAAAGAACAGCTCAATCGCCCTATACGCGTGTGTGGAATGGTGAAGAATGAAGGTGAACCTGGTGGAGGTCCATTCTGGGTGAAAGACGGTGAGGGCTACAGCCTCCAAATCATCGAATCTGCCCAAGTAAATATGGCGGATGCTAAGCAAAAGGAAATCTTCCAACAGTCTACTCACTTCAACCCTGTAGATTTGATTTGTGGCACTAAAAACTATAAAGGCGAGAAGTTCGACCTACAACAATACGTAGACCCTAACCAAGCCTTTATCACCTCCAAAACCTATATGGGTCGTCCGCTAAAAGCATTAGAACTCCCCGGTTTGTGGAATGGCTCAATGGCACATTGGATTACCCTATTCGTTGAAGTGCCTATCATCACCTTCAACCCTGTGAAAGTAGTAAATGACCTGCTCAAGAAAACCCACCAAGGGTGAGGGGCAGGTGTCAGGTTTCAGGGGACAGGTTTCAGGTGTCAGGTATCAGGGGTCAGACGATTGGTAAAGCCAGTATTGGGTATGTGAGTAACTCACAAAAACTGAAAAAATTGAGTAAAAGTATTGTAAGAGATAAATCGAAAGATTTTACTGTTAGAATGCTTGTACCATCAGTTAAAGCATTGAAGCAAAAACAGCTCGATGAATAAAGAAAAAAGCACTGCTATAATTAAAGAGTAGTGCTTTTTTATTAAGTAGTAATCTTTTTATATTTTCTTCTTTCTCAATATACTCTTTAAAAAGCTGAACAAGAGATAAAAGAATAGCATTGGTACAATCAACTCACCAAATGATACCAAACTAATGGTAGCGTCCTTATTACATAAACTTTTAAGGAAATGATATAAGTTCTGTGGAAAGTTTAATATAGAATGAGGGTTTTTAAATAGTACGTAATACACAAACAGTACAATAAAACTATAGCTTATTAAACCGTAGACTAATAAGAGAAAATCTATTTTCGTCCACTGTACTTTTTTACCTTTGATCATTTTGAAAACATCACCTATTTTGCGGAAAGAGTGTTGCAAAAGGTTAGGTTTATTTGTAATATCTGAGAGTATCCAATAGCCATCGCTTCTAAGAAATGGATTGAGATTAAAAAAAGTGTGTAAGCAAACGATAATAGCAATGAGGGTCAGACTTATTTGTCCTAACAATAACCCTACTAATGAGAGCAAAGTACAGAAAATGATTTCAAAATACATTCCTGCACAATTTACCACCACCCGTTGCCATTTTTTGAGTCGCCATACATCAGTAACATCGGCAAAATAAACAGGAGTAAACAGATAGAAACCGCCGCCAATTCCTCCGTGTTCTGCCCCAAAATGGCTTGCTGCAGTAGCGTGCCCCAATTCGTGAAAGGTAACGCTTATAGCCATTACAACCAAAAAGAAAATAACACTTTCTTGCACCTTAAAACTCTTATAGCCATCTAAAAGTAAATAAAGCTCTGTACCTATCACCATTGTACAGACGAATAAGATAAGCCAAGCGATTTTCTTGCGAAAAAGAAAATGTAGTGAAGGGGTGATTTTAGCAATAAAACGCTTGCTAAAAATGATAAAACTCAGCTTGAGATAGGAAGGCTTTTGATAAGGTTTTATTTGTTCTTCTTCGCCTACTAAGAGTCCATACTTCGAGAGTTTGTCGTAAAGAAGAAAGTGCAGAGCATTTACTGTAAGTTCCTTTTCAGATTGCTGGTTGTGTAGTTCACATATCTCTTGAAGAGAGCGCTCATTGTCAATGAGTGAAAGGAGATCATAAGTATCTTTATTGATTTTCAAATAATGCTTATGAAGGGTGTTACAGAGAATAAACTCGTTATCGCTGAGTTTATTGAAAGTAATAGAGGGATTAATATGTGGAATTTTTTTTTGCATTAGAAGCAAAGGGCTTTAAGGGCGTAAGCAGTAGTGAGCGTTTCGCTTTTATAAGGTTCGTACGCTTTAGGTTTGATAAAGTTCATAGCTTCCCACCCTCCTAAGATATTTTGAGTAGCAAGCAATTGTTTTTGTAGGATTATAGCAGTTTCATCAGTTTTGAGTCCCACTGTTTTTAAAGTGAGTAAAGCCAATGCTATAGAAAGGGGTTCAGTAGGGAGATGAGTTTTGATATAATTGACAGCACACTGTATCTGGTTTGTATATTGGTCACCAAAGCATTGCAACAAGCGCACACAAACGTAAGTACCGTAATAATTGCCGTAATACCAACGACTCTCCCAATAGCCTTCTTCTTTTTGTTGAGAGAATAAATAACTAATTCCTTTTTGGATAACAGACAAATAGGCTTTTGGGTCATAAAGATGGAGTGCATACAAGAAGTTAGCTACTACCTCCACATCGGGACCTGTGCCCCACTTGCTTTCGTTGAAATACTGTTGCTTTTGCTGTAAAGATGTTAGGTCGTGCTTGGGGAGTATCCACGTTTCAATGCCCCCATTCGCACAACTTCTACTATTGATAGCAGTATCAATGGCTTTTTGACAGTGCTTAGCAATCTCATCTTTTTTGCCAATATGAATAAAGAACTGCATTATTTGCGCCAAATCGTCAATATCAGGAGCTATTTCTTGTACGGTGGGGAAGTATTGCCAAGCACCTACTTCGGGATTGATACGCTCCATAAAGTAGTGGTATTCCTCCTCAAAGAAAGATGTAATGGGCAACTGGTATGTTTGAGCAATAGTGTACAAACAATCGTCTAATAGTGCACGCTGGAAAGTATCGGAAGTATGTACCTGACAAGTGTTCTCAAAGCCTTCGGCATTACCTAAGTACATAGTATGTTTTAGTTCAGCGTAATGCTGACGGAAATCTTGCTCTATAAAATCCAAGCCTTTGTGTATGCTCTCTTCTTTTACTGCTGAAAAATTGAAAAAAGAGGCAGTATTTCGTTCTTTTTTAAGAGCAAGAGTGGTTTTTAGCACCGCCAAATAACCTTCGGTAGTTTCCAAATAGCTTTGGATAGTGCTAATCATCTGCTCAATAGTTTGCAACCACCCGCTGGGAATATTCAGCTCAGTTACTACAGCTTTTGCCTTTTCAAACTGCACAATAGCTTCTTTCAGCAAGTCTTGCCCCACGCCTTTTACAAACAAATATTTGTGAAGGGTGTTAGGCTCGTGTTGTTCTCCTGCAAAATCTACTTTTTGTTGTAACTGATAGACTGCCCAATTGAATTGCCCACGGCGTACATCACGTGCAAAATCCTTTACATCGTCATAGAGCTGAAACCCTACTGAAAAATAGCGATGTGACAATAATAATTTTTCGTACACAGCCTTGTTTTGAGTGTTGCTTTGTACCCAAAGGCTATCTATAGCTATTTTGCCAAAAGCCGACTTATCATCTGCTAAGCTACTGTATTGTTCAAACGATACCTCAGGAATAGTAAGCAGGCGTTTTTCGGTTTGTATAGCCTTAAAGTACTCTGCTTTACGCTGTTGCCATAGTTCCCAAAAGGGCGATTTATAACCGTAAATACTCGTGAGGATTTTAATTGTTTCCTCTTGCAAGGCAAGCATTTCCACCAATGCTTTTGTATCGCCCTCGTCTACCAAGGCGTCTAAACAAAGCACTGCATTGTAATAGGTATAACCCGCTTTGCAGAGCAAGCGCAAGGTTTCCGCACTTACAGTAGGAAAATAAGTGTGAAACAAAGCGGGGTAATGCTTGTAAAATTCTGGAGATTTCTCGATGGTAGGCATAAGGCTATTGGTTTATAAATTCTTGTTCTTCTTTAGTAAGTAAAAACTTGGCTTCACCTTGTTTATGAGGGGTAACGTATTCAAAGAAAGGTTTTTCTACGTCTATTCTATTTTCTTTTTTGATATGCTTGTTTTGTGTACCTGTGCGTAAAAAAGATTGCTCAATATTAACATAATCTTGCTTGTTTTCATACTGAAACATACAACTCATTTTTGCAGTAAATGAACTGAATAATAATTTATTGTTATAAGAGGTAAAGGTCAGTTCCCAAGTGCCTTTGTTATTAATTGTCTTATATGGTATCTTTTTCTTTTCTGACACTCCCTCTCCATTTATAGGTTTTTGAGTGAATGCAATTCGCTTGATAGCATTAGTAGTATTATCAAAATAAATTACTGAATTTGCAAACTGTATTATTTCTTTATTGGAAATGATGTCAGAATCAAAAGTTACAATAGTATGCTCTTTATCTTTTTCTACTTTTTTGATTTGTATATTCTTAGCATTATACAAAAACACTAAATATGGATTGAGATGAAGATACTGAAAAATAAAAGCAGGTTTAAAAAATGCTGAATTAGTTCCGTCTTCAAGATTAGAAATCTTGGAGTAATCAGTATTTTTAAGGTGTATTTGTATATTTTTATTTAATGGTTCTTTAGGCTGATATACATAATTCTTACTCCACCAGTCTAATTGTATTTGGTAAAGTCTTCTTAGAGTATCATTTCTTATCATCTTTTCTCGATAGGTACACTCCAATATCTTAGACTTAGTATCATACAGCTTAAAGTAATTATCAATTACATACTTCACTTTTTTCTTCAAATCAAAATTATACAGTACTACTTCGTCAAGTTGTATTTCCTGAGGATTGAGACAGACAGTTGCTTTAGTAAAAGTTTTATCTGTAAAAATCTTTTTAGTTGCATAGCCTATATGACTTAAGGTAAGCGTATCATTTTCTACAGTAATGCGTAACTTACCTTCCTCATTGGTAATAGTACCGTTGAGAGAGCGTGCATAATAGGCTTCGACATTGGAGATGGGCTGCTTTGTAGAGATATCAAGCAGGATGAGTTCGGCTACTTGGGCGGGTAAGGGTGTGGCTGCGAATAAAAGGATAAGGAATAGTGTTTTCATATTGTTATGTTTTTTAATAATATAGGGTAACTAAGATGATCCTTAATTACCCTATGTACTTAAAGTAGCTTAAAAAAATCCATTAATTTCTAATAGATATTCAGGTGATCTATCTGGCCCAATAGTTGCCTTAGCGGATGCACTACCACTTTTAAACCAACCTAACTCATAGCGTTTTTCAAGTTCTTCAACTTCAAACGCATTTACTAAAGCTTTTTCGTCAAACTCAAGAGCTTGCACTTTGTTTACATTTGTTTCCATAACTATTTATATTTTAATACTGGAAAATCAAACCTTCTTTGGGTAAGGCATCGGTTACTTCCTTTTTACGGTACAAAGATAAAGAAAAGTATTTTAAAGTAACCATAAGAAAAATATAGTTTAACGCAAATTTAACAGTAAATTCTTTATAAAATAAACAATTGCAAAGGTATAATCTACTAAAACTCGCAAAACTCTTAAATTTTTGAAGAAATGATATGTTTGGAAGGTATTTTTTTAACAACTTAGTAAGGATAGTGTAAAAATACTACTTTTTTAGTGGTAAAATAGGGAATTTTTTTACGAAAAATTCAACGTAAAAAAATCTAAATCAAATGTGGTATTTGATATTTTTTTCTATAAATAATGTGTGTGTAAGAAATATAATTTACAAATTTGAGGTTTTGTGTGATTTTGTATTTTATAAATTAGTGTGTATATAGTATTTTGTATAAGTTTGTTATGTTAAATGTTTAGATATTATGGTTATTGGTTTATAAAATCTTGTTCTTCTTTAGTAAGTAAAAACTTAACTTCGCCTTGTTTATGAGGGGTAACGTATTCAAAGAAAGGTTTTTCTACGTCTATTCTATTTTCTTTTTTAATGTATTTATTTTGTATGCTTGTTCGTAAATAGCTTTGCTCTATTTGATAGGTATATACTTTACCTAGAATTTCAACAGTCGCTTTTGCTCCTACAGAAAAAGAACTTAAAAGCAATTTATTTTTATAGGGAGTAAAAGTAATTTCCCAAGTAGCCTGTTCTGTAGTTGATGTGTAAGGTATTTTTGATTTTCTTGATATTCCTGTATTGGTAGAGGGCTTTTGACTGAAAATAATTTTCCTAATAGTATTAGTACTATTATCAAAATAAATAACAGAATTAATGAGAGTTAGGTCTAGTTTTGTAATATCAGCATCAAAAGTTACAATAGTATTTTCTTTGTTCTTTTCTACCTTCTTAATATCAATACTCTCAGCGTTGTACAAAAATACAAGGTAAGGATTCAAATATAAGTACATTATAAGAGTCTTTTGCTCTAAAGTTAATTCATTGGATACATCTTCCTCACTGCTCATTATTTTAGCATAGTCAGTATTCTTGAGTTGTATCTGTGAGAATTTGCTTAAAGGCTCTCTAAAATGATAAATATAATTCTTAGTCCACCAGTCTAACTGTATTTGATAAAAGCGGATAATATGACCATCTTTAAGCGTTTTTTCTCTATATGTAGCCTCTAATATCTTAGTTTTTGTGTCATATAGCTTAGAGTAATTGTCAATTACATACTTCACTTTCTTCTTCAAATCAAAATTATACAGTACTACTTCGTCAAGTTGTATTTCCTGAGGATTGAGATAAATTGTTGCTTTAGCAAAGGTTTTATCTGTAAAAATCTTTTTAGTTGCATAGCCTATATGGCTTAAGGTAAGGGAGTCGTTCTCCACCGCAATACGCAGTTTGCCTTCCTCATTGGTAATAGTGCCGTTGAGGGAGCGTGTGTAATAGGCTTCGACATTGGGAATGGGCTGCTTTGTAGAGGCATCCAGCAGGGTGAGTTCAGCTACTTGGGCGGACAAGGATGTGGCTGTGAATAATAGGATAAGGAATAGTGTTTTCATATTGTTGTGTTTTTACATTACTTTAGAAATTAGATATCACGCGGTATTCTTTTGTGTTGTGGGGTTTATTGATAAAATCGCACATTTCATTGGTAAGGGGGAGTTGGTTTTGGGTCTCCCAAAATTCTTTGTTATAGGGTACATCTAATTTAAAGAGCTCTTTTTTGCCATTTACATTGGCTTTAAAAGTACTGAAATCTGAAAATGGGTGAGTAACAATGAGCTCGAAACTTACGTCATATACGATTCTTTCACCTTGTGTATAAATCTCTATCTTTTGACTCATTATAGCATTGGTTATAAAATACTTATTCTTATCCGTGTCCTTCTCACTTTTTTCCTTCAAATAGTAATCAATAACCCTATGTTTTCCTGACAACTTTTTAGTAAAAGGTATTTTATCTACCACTTTAGGATTGATTTTATAAAGGCGTTCTTTGATAGCATAATCATCTGTACTGATGATAAAATGACCTATTCCTTTTTTGTAATCCTCTTCATTTTTAGAAGTATGACTTACCTGATGATGTGTTTCATCTATAACTTTAAGGAATGAAAAACGGTACTCCTTTGGATCTAAGAAGAAGTAATTACTATACCAATCAAAAAGACCATCTAAGGAAAGAAGTTCAAAATCATCTGTCCGTAATCCTTTCTTTTCTATACCGAACTTCCTCATATTCAGAATCTGAAAAGCATATTCTTTTTTCACACCAAACAATTTATCTCGTTTGATACGACCACTAAAATCTTCTATTTTCACAAGTTCACCATTGCGTTTGAGGATACAACGCAAAAAGAAATCTTCAACAAAAGGTTCCATAGGATAATTGGTAGTTGCGTGATTATAGGCTTCTTGTATAATGTTTTTGTTAGAAAGGGTTACTTCGTCTAACTGAAAAGGTTTTGGGATAAGGTATAAGGTGTCTTTTGTACGACTGAGGGCTTTGAAAGTGCTTTTGAAAGTTTCATAACCTAACATTTTTATAGTAATGCTGTCATTGGTAGAATAGAATACAAAGTGCCCGTCGTCATTGGTAACGGTATAATCGTTCGCATTATGGATGGTAGCACTTTTTAAAGGAGCTTTAGTCTCCTTATCCACAAGGTATTTGGAGAGAGTGTTTTGAGAGAAAGATAGAGGAATTAGGGTTATATAGGTGAGGACTGCGATTATATTCTTTTTCATATTTATAAGGATTAGTAATTTTTGAGGTGGCTTTTTGTTAATTGGAAAGGTCTTTCCCGATGTCTTTTCGCCAGTAAGCACCTTCAAAATGTATTTTTGCGATATTGTTGTAGGAGCGTTGTAAGGCTTCTTTGAAATCATCACCTAAAGAAGTTACAGCTAACACACGACCGCCAGCGGTGAGGAGTTTACCGTTTTTAAGGGTGGTACCAGCGTGGTATACAGTGCTATCTGTTACTTTTTCAGTGCCTGTAATCTCTTTTCCTTCCTCGTAATCCTCAGGATATCCACCTGATACCATTACCACTGTAGTAGCGCTCTGTGGGGTTACTTTTAGCTCTTGTGAAGCCAAAGTGCCGTTGTACAACGACTGGAATAGCGGAATGAGGTCGCTTTCTATACGTGGCAATACGGCTTCAGTTTCGGGGTCGCCCATACGTACATTGTATTCTATCACGTAAGGCTCACCATCTACTTTTATGAGTCCGATGAACACAAAGCCTTTATATATAATGCCTTCCTTGTGCAATCCTGCAATAGTAGGCTTTACGATGCGCTCTTCAATCTTCTGCATAAAAGCTGCATCGGCAAAAGGAACGGGTGAAACAGCCCCCATACCGCCCGTGTTGAGCCCTGTATCACCTTCACCTATGCGCTTGTAATCTTTGGCAGTAGGCAATATTTTGTAGTTTTGTCCATCGGTGAGTACAAAGCAGCTGAGCTCAATGCCTTTTAGGAACTCTTCAATCACCACCTTAGTACTTGCTTTTCCAAATTTCTCGTCGATGAGCATACGGCGTAATTCGGCTTGGGCTTCTTGTAAATCTTCGAGTATCACCACCCCTTTACCGGCTGCCAAACCATCGGCTTTGAGCACATAAGGGGCTTTCATCGTGCTGAGGAAAGCACAACCTTCGTCTACTGTATCCTTGGTAAAACTCGCGTATTTAGCCGTGGGGATGTTATGGCGCACCATAAATTCTTTGGCAAACTCTTTACTGCCTTCGAGGGTAGCACCTTGCTGTGAGGGGCCTATCACTTGCACGTGAGAGAGTTCTTTATCGTTGGCAAAGAAATCGTATACCCCTTGCACTAAAGGGTCTTCAGGACCTACCACTACCATTGCAATCTGTTTTTCAAGCACAAAGGCTTTGAGCGCGGAGAAGTCGGTAGGGTTGATCGCCACATTGGTAGCTACGGTGTGAGTGCCTCCATTGCCAGGGGCGATGTATAAGGTGTCGCAAAGCGGACTTTGGTGTAGTTTTACGGCAAAGGCGTGTTCACGACCGCCAGAGCCAAGGATAAGTATGTTCATTTCTATTAATTAGTCAATTTATCAATTAGATAGTATTGCTATTCATTGGCAAATTTGCTGATTTTTCTCATCTGCTTATTTTACAAATCGGTATGGGTTGCATTTTGTGTTGGTTAGCACGATTGAGGCGGGTGTATATCTCAAATACTTCACGCTCTCTACCGCTAAAATCTTCCGCTTTTTTGCCTTGTTCGGTTTGGAGCATAGCCCATTCCAGTTCATCATAAGTAGCTTTGAGCTGGTCTTCATCGCTGCGGTCATCGCCAAAGAGACCATCGGAGGGTTTTGCTTTGAGGATGCTTTGCGGAATTTGCAAGTATTTACCAAGTTGGTATACCTCGCTTTTCATCAGGTCGGCAATAGGACTGATGTCTACCCCCCCATCGCCGTATTTGGTAAAAAATCCTACCCCAAAATCCTCAATTTTATTACCCGTGCCTACCACTATATAACCTTCGAGTCCCGCAAAATAGTAGAGGGTCGTCATTCTTAGGCGTGCGCGGGTGTTGGCAAGAGCCATTTCATAAGTAGATTTATCGGTAGGGGGTATTTGTGCTACAAACTGGTCGAATACAGGAGTGAGGTCGGTGCGCAGGTTGCTCACATTGGGGTAGTGAGCTTTGAGGAAAGTGATGTGCTCCTCAGCGCGACTCACGTGACTTTCAGCTTGGTGAATGGGCATTTCGAGACAGAGCGTTGGCAAACCCGTACGCGCACAAAGCGTAGAGACGACTGCCGAGTCTACCCCGCCCGATACACCTATAACTAAGCCCTTTACACGAGCATTTTCGGCATAAGTTTTTATCCAATGAACGATTTGTGATGCTATGTTTTCCATTTTTAAAAAATATCTTCAGTATTAAGTTTTAACGTAGGAAATTTTACTGAGGTGATGTTTTTGCCTTCTACAATAGGAGGTAAACCATAGTATTTGCCTTCTTGCAAAACATACACGTTTATTTCTTTGCTCTCGGGACGCACTATCCAATATTCAAGTACACCAGCTTCCTCGTATAGATGAAATTTAAGGTCTAAATCGCGTGTGAAGTTATGAGGTGAAAGAATTTCTACCACTAAATCGGGAGCTCCTACACAACGCTTGCCATCAGCTAATTTTTCTGGATCACACACTACACAAAGGTCGGGTTGCACTACTGTATCTTCTTTGCCATTAGCGTTAGGTAAAATTACATCAAAAGGAGCTGTGAAGAGTTCACAAGTCTTTCCTTTGAAGAAGTTGTATAACTCCCCCGATAGTTTGCGTGATACTCTTTGGTGTGTAATGGCTGGCGCGGGGCTCATTTTAAAAATCTTCCCTTTGATGAGTTCTAAGCGCTCTTCAAACTTCCAAAGTAGATAATCGGCGTAAGTATAAAGACCATTAGTTACATCCAACTGATTGATATTGGTAATTTCCATACTCCTCTTGTTTTAGAATCGCGACAAAGGTACTAAATAATTGCGAATAACGAAAAACTTTTATACTTTTGCGGTATAAATTAGTAAAGTTGCTATCAAACTATGAAAAAACTCTTTGTTTTGCTGTTTTTCTGTAGTATTACCGCTCAGGCACAGCTCTCGTCATACCGCTATAAACAAGCGATTGAAAATCTCAACCAAAGCGGTTGGCATTCTCTCACTTTACCCATTACTATCTTCGATCGTATGGAGAGTTATAACGATTTGCGCCTTTATGGCATTTCGGTTACCGATACTATTGAAGTGCCTTATATGATAGTTGATACAGTGGTCGCTACTCAAACTATTACGCACTTTGCTGTAAAGAACGACAAAGCGTCTAAACATACGATTATCGATGTGAAACTTCCCGAAATTTTACTTCTTGGCAAAGTGGCGATTCACCCTGCAACAACTTATGATTATTATCGTTCTGTGAAGATTTTACAAAACGAAACCACCGATGACACCTATCTGAGCAATGTGGCTAAAGGGGTACTTAATTCTAAGGGGAATAACACATATACTTTTTCGTCACAACTGTTTAAACATCTGCAAATCGACATTGATAACCAAGATAATACCCCTCTTGCAATTTCTGAAATTACCCTCTTTCCTATCACTTATAAACTCACAGCGCGTTTCCCCGATACGGCTCATCACTATTTTTTAGTGTATGGCAAACCTAACGACATAGCGCCTCAGTACGACATTACTCATTTTGTAAAGAATATCCCTAAACAACTTCCCTCAATTCATTACAATGAAACTGTAGAATATGTAAAGAATCAGCCTATTACTATAACGACTTCAGTTACTAAAAGCCCTACCAATGGTACTTTTGTGTCGGCTAAGCCACTTCTATGGGCAATTATGGGGATTGTTGTGCTACTCATCTTTGTTTTTTCAGTGAAAATGATGAGAAACAAATAACAATTAACAATTGTCAATTGAATAGTATTCTTTTTCTGTAACGATTACGTGGTCTAAGAGTTTGATATCCAAAGTATCACCAGCGTTTCTCACACGTTCTGTGAGTTCTATATCCTCTTTGCTGGGGGTGGTGCTCCCCGAGGGGTGATTATGCACTAAAATCAGTGAGACAGCGCCTTGTTCTAAAGCATTTTTGAAGAGCAGTCGTATATCCACAGTAGTATGAGTGATGCCCCCTGAAGAAAGTCGGCATTTGTGAATCACGCGGTTGGCACTGTTGAGGTAGAGCACCCAAAATTCCTCGTGAGGCAGGTCGCCAATAAGGGGTTGCATCAAGGTAAAAACGTGTTGAGGAGCTTCAATTTTAGGTTGAGGTTCAGGAGTTTCGGCAGCGCGCCGGCGTCCCATTTCGGTAGCGGCGAGAATCGTAATTGCTTTGGCTTCACCAATCCCTTTGAAGGCAGTGAGTTGCGCCAATGTTTGTTTGCCTAAAGCCGTGAGACTGTTGCCTACTGAAGCCAATATACGTCTGCTCAAAGCAACAGCACTTTCATTGGCAGACCCTGAACCTAATAAAATAGCCAAAAGTTCGGCATTGCTCAAAGCTGTTTTCCCCTGAGCCATCATCTTCTCACGAGGCTTATCGGTATCTTCCCAGTTTTTGATAGTCATAATTTTAGTTGTTAGTTATCACATAAACTTCAGGTATTTACATAGCCTTTGTTTATCTTCTTTGTTTTTTACGTTGTGATTGATTTTTCAGTGTAATATAAACCATTGAGCATTAGCTGAATTGTTACTCACATACCTGTCACCTATTCCCTATTTTATTTGCTAACCAACTTACATAAAACAGCTGAAAACTGTGATATAGCATAATTGGTAGCAGGAACATCACTTTGTTGTCATCGGGAATACCCAAAACCATCATAAAGAGACTCCCGTGTACCAACGATTTTTTTGAACCACAGAAAGTGGTTGTAATCGTGTCCTCACGATTGAAGTGCAAACGCCTTGACGTCCACCCCAAAAGGTGATACACTATAAAAAATAAACCTACTGCAGCTAAGACAATAATCGCGAAAGTAATAGGCGGCACACTGCTAAACACGCGATTTACAAAAGCTGTTGAAAAACTCTCGTAAACAATGAGTAAGATAATGAATCTGTCAAACTTACCGATGAGCTTGCCATAGCGTTCTATAAATTTCTTGCACAGCGGATTGAGCAACAAACCTAACACAATGGGCAACAATACTTTCAGTAGCAATTGTTGAATGATTGCCCCTTGATCTACAGCTGCTCCGCTACTGTTTTCCAAAAAAGGCTGCATCAGCATAGGAGTAGCAAAAATACCGATAAGTCCCGAAATAGAAGCGTTGAAAATTGCTGAAGGCACATTCCCTTTGGCGATAGAAACCATCACCACCGATGATGAAACCGTAGAAGGCAAGCACGCCAAGAAGTATATCGAGAGCCATAACACATAAAAATCAGTACCCTGTGCTATCTTGTAGAAAGGCATCACCAAAAGCGGAAACAGTACAAAAGTAGCTGCCTGCACCAAGAGGTGTAATTTCCAGTTTTTGATGTCGTTCAATACCTCACGGAGATTTAGTTTGAGTCCGTAGAGCAGGAAGATAATCACAATCCCCCAATCGATAAAAGTACCGAGGTTGAAATAAGCATTATAACTTTCGCGATAGGGGAGGAGGTAACCGAGGAGCACCATTGCTACCAAGAGCCAGAGAAAAGTGTTTTTAGTAAATATTTTGTTCATATTCTTTTATCCATTAATGTAATTAAGATAAACGGAATTTATTTTGAAAACCGTAAACAGTGTTTACGATTTTTTTTTATGATTGTAATAACTAAGAAAGATTTTGGTAAACAGTTCATTTGTCCCTTTGTTAAATAGTGTTTCACTCATTTGCTAAGTTTGATTTTGCAAAGTTAATAATAATTTTGCGATTGAAAGCAGAAAACCCTATAAAACAACAATTAGCGCCCTTAAAAAAACTACCTCGCATAATTCCTCAATGTTTGAAAATGAACCCCTATTACTCTTAAATTAACATTTTAACATTAAAGATTATAAGATTTAACAGTAATTTAACATAATGGGGGGGTAAAATTTGTATCTTTGCCCCGAAATATTTGCTTTTATTTTAAAGTCCTGATTTTTTTATCTCCTTTCATCTATTCTCTGTAAAGAAAAATCAGGCAATTACAAAGAAAAGTAGGGGATACTCTTTTCTCTCTTATCCCCGCTTTTTCTTTGTAATACTACAACGAGTATCACTCCTTAATAAAAAAATCTTTTTTTATTTGTTACTTTACAAAAAACTTCCTACATTTGCGCGATATTAGAAAATAGAAATTAGGAAATAGGATTTTTTCTTACTTCCTACCTCTTAACTCTTAACTGAAAAAAATATGTTTCAAAAAGGAAAAGTAGCTCAAGTTATTGGTCCGGTGGTAGACGTAGAATTTGCATCGGATAAACAACTGCCTCGCATTTACGATTCTTTAGAAATCACCAAACCCGACGGCACTAAACTTATATTAGAAGTACAATCGCACATAGGCGAAGATGTAGTACGCGCTATCTCTATGGACTCTACCGAAGGGCTTAGCCGTGATACCGAAGTAATCGCTACCGGTAGCCCTATCAAAATGCCGATAGGACACGATATTTATGGTCGCCTCTTCAACGTAATTGGCGACGGTGTGGATGGCCTTGGCAACCTGCCCAAAGATGGCGATAACGGTTTGCCTATCCACCGTGAAGCCCCTAAATTTGAAGAACTTTCCACTACTACCGAAGTGCTCTTCACCGGTATTAAAGTCATCGACCTTATTGAACCTTATGCCAAAGGAGGCAAAATCGGTCTGTTTGGCGGTGCTGGTGTAGGTAAAACGGTGCTCATCCAAGAGCTTATCAACAACATCGCCAAAGGTCACGGCGGTTTATCAGTATTCGCTGGGGTAGGCGAACGTACCCGTGAAGGGAATGACCTCCTCCGCGAAATGATTGAATCAGGCATCATCAAGTATGGCGATGCATTTGTAGAATCAATGGAAAAAGGTGGCTGGGACTTGAGTAAAGTAGATAGAAATGCTCTTAAAGAATCTAAAGCAACTTTCGTATTTGGGCAAATGAACGAACCCCCTGGAGCACGTGCGCGTGTAGCTCTTTCTGGACTTACCATTGCTGAGTACTTCCGCGATGGCGCTGGTGAAGGACAAGGTAAAGACGTGCTTTTCTTCGTCGATAATATCTTCCGTTTCACCCAAGCAGGTTCTGAAGTATCTGCTTTGTTAGGGCGTATGCCATCAGCAGTGGGTTACCAACCTACCTTGGCTACCGAAATGGGGGCAATGCAAGAGCGCATCACCTCTACCAAACACGGTTCTATCACCTCAGTACAAGCGGTATATGTACCTGCCGATGACCTTACCGACCCTGCGCCGGCTACTACCTTTGCCCACCTCGATGCGACCACCGTATTGTCGCGTAAAATCGCTGAGCTCGGTATCTACCCTGCAGTAGACCCACTCGACTCTACTTCACGTATTCTTACCCCCGAAATTCTTGGTAAAGAACACTACGAGTGTGCGCAACGTGTGAAAGAACTCTTGCAACACTACAAACAATTGCAAGATATCATCGCTATCCTCGGTATGGAAGAACTTTCTGAAGACGACAAAGTTGCGGTAGCTCGTGCACGCCGTGTACAACGTTTCTTGTCACAGCCTTTCCACGTAGCCGAACAATTTACCGGATTACCAGGAGCTTACGTAGATATCAAAGATACTATCAAAGGCTTTAATATGATTCTCGACGGTGAACTCGACCACCTTCCTGAAGCTGCCTTCAACCTTAAAGGTACTATTGAAGAAGTAATTGAAGCTGGTGAAAAAATGCTTGCTGAAGCGAGTTAATTAGAATATCATATACTTTGTCAAAGTCCTTAATTGCGCCTGTGCGGCTTGCACCTTTGACAAAGTTTTAAACAATAACAAAAAAAGCCCGTGCGGCTCGCACTTATGACAGTAGAAATCCTCTCTCCCGAAGCCCTTTTGTTTAAAGGTGAAGTAACCGCAGTGAATGTTCCTGGGGCTAAGGGACCTTTTGTAATATTAGACCACCACGCCCCTATCATTTCAATGCTTACCGCGGGCGAGGTTACCCTTTTTGAAGGTAAAAAAGAACTGAAATCTTTTACAATTAGCGGGGGCACTTTGGAGTGTAATCACAACAAGGCTGTCATCCTCGCCGATTAATTAGTATTGTAGTAATTCACATAAAAAATCCCAAGTGTTATTTTCAACAATACTTGGGATTTTTATTTTCTATTCCTTATATCCTAACCCTCTATCTCCTACAAAAAGTATCCTCTCTTCAACACTTCCTTTTAAAATTTGATATTTTATACCTCGGTCGTCTAATTGTTTTTGAAAGAAAGTAAAAACACTTTCACGTTCGTAAGGTTTGTCGCGTAGGTCGTCGGCTTGCCAAGGTACATCTATATAGGTAAGGAAAATAGCATCGTAATGATGGGCAAGAGCGGCGTGCTCTATCAATGGGTCGCAATAGCCATAGTAAAGATACGAATAAATCATCAGTTCTAACAGACAAGTATCACAGAATAACACTTTATTAGCTTGCTCAATGCGCTTGTTTTCAAGAGCTATTTGTCCGCGGGCGATAGGCAGTAGGTCATCGGGGGTACAAGTGAGGCGCTGGGTATCCCACTTGTGCTGCAAATAAGTGCGCATATACTCCTCAACCCATACGGTTTGGTAACGCTCGGCAAGGGTACGACTCAGCGTAGTTTTGCCCGTACATTCAGGACCTATAAAGACGATACGTTTGAGGTCACTCTCTCGTTGCGCAAGTGTTTTTTCCATTCTATATAGCCCATTATGGCGATGATAGTGAATAATAAATACTGAAAAGAAGTGAAAAGCATTCCTTTTTTGAAGTAGAGCGGCACCGAAATAAGATCTCCGAGAATCCAAAAAATCCAATTCTCTATCTTGCGTTTTGCCATTAGCCACATTCCTACTAAGAAAATGGCAGTAGTGAACACATCAACATATTCGGTAGGGAGGAAGTTGTGAAAACCTAAGGAAATGCCCTGCATTGAAAAATCGTTTTTGATATAAGGTTTGAGGTAATATACTATGGTTACAAAACTCAAACTAAACAGCCCCAGAAGCGCACATATTTGCCAATCACGGCGCGTAGTAACCGAAATGGTAATTACATTATTCTGTGCGTTCTTTGCCCACAACACCCAGCCGTAGATACTCATTGCTGTATAATAAGCATTGATGAGCATATCACCCCACAACACATAGTGCCATAGCAAGTACACAAAGAGCACCGTGCTGATAATACCCGTAGGGTATACCCAAATATTTCCTTTTTTAGCATACCACACACTGAGGAATCCAAAGATAACCCCAATAATTTCGAGTACCACCAAATGTGTCTCTACTCCTCTATATTGCGCAAAAAAATCAGTCATTCGTCATTCGTAATTTGTCATTCGTCATTAGAAAAATGGTTTATACTCGTGGCGGTCGGATTTTACGATTTTTATGTACATCAATCCGCGTTCTACCAGCTCGAGGGCTTCTTCTATTTCGGTAGTGAGTACGCTCATTACTTGGGCGTAGTCGCCATACACTTGAGTGCTAAGAGGATTTTCTTGCACGATAAGCCCAGAGGCGCGCAATTTTTTGATAAAATGAATGATAGGTTGCTCGAAATCATCTTGCAACGGACTGAAGGTAAGTTCTACTGATACTTTCATACTTATTATTGATTAATAACAAAAAAGGCTGCCTGATGTAGGCAGCCTTTTGCAAGTGCGGGTGAAGGGACTCGAACCCCCACGCCGTGAAGCACTAGATCCTAAGTCTAGCGTGTCTACCAATTTCACCACACCCGCAAAATGATGAACTTTCGTTTGATTGACGCGGCAAAGGTACAACAGTTTTTTGAATCTGCAAATTTTTTCAAGATTTTTTTATCTACTGCCAATTCCTCAAGTGATTTTTTCAACTTCCCCTATTAATAGAACAAATCTTTAGTTTTTTTTAACCTTTAGCAATCATACTATTTGTTAGCTAAAAATTGCTATTTAAAAAAAACTTCGTACTTTTGCACTTCACTAAAACTAATTGATTATGTCTTGGTTTAAAAGAACAGCAAAAGGAATACAAACCTCAACTGAGGAAAAAAAAGATATCCCTAAAGGATTATGGTATAAATCTCCCAGCGGTAACATCGTAGAACAGGACGAGTTAGCCACCAACTTCTACGTAAGTCCCGACGATGGTTACCACGTGCGTATAGGCAGTAAAGAGTACTTCCAAATATTGTTTGACAACAACGAATTTCAAGAACTCAACCCCGAAATGACTTCTAAAGACCCCCTCAATTTCGTGGATACCAAAGCCTATACTCAACGCTTAGAAGAAGCTACCCAAAAAACAGACCTTAAAGATGCCGTACGCACCGCTGTCGGTAACTCCAAAGGCAAACCTATAGTAATAGGCTGTATGGATTTCGCTTTCATCGGGGGCTCTATGGGAAGCGTAGTAGGTGAAAAAATCTGCCGCGCTATCGACTATGCTATCAAACACAAACTCCCCTTCTTAATGATTTCTAAATCAGGAGGCGCCCGAATGATGGAAGCTGCCCTTTCGCTAATGCAAATGGCTAAAACCTCTATCAAACTCGCTCAGCTCGACGAAGCCAAACTGCCTTACATCTCCCTCTGTACCGACCCTACTACGGGAGGTATTAGCGCTTCATTTGCAATGTTAGGCGACATCAACATCGCCGAACCAGGCGCCCTCATAGGCTTTGCAGGTCCGCGTGTAGTGAAGGACACCACAGGGCAAGACCTCCCAGAAGACTTCCAAACTGCTGAGTTCTTACTCGAACACGGTTTCTTAGACTTCATCGTAAACCGCAAAGAACTCAAAGACAAGGTAAATCTCTACATCGACTTAGTGATGAACCGCCCAGTGAGATAAAGGGTAACCCCAAAAAGACCAACAACAATATGAACACACTTGTCTTAAACAAAAATATTAATTTTGAAGAGTATCAACAAATAGTTGATTACTTTGCTACAATAGGGATTGAGGTAACCAATCCTTATGAATACCCCTCTCTAATTACTGATGAGGATAGAGAAGCAATTGCTTTAGCTCGCGAAGATGTTAAAAATGGTAATTGGATTGATGGAGGAGAATTGTTTGAAATTATCAGAAAAAAGTATACGAGTAAAATGGTCGGGTAAGGCAAGAACAGAATTAGAAAACACTTTAGACTTTTGGAGTGAAAACAATAAATCCGATACTTATTCTGTGAAAATAGCAATTGAAACAGAAAAAGTTCAGAAAGAAATAGAAGAAGATCCTTATTTTTTAGCTCAATACATAGAAGAAGAAAATGTTTATCAACGCATTTTCTTTAAAAAGAAGTTTATACTTTACTATGAAGTCAAAGAAGATATTGTAATAATTCTCAGATTCAGAAGCGCTAAACAAAAACCCTTATTTTAAATCAAAGTCCTCGCTAACTTTACTCACATACCCAGCTGCGCCAACTCGCTGGCTTTACTTGTTACCTCTTACCTAATAAAAATGACAACATTCAAAGCACCCAGTAACATTGCCCTCGTAAAATATTGGGGCAAAAAGGGAGAACAACTCCCCGCAAACCCTTCTATTAGTTTTACACTTACGCATTGTTATACCGAGACTTCTATCGATTACGAACGTAGAAGTGAATCTTCTATAGTTTCAGGCGATCCTTTTTCTTTTAACTTTAGCTTTGATGGACAACCTAAACCATCCTTTCACCCTAAAATCAGCACTTTTTTCGAGCGTATTCTTCCTTATCTACCTTTTTTAAAGGATTATCACTTCAACATTGCCTCTCATAATTCATTCCCACATAGTAGTGGTATTGCCTCTTCAGCGAGTGCTATGGCTGCCCTTTCGGTATGTTTGATGAAAATAGCTGAAGAATTAGGCGAAACTTATACCGAAGAAGCCTTTTGGCAAAAAGCGTCTTTCTTAGCGCGCTTAGGTTCGGGTAGTGCTTGCCGTAGTGTAAAAGGCAGTATCGTTGTATGGGGCGAACACCCTGCTATTACAGGCAGTTCAGACGAGTATGGCATTACTTACCCCCTACCCGTTCACGAAGTTTTTCAAAATTACCAAGATACTATTTTACTCATCGACCGCGGTCAGAAACAAGTGAGTAGCACCGTTGGGCACAACCTGATGCACGGTCATCCTTTTGCCGAGGCTCGTTTTGCACAAGCCAACGAGCATATCAACCAACTAGTTAGCAGTTTTGCTTCCGGTGATTTAGACCATTTTATGGAGGTTGTTGAAAGTGAAGCCCTCACCCTTCACGCGATGATGCAAACCAGCATTCCGTACTTTATCTTAATGCGTCCCAATACCTTAGAAGTTATTCAGCGTATTTGGCAATACCGAAAAGACACCAAAGTACCCCTCTGCTTCACTCTCGATGCAGGCGCCAATGTACACTTGTTATACCCTAAAACTTCTATTACAGAAGCAAAATGGTTTATAGAAGAAGAATTAGCGCAATTCTGTGAAGGACGACTCTACATTCACGACGAAGTAGGTCAGCTTATTTGAGATAGCAAGATAGGTAAGGCACTCCTGTCGATCTCTTTGCTGGCAGTGAGCAAGGTTACCACTTTGTGTGCTTTCAGCGTTTCGCAAAAAGCCGGAAAATCCACATTGTGTTTTAGTTCTTCGGTATAATCCTTTTTAAAAGTGTCGAAATCACCATCTTGGTGATAGCGTTTGCGCAATTCGGTGCTTGGGGCAATTTCCTTTGCCCAAAGGTCTAAAGCAAGTGCTTCTTTTTTAATGCCGCGTGGCCAAAGGCGGTCGGCAAGTACTCTAAAACCATCGTTAGGGTCGTTTTCTTCATATACGCGTTTGAGATGTATTTCCATTGTTTATCTGTATTAGTTCGCACAAAGGTAGTGAAAAAAGTAAATATTTCGTACTTTTGCCGCTGATTTTTCAATATAAACAATGACTACCCACCCACAACATCTTCTCAAACGTCTTTTAATTTGGCGTGTAAAACATATTTCCGATAGGCATTTCATCCTCATTCTCAGCGGGGTAATAGGTATTGCTACAGGCTTAGCAGCTTTGGCAATGCGCTCGTTCACACACCTTATTCAGTGGCTGTTAGACGGTAAACTCGCACAAACAATTACCTACGGTTTTTATTTTATCCTCCCGATGTTAGGTTTTGCCATTGTCTATTTAGTAAAAAAATACGTAATACGCCACGATGTAAATCACGGAATTCCCTCAATTCTCTATGCAGTAGCGCATCAAAAAGGGATAATGAAACGTTATCAGGCGTATGGCAGTATTCTCACTGCGCCTATCACTATTGGCTTTGGAGGGTCGGTAGGGCTCGAAGGGCCTATGGTAGTAACAGGAGCAGGCATAAGCTCTAATATCTGTAGATTTTTTCACATCAACCAATCTAACCGAATGTTGCTCTTAGCGTGTGCCTGTGCAGCAGCTTTGGCAGCTATCTTCAAAGTGCCTATTGCAGCCATATTGTTTGCTATTGAGGTTTTTGGCTTAGATTTAACGCTTTCATCGCTCATACCACTGTTTATTGCTTCCCTTTGCGGGGTATTCACTTCTTATTTCTTCTTTGGTAGTGAAGTGCTAATCCCAATGACGATTACACGAGCTTTTTCATTGCAAGGCATTCCGTTTTACATTCTTTTAGGGGTTGTAGGCGGACTGATGTCGGCTTATTTTACCTATATTTATGAAAAAATCAACGCTGCTTTCAAAAAAATCTCCTCCCCTTGGCTGCGAATTGTGGTGGGTGGAGCTCTTTTGGGGTTGCTTATCTACATAATGCCACCACTTTACGGCGAAGGACACGAGATTATCAATCATTTGAAAGAGGGTCACCCCGAATTATCACTGAGTAGCAATATTTTCGGTTGGGATTTATCCAAAGCGTGGGTGATTATCCTACTTTTAGCAGCGCTCACCTTTGCCAAAGTTGTCGCTACCTCGCTCACCTTTGGTGCAGGAGGTGTTGGGGGTATCTTTTCGCCTATGTTGTTTATGGGCGGAGTAATGGGCAACTGCTTCGCACGGATTATCAACGAGTTTCCTATCTTGGGTTACAAAGCTGCTTTGCCTAACTTTACTTTGGTGGGAATGACTGCCCTAATGACGGGCGTATTGCACGCACCACTTACAGCCGTTTTCCTCATCGCAGAGGTAACTGGAGGTTATTCGCTGTTAGTACCCGCGATGCTCACCGCTGCGGTATCGTTTTCGGTAGCCAAATATTTCAATAAATATTCTATTTACACAATGGAATTAGGTAGAAAAGGGGAACTCATTTCGCAAAATAAAGACCAATCTATACTCACCCTAATGGATTTCAACCAAGTGATAGAGCACAATTTCACCCCCGTATATACCGATATGAAACTCCGCGAGGTAGTGTACAATGCTGTGCGCGAATCAAACCGCAACATCTACCCCGTACTCGACCGCGAAACGGGTACGCTACAAGGCGTAATCCTGCTCGACGATATCCGGCACTTGATTTTCGAAACCGATTATTACGACAAGATTCCTGCCGTAGAACTAATGCAAAAACCACCTGCTATCATAGAAATGGGCAAGGACAAAATGAGCACTGTAATGGATAAGTTTCAACACACCGGCGCGTGGAATCTGCCCGTAGTGAAGGACGGCAAGTACGAAGGATTTGTTTCCAAATCAAAATTACTGAGCATTTATAGGCGAAAATTAATCTACTTCACCCAATAAAATATTGCTTTTTCAAAATAATTGTATAACTTTGCCTTTGCTTTTTAAAACCTTACAACTATGAGCCCACAAACTGTACAGAAATTCTCTGATGAGTTCCTTCCCGAAGAAAAGGAGCTTATCGTGCTCATTGAAAGTCCTACCAATGGAGCAACTTATTATAATGGAGCTTGGGTTCCTTCTAACAACCCTTTGGCATATATTGATGTAAAAACAGGTGAACTTTGCGAAGAGAATATCCGTTTGGAATGGTTAGCAACTGATGAAAGTAATTGGCAGTATTACTTCGCTCCGTTAGAAGCTTTCCGCATTAAAGTACGCCCTAAGAAACCTGAATTCTCACACCCTGAGCAACGTTGCTTTATGTTGGTAGCAGTCTTGGAAGAGAACGTAACCGAACCTCGTTTCGACCCTATTATTGAGGAGTACAACACTGAAGTTACTTATGAAGATGAGGATTTTAGTTTAGATCTCGACCGAGAACAAGATTGGTTTGAAGGTGATATTCTCTATACCGATAAACAAATAATATTTGGTGTAGAAACTACCGAACTAAGCACACTACAAAACCTCTTAAAATCTTTTAAAAATCTTACTAAGGATAATTTTAATCTGTGGATAGAACACCTGAAAACCTTTGCTGCCGAAAAACTTACCGACTTAGCTAATAAGTGGCTAAAAGAAACAGGAGTTACTACCCCTATGATTACTCAAAAAAGCTTTGCTTATCGTATAAACATCTCTAGTATAATCCTCTTTGATGACGAGCGTTTCTGTATCTATTTTGATGACGACGATATGTTCTGGGGGCACGCCATTGCCGTATACGGGAACCTCAACGGAGAGCTCGAAGAGGCTACTATCGAGGGGTAAAATGATTGACAAACAAATAAACCCTATGGACTCACAGTTTCTCATATACCAAAATCAAGAAGGAGATGTTAAGATAGATGTACGCTTCCAAGATGAAACAATATGGCTTTCATTAGACCAAATGGCTACTCTTTTTAGCCATGACAAATCTACTATATCACGACATATTAAAAACATTTTTGAAGAAGGAGAACTATACAGAAACTCAGTTGTTGCAAAATTTGCAACAACTGCCACCGATGGTAAAAAGTATCAGGTAGAATATTACAATCTCGATGTGATCATCTCAGTAGGTTATCGAGTAAAATCACAACAAGCCCATAGAGAAATCTGCTCAAGAGTATGAAAAATACCAAACTAAGCAACGCCAAATAGAACGTGTGAACAGCCTTAAAGAATTGGAGGACGACCTGAAACAATTAACAAATTAATCCTTTCTTCCTTAATCTAAAAAACAGTGATTTCAAAAAATACCATAGATAAAGTATACGACCAAATGCGGGTGGAAGAAGTCATCGGCGACTTCGTCCAACTCAAACGTGCAGGCTCTAATTACAAAGGGCTGAGTCCGTTCTCTAATGAGCGGACGCCCAGCTTTATGGTCTCACCCGTAAAACAAATATGGAAAGACTTCAGTAGTGGCAAAGGCGGGAATGCTATTGCCTTTTTAATGGAGCACGAGCACTTCACCTACCCCGAAGCTATTCGCTATTTGGCTAAAAAATATCATATTGACATTGAGGAAACCCAGCAATCTACCGAAGAAAAAGCACAAGCCGATGAACGCGAGAGTCTCTATATTGTCTCAGAATACGCCCAACAATATTTTCAGGATACCCTCTTCAATACCGAAGCTGGCAAAGCTATCGGTATGACCTATTTCAAAGAGCGCGGTTTTACCGAGGAAACCATCCAAAAATTCCGCTTAGGCTTCTCCCCCGACGAGTGGACTGCCTTCACCGATAACGCCCTTGCCAAAGGTTATCAGTTGGAGTTCTTAGAAAAAACGGGGCTCACCATCGTCAATGGCGACCGTAAGTTCGACCGCTTCAAAGGGCGCGTAATGTTTCCCATTCACTCTATGAGCGGACGCGTATTGGGCTTCGGAGGGCGTATCCTCACCAACGACAAGAAACAAGCTAAATACCTCAACTCCCCCGAAAGTGAGATTTACCACAAGAGCAAAGTGCTGTATGGCATCTTCTTCGCCAAACAAGCTATCGCCAAAGCCGATAACTGCTATCTGGTTGAAGGATATACCGATGTGATTCAAATGCACCAAAAAGGCATCGAAAATGTAGTAGCCTCGAGCGGAACAGCACTTACACAAGACCAAATCCGTCTCATTCACCGTCTCACACCCAACATCACGGTGCTGTACGATGGTGATGCCGCTGGCTTACGTGCTTCCATTCGTGGGGTAGACCTCATCTTGGAACAGGGTATGAATGTGAAAGTCTGTACCTTCCCAGATGGCGATGACCCCGATAGCTTTGCTCGCAAAACTGCCTACGAAGACCTTGTGCTATACCTCGAAAACAACGCTACCGATTTCATTCGCTTCAAAGCCTCCCTCCTAATGCAAGAGGCGCAGAACGACCCTATCAAAAAAGCCGAAACCATACGCGATATGGTAGAGAGTATCTCTAAAATCCCCGACCTTATCAAGCGGGAAGTATATGTGCGCGAGTGCGCTACCATTATGGACATCTCGGAACAGGTGCTCTTCTCTACTTTGGCACAAATCCTCAAAAAGGACTTTTATGAGGGACAAAAAGTAGAGCGTAAGCAAAAAGCCGCGATGCAAGTAGTGCAAACGCCAGAAGAAGCACAGAAACGCACCGTAAACCGCTTAGAAGTCTTAGAGCACGACCTCATCAAAAACCTTTTGCTCTACGGCAATAGAGAATGCGTATTCACCGATACCATACTCGTGGAAGAAGAAGACGGCACCCTCAAAGAACAGCAGATACAGCAAACGCTGAAAATCTACGAAAAGATATTCCTCGAACTTCAAGAAGACGAAATAGAACTCGCCAACCCCGATTTCAAACAAATTTACGAACTGTTGATGGGCAAACTCAGCGAAAACCCTAATTATGACGTCAATCGCATCGCCAACGAGTTGCCTATAGAACTAAGCGAAAAAGTATCGGGAATGTTGTTAGACGACGAAAACAATCAGCTACACGATTGGAGCAAACGCGACATCGTCCCCAAAGCAAAAGATGCTCATCTTGAAACTATTGTAGGCGATATCATTCTCAATATCAGGAGTTTGTTAGTACACCATCTCATCCAAAGTCTTACACAGCAAATGGCGCAAGCTAACGAGGAAGAAAAGAAAGAACTTTTAGAGAACGTAATGAACTACATCCAGCTGCAAAAACTCTTAGCCAAACGCCTCAATATTGTAGTGAATTATTAATCATTTTTAATGAGTTTGAGACTCTCTTACCTCTTATCTCTTACCTCTTACCTAAATATCACCAGCTTTTTTCTTAGAAAAATATCACTTTGGAACGATTTTAGCTACACATTTTTACGAAAAGCAGAAAATTATCTTTTTTATGAAACGCCTATTATTCTTTAGCGTGTTGAGCGCTCTCCTTTTTGCAGCTTGCAACGATACTAACAACGGTAAAAACGATACCTACTTGCCCCCTTCAGTGGGTCCTATCAACAGCGTAGCTGTAGTGATTGACAACGACTTATGGGAAGGCACCATAGGTGATACCATTCGCCGTTACTTCGCTGCCCCTGTCGACGGGCTACCTACCGAAGAACCTACCTTCACTCTCCATCAAATTCCCCCCCAAGTATTTGAAGGCAATACCCGCAATAGCCGCAATATCCTCATCGTTCAACGCGGTGATGAGAAAAAAGCGTTTGTAAAAGAAAATCTCTTCGCTAAACCTCAAGTAGTATGTGTAGTACAAGGCAAACAAGTACGCGACATCGCTTGCAAAGTTGAAGAATACCACAAAGAGTTTGTCAATGAGTTCAAAAATAATGAACTTATCGAAACACGCAAACGCTTTGATAACTCCCTTAGCAAAGACAAACAAGTAGAAAATACCTTAGGTGTTAAATTCACTATGCCTAACGTGTTTAATATCCAAAAGTACGGCAACAACTTCTTTTGGATGGAACGCCCTATCAAAGGCGGTAAAGCAAGCATCATCCTCTACGAAATGCCTCTTGGTAGCATCCCTACCGATGAGGAAGGTCGCGCCAAAGCTATTGTGAAAATGCGCGATTCTATAGGCGAAAAATATATCCCAGGCCCCGAAAAAGGTATGTATATGGTTACCGAAACCTACCTTGCTCCCAGCATCAGCGAGGTGATGATCAAAGGACATAAAGCTATTGAAAGCAAAGGTTTATGGGAAGTAAAAGGCTTCGCTCTTGGAGGTCCTTATATCAACTACATCATTGAGGATAAAGCCCATAACCGACTCTTAGTTGTGGAAGGTTTCCTATATGCTCCAGGAGTCGCCAAACGCGATATGCTCTTTGAACTCGAAGCGATTGTCAAATCAATTGAATTTACTCGTTAGTAACTAACTATGAAACACTTTACAGAACGTTACTCCCGCGAACAATTTCAAACTAAAAGTGACATCCTAAGCACTTATCACTCATTAGATAGAAAAATTAATTACTCCCCTTATCTTTTGAGAAGCCTAAATGATTTTCAAAAAGCTTACTTCTTTGCAAAATTTGATAAAAAAGAACTCCCTACAGAACTTTGTGTACGTAGCGCAAAGTTTAACTTCGCTTTACAAGTATGGGAAGTAGCCCAAAAACTCACTCAGCAATGGTACCCTTTCCATCTCAATCATGAATGGGTAAAAACTAAAGACCCTCTAAAAAAATTAGTTTTTACCCACAACAAAAGAGCTGAAGCTGAAAACTATTTTAAAGAAATGCTCATCGCCCTATGCGACAGCCCGCTAATCATATCTTCTGAAAGCATTCATTTCTCCCAAAATAACGAGACCTTACAACTGAACGCTTGTGTAAATGAACCCGAAATCAACAACAACATTATAAATAAAATTGCTGACCAATATCGAAACAACAAAACATCTTACTTCTTCAATCAATATAACTGTAGGTTTTCTTATGATGAGATAAAAGACTTTTTTGTATATTGCGATACCGAACTTTTAACTCTCCTCTACGCCAAAGAAACAACCCCTACCCTCACAAAAGAAGAAAATAAACTCTTTAATGCTGTAGATAATTTTGATTGGAAAAATATTGAAAAAACAGTCTCCGAAGGAACAAACATCAACTGCATCAACCACTTAGGATGTACTCCCTTTACCCAATTATTCGATTCTGCTACTTGCAAAATAGCCGAAAACACACCCAACGCTAATGAAGATCTAATTGTACAGCAAACTATCTCTTTAGCCGACAAAATGCTTTCATTAGGTGCTGATATCAACTTCTTTGGTTATGATGGCATCAATGCGCTACAAGTTACCTCATATACTCACAACCCTAAACTGATGAAATATCTACTCAGTAAAGGCGCTAATCCCAATATCAATTATTTCTTAGAAGATGGTGACTACTCCATTATTTCCTCAGCGTTAGACAATATCTTAAGTGACTATGGCATTGAAATAAACGAAGATGAAAAAACAAATTTAGACGCTTGTAAAAGTTTGCTAATAGACGCAGGAGCTATTCGCGAAAAAAACTAAATTCTAAAATCCAAAAATTTCTTCATTATTCATTGTTAATTATCAATTGTTTTATACCTTTGCACCACAAACAAGTAACAGCTAATAGGTAGCACATTACCTCTTATCTCTTACCTCTTAACTAATAGAAACTATGCTAAGTATATTTTTAGGGGTCGTAGGACCTTGGCAAATCGTCATTATTGTAGCCCTTATATTATTGCTCTTTGGAGGCAAAAAAATCCCTGAACTAATGCGCGGTTTGGGCAGTGGCATCCGCGAGTTCAAAGATGCCGCTAAAGACCCCAACGAAAAGAAACCCGAAAACACTGAGAAATCAGAAATTGAGACGTCAAAATAATTTCATATAACTCAAATTCAATAGGTACCTCAGTAATTTTTACTTAAAAAATCGCAAGAAATGAAAAATAGTAGTATCTCCCTATGTTACAAAATAGGGTATTACATCAGTCTTTTTGGAGTGGCAACTATTCTGCTTTGGATAGGCGCATTCAAGTTTACACATGCCGAGGCAGAGGGAATTAAATCCTTGGTAGAACAAAGTTTCCTACTATCATGGCTTTATAAAATTCTAAGTTTGCAAGGAGTTTCCAATCTCATCGGCGTAATAGAGATAGCTATAGCAGTAGCACTGATAATAGGGATATTCTCTCCCATAGTGCGTAAATTAGCCTTTGTAGGTTGTACAATTACTTTTCTTATTACTTTGAGTTTTCTTTTTACTTCTGCTAAAACCTTTTACTATATAGAAGGAGTTCCCGTTACTGATTTCTTTATTTTAAAAGATATTCCTATGTTAGGCTTTGGAATGATAAGTATGAACAAGCCTAAGTAGCTTCTTTAAAATGGAAAGAAGGATATTGCTGTAGCAAATGTAGTCATAAAAAAATATCAAGTCAGAAAAGATTTTTATGGATTTGACACAGAAAGTCCTACTGCAGAAACACTATTTTATGCAAAAAGTCCGTGAAGCTATGAAATCCATCGAATTGCACAAATTGAATGATAGCGTTTAGGTTGATGAATTTAGCATAGACCGATATTTAGCGGAATACAGTTTTAGAATCAATCGCTCACAAAATAAAGATACTATCTTTAACAATTTAACACTATGATTTTAACAACAACCCCCACTATCGAAGGACAACCTATCAAACAGTATTTAGGTATCGTTACTAGTGAAACTATCATCGGAGCAAATGCTTTTAAAGATTTTATGGCTGGACTTACCGACTTCTTTGGCGGACGCTCCTCTACCTACGAAAAAGTCCTTATCGAAGCTAAAGATTCAGCCCTTGCTGAACTCCAACAACGCGCTGCCCAAAAAGGCGCTAATGCGATCGTTGGCATCGACCTCGATTATGAAACCGTAGGCGCTAACGGCGGTATGCTAATGGTTACTGTTAGCGGTACAGCTGTAGTTATCTAATTAGCAAATTCACCAATGAGTAGCAACACTCTCTAACACCTAAAACCTAACCCCTGAAACCTATTTCCGACAAATTAGAAAATTGGTATGCCACCGCCCAGCGCGAATTGCCTTGGCGTGGCACTACCGACCCCTATAAGGTGTGGCTCTCCGAAATTATCCTCCAGCAAACACGTGTGGTACAAGGGCTGCCCTACTATCAGCGCTTTATTAGCAACTACCCCACCATCACCGATTTGGCAAAAGCCCCCGAAGAAGAAGTCCTCAAATTATGGCAGGGCTTAGGCTACTACTCCCGCGCCAAAAATCTGCACCACACCGCCCAATATATCGCTATCGAACTGGGCGGTATCTTCCCCAAAACCTATAAAGAACTCGTAAAGCTCAAAGGCATAGGCGACTATACAGCCAGTGCCATCGCCTCTTTTTGCTATAACGAACCCTGCCCCGTAGTCGATGGCAATGTATACCGCGTACTCTCACGTGTGTTTGGCATCGCAACCCCTATCAACAGCACTCAAGGAGCAAAAGAGTTTAAAGCCTTGGCACACGAGTGTTTAGACAAAGCCAATGCGGGTGTTTACAACCAAGCAATAATGGAGTTTGGCGCACTGCAATGCACTCCCCAGAGTCCCGATTGCGCTAATTGCGTATTGCGCGACCATTGTTGGGCATTCCACCATAACAAGGTAAACGAATTACCCGTAAAACTCAAGAAAATCACTATCAAAAAACGCTATTTCAACTACCTCGTATGGTTAAACCCCTACGGACAAACCCTCTTGCAAAAGCGTGAAGGCAAAGATATATGGCACGGACTCTATGAGTTTCCGTTACTCGAAACACACACACCAGCCACTGCCGAGACCATAGCTGCCGCTCACCCCACAGCTACCGTGAGTTTATACAACGAAACACCCGTAATCCACAAACTCACACATCAGCATATCTACACTTCTTTTTGGATTATCACCACCCCCGAACCCCTTGATAACAGCATACCCATCACCGATATACACCGCTACCCCGTATCGGCACTCACTGCAAATTTCATCACCAAGTTTTGGAAATAGGAAAAATAGAAATTATTTTATACCTTTGTAGGCTAAATAAAGTCCTAATTTTTTATTTGATGGTCATTTGATAGAAAAGCCCTTTTAAAAATTAAACCGCTGATAATCAATTAGTTTTTATTTGATGGTTATTTGATAGAAATGTAAAAATATTAAAACTTATACTCTATGAAATTAACACTCTTATTCGTTATTGCTTGTTTTGCCAATACCTTTGCCCAACTCTCACCACAAGCCTTAGACTCCTTACAGCAAGTGAAGTACATCAAAGCAAAGTATGTATTGCACGCCAATCAAAACATCTCTTTAGCCCCAAGCAGACTCTATACGTTAAAAGGTGAAAAATATTATGGCGAATATGTAACCAAATACGACCACCGAGGCAGCGCTCTGGAATTTTACAGGGGAGGTTCAGAAGGTTATATCCCTTACAAACGCTACAGCACCTATGGCAAAGACCTGCCTTTTGAAGCCGATATGTACGAATACCATATCAAAATAGACAAAAAGCACGGCACCATCATCGACAATGGGGAAACACGTCGCAATTTCCACTTCATCAAAGGCGAAAAGAAAATAAAAGTCCCCACCAACTCCCAAGGTCGCTTTATCATTTATGAGTATTTATAGGCACTATTTCTTATCTTTGTACACTGCATAAGAGGAATTAAATGATTTTAAACAAATTCACAAACACACTTCAATAAAACGAAGTGTTTATTAATACAAATCAAGAGTTGAAAAATAATAATCCCTGATTAACAGAATGTTATCGCTTTTGCATCGCATCTCCCCCTTTGGAGGGGGCTGGGGGGAGGTTTTAAATCAACAAGTTAATTTAACCCTTGATTGGCATTATTAATTTACATTAAAAGTATGAGAACAATCACAACATTAGCATTCGTTTTTATCAGTACGTTTTCATTGTTTTCGCAAACTATAAAAAAGGAAATAGATTTTTGTAGAATTATAGGAAAGCAAGATAGTGTAATGTATTATGTTTCCTATATGAAAATGGGGAAAGATAGTATCAATGTGTTTATGAAAAGTGATAATCTATTAGAACATTTTATAGGAAGACCGAGTACTGACAAAGAATTGAAACAGTTCAGGAAGGATTTCTTAAAATTGGAGAAGCAAAATCCTATTATAGAATTTAACGGAACAATAATTCCATTGCATATATCAGATTTTGAAAGAACTTGTTACCCTTCTTTCATCGTATATAAAAAGAAAAAGAATAAAACATTTGTAAATGTAAGGTTGTCAAATTTTTCATATACAACCATTGGAAATTTCAACTATCTTATTTTTCTTACCTTTGAAGATGATAAACTAATAGACAAAAAGGTCAAAATAAAGCAGTTCTCAGAATATAAACAAAATGATAACATTGAGTTTTAATAAATTCGGTTATACTAAATTTATAACAGAACTTTACCTTTCAACTCTTTAAAAGTTAAATAAAGATAAAAATTCTATATTATCTAAATTTAAATCAAGAAGTATAATTCTGAAAACCTTATAAAGATGATAAATCTTCTAATTAAATTTGTTTTTTATTTCTTTGTGATGTCTGCTTTTTTTAAGGGCATCTATCCTATCAAATTTGATAAGGAATTAAACAAAAGAGCAAAAATCGAAAATATAGATACTATTTTTGCTCCTAAGGATATTTTTAAATATAATTGCAACTATGATGTAAAGCAATATGAAAAGCGTTATAATTATCATATTTCTAAATTTTACATTATAGGAGATGAGAATGTTCTATCTAACAATGATAGTTTAGCCACATTAACCCCTTTTTATATTGAAGGTTGGGGAGATTGTTATCCTGAGAAAATCCACAAAAAATTACTTATTATACACTGTAAGAACATAAAAAACCAAAATAAAACAAAAATCTACAATGATGTCTTATATCCTGATATACATCAAGAAATATCTAAATATAAAGAGGGATTTGTAATAGAAGTTTATATGTCTGGCGTTAGTGGTTTTCGGTCGGACACTTATGTAAATTCTCAATATTGTATAGACAGCATTCATATTGAATCGTGGGGACATCATCAATATGAAAAGACTTATAAATATAAGAATTTTTCATTGGATAATTTTACCTATCATCACATTGATAATCTACGTAAAAAAAACAACAAAATGGATAATATAAGGCGTAAAAAAGAAGGACTTCCCATATTATAGAATTGGTTATACTAAATCCACATCGCAACACCCCGATAATCAATCACTTTTAAAGTGTGTGGTGTACGGGCGTTTTGCAAACGCCCCCTAAAAACAAGCCTATTTTCGTTTAACTATAATTTTATGAAAAAGATTTTTTATATATTAGTAAGTATTGCTTTTGTAGTTCTGACTATTATTTTTATAAGCAAAAAGAATTCAATAAAATTAGATAACAACACTCACAAGAACCTTATTCTTGCAACTCAAAAAGTTAAATCAAACGATAAATACGATACGATTATAACTCCAAAAGATTATGATTGTAAGGAAGATTTTCACAGATATTCTAACTACCAAAAAAGATTTAATCTTTATATCTCTACTTTTTATGAAATTGATGAAGCTATAAAAACCTCCAATAATGATAGCATTGCTATATTGAGACCTTATTATTCTACACTTGGAGCAACAAATTGCCTTCCTAACAGAGAGTATGAATGGTTACTTTTGATAAAAAAAGGCAATGATGAAGCTAAGTATAAAATCTATAAACAAGTTTTATATTCTGTTGGTTATCATAGTATTCATTCGTTATCAACTTATGAAAATGGATTTATAATAAATGTAGATATGTCTGGCAATAATTATTTTGGCTCAAAAATCTATGTAAATTCTCAATATTGTATAGACAGTATTCATATAGAATCGTGGGGACATCATCAATACGAAAAGACTTATAAATACAAGAATTTTTCATTGGATAATTTCACCTATCATCACATTGATAATCTACGTGAAAAAAGCGACAAAATGGATAATAAAAAACGCAAAAAAGAAGGACTTCTTCCTATATTATAGAATTGGTTATACCTAATATACAAAGTGATACGCAAAATATCTTTTGTTTTTCATTAGGCTCTTTACTATTTTTTATTATCTTTGTACTTAAAACAAAAATACTTAATTGAATATGAAAAACAACCTGTTTTTAACTATTTCCCTGCTTATAGCATTCTCTTGCTGTGCACAAAATAGTATTAGAAGAGTGGATGATAATTATTATTTTATAGAAATCCCTTCTAAAAATGGTAATTTTTATTGTAGAGAAGATAGTACAAAATTGTGTAATAGGTATTATGTGCTTGAAGAAACTTTCTTTAAAGATAAAATAAAACTTTTTATGGCAGAAGATAATGACTATTTCAATGAGAAATCTTCTCCCTTTGCTCTCCTTGATGCAAATCTTAAAGAAGAGCTTTTAAAGTTAGGTAGAAAGAGAGCAAAAATTCAGTTTAACGACCATTTTGTCATTTTAGATACTACACACATAGAGACTATTTATAGTTGTGTTCCTATGCAAATTAAGTATCAAAAACGTAAAGACAAAACGCTTTTAAAGTTAGATCTAACAAATTTCTGTCATTCACCTGTGGGGAACTATCACTATTATATCTATCTTGAATATAAGAATAATAAACTATCTCTTTCAAAGATAGAGGAGATTCCTTTTTCTGAATTGAAATCACATAAGTTTTAACAAGAATATGAGAACAATCACAACATTAGTATTCGTTTTTATCAGTACATTTTCTTTGTTTTCACAAACATCAATAGAAAAACGCATTGATTATTGTGTAATCTCAGTTCCTTGTGGTGATGGAAATTTCTGCGAATTATATTATATAGCAGATATTCATCTTCTAAAAGATAATATAAAAATTTTTATAAAAACAGAGAATTCTATAGCTATTTTAGAAAGGAAATGTGCCTTATCATTAGAAAATGAAACGACAACTACAAGAGAAGAATTGAAGAAACACAATCCAATTATTGAGTTTAATGGAAATAAAATCTACATTCCATCCAAACCCGACTTTACAATAACAACTTGTATACCACAGAGGATTAAATATACCAAAAGGAAAGATAAAACTTTTGTAAGAATTCAATTAGAAAATTACTCTCATTCGACTGTGGGTGAATATGATTATTTTATTAGCTTAGAATTTAAAAACAATAAGTGTATTTCCTCAAAGATAGAAGAAGTGCCTTGGTCAGAATTAGATAAATCTGGAAAATATAAAAAACAGCGATGAAAAATCTAATCATAACCCTATTAGTTTTACTTTTATCATTGACTTCTTGTAAAGAAAAGGAAGATATAAATAAAAAATATCATTGGGTCGCTTATGTAAAACCAGTAGCGGGCTATCCTATAAGAGTTTATCGCGGAGTAGTATATGGAAAAGATGGAGCTAGTAAATTTGGAACAAGTTCAAATTTTATATTTGAAAACGATTGTCCTTTTCCTCTTTTTTCAATAAGTAATGGAACGCCAGGTCTTTTTAAAAATGCCGAAGAAGGTGAAGCTAAAGGTATCCCTACTCACTTGGATGTTTCTTGGCTTTCGTATGTAGAAAAATGTCAATATCTCTTAGAAGATCAGCCTTTAGACAGCGTTAAGATAGCAGAACTTTTAAAAGATAAGGTGTATACTCTTTCTCTTAATGAGAATGATACTGCTCCAAAAATAGAAGAGTATAATATATCTGTAGGTTTAGCCCCTGGGGGAGTGGTTTTTGTTTGGTTACACAACTATGGTAGGGTTGTAGAAGTAGGGCGTTACCAAGCAAAAAAGACAAAAGATATTGATTTTGTAACTAAAGAAGAAGCAAGTCAATATTATAAAAGAACAGGAAATGTTGTTTTGGATGAGCATACTATAGAAAATAGAGATTATGCTATAAAATTAGGACTCCCAAAAGAAAAAATACGAATGCAGTATCAACAGTGTGGGACACCTGTTACTGAACCTCTTGTTATAGATGATGTTTTTAAGATTCCTTATGGATTATGGGATACCTTTAGAAAACGTTATCCTTGGAAGATGACACTTATTACCAAAGACAGAACAAAATTCATTCACTCTTATTATTACCAAGGTCTTAATCGTGAAATAGAAGAATTATTTGGCGAAAGAATATGGGGTGAAAATCAAATAGAAAAATATAGTATCCCTGAAAAATTTCGATACACAACCATTGCTCAAAGGTCAGTACCCTTTGTTGTATATATTAAGTTTTATGATGAAAAAGGCATTATTTATAAAGCTTCTATCAAGTTCAATGTAAAAGAAGCAATGGATGTTTTTGAGAAAGCATTTAAGGGGCAAGAAGATAAGGCAGGAGAACTTATTATAGAAGTCAATGAAACAAAGACAGATATCAATGTTCGTTTAAAAGTGGGAAAAAGAGAAGTAGAGATTTGCAATGGTAGTTTTTCTATATCTGAAGATGATGAATGGTAATTATAAAAAATAATTTTCAAGATATTCCGGCTGGTTATGATTTGATTAAAAACTACATTTCAGATGAAACATCTCATATCTTTATTATGTTTGCTAATAATAGCTTGTAATCATCACAAAACTCTTGTTGATACAGAAAATTTTGTAGTAGATTATGATCGTGATTCTATTTTCTATCTCTTAGATGTAAAAGAGGATGATCACAATAGTAAAGAGAAGCTACTTGTAACACGCCAAATTATGGCAGGTGATTCTATTTTTGGATATAATGGATTACAACAAAATAGGGATAGAGCGTGGGATTTCTACTATGCAAATGGAGAGGAAAGTAGGTTTCGCCCGCGTTATCTTTATACTATTTTTATCGAAGAAGACAATGTTTATAAAGAAATTGTACAAATAGGCTATGTTGAATTAGAATATACAGTAATCCTTAGACAAGGATATGTTTATGATCGTTTTAACAATAGACCTGAGGATTGTTGTAGTCAGGGACAATATTTGCGAATAATGCGAATGAATGAAAATGATATGAATAGCAAGAGTATAAATGTTTGTTATAATAACGGAAGATGGAATGTTTTTTCAGAAGAAGAGATAAAAGTAGATTATTTCAATGAAAAACAAGATAGGAAAGTTCAATACTATATAGATTCCACTTGTGTTGGAGCTGAAGAAATCAATAATGTTTATGATTTATCTGATGGATTCTAAAAACCTGAAAAAAGTTTTAGAATAAAACTGTTTGAATATGAATAACTATAAATACAATTGTTCAAATGAAACATCTCATATCTTTATTATGTTTGCTAACAATAGCTTGTAACAACAGAGAAACTACAAATACTATCGTTTTTGATGATGAAGACAAAAAACTAACTAAAGATACGACTTACATCAGTGAAGTTTTATCGTGGCGTTCTTGCCAAGAAGATTTAGTAAAACTAACAGTGAATGACAACTACCCTCATTATTATTTAGAGTACAAAAAACAACGCTATCCCTTATATAGTTATGCTGAAATATTAAGTGTACCTATAGTATTTTGGTATGATTTATTTGAAAATAGAAGTAAAAATTGTTCTTTTGTGCTTTTTAATGGCAGCAATATAGCAGAAGGGCGATATAGTTATACCATTTTTAATATAGCTCCTAATGATTCTTTAACGGTTTCTGGTTTTTACAGAATCAATGAACGAGTGCCTGCAAATAGTAAGCAAACAAACAACGACACTCTTGCTATAATGGAATATGCAAAAATATCGTATAAAGCAACTGATTTTCTTTCCTCTTCTGATAAATTCCCCGAAACAAAAGCAATTCACTATTTTTTAAGAAAAGATGAATGGACGAGCCAACAAAAAAACAAAGAAGAATATCTGATAATGAAACATTATGAATTTGTAAAGGAATAATTTTTATCTTTACTCTTGCTTGTATTGCCAATGCATCACTACACTTTGTCAAAGTCCCAAAACTTTGACAAAGTCTATAAACCTGATAATCAATCGCTTTTAAAGTGCGTGGTGTACGGGCGTTTTGCAAACGCCCCCTAAAAACAAGCCTTTTTATTCAAAACCTATTTTTGTTTAACTATAATCTTCATCATTAGCAATGGCTTTTATTAATGATATGAATCAAGAGTTGAAAAACGATAACCCTTGATTAACAGGATGTTATCGCTTTTGCGTCGCATCTCCCCCTTTGAAGGAAGTCCGCAAGAGCGGAGTATGTGAGGGGGGATGTTTTAAATCAATAAGTTAATTTAACCCTTGATTGGCATTTTCAATAGTAGGTTATTTCTCTTTTTACAGCAGCCATTGCCTTGCCGTTCACCACAAAGCGCTTTTCCGTCCAATTGCCTTTTGCATCCCATTGATATTCATAGCTACAACGCGTAGGGGCGCCTCCATCAATAACCGTTACTTGTTCTGTTGGGAAGCCCATTTTATCAGTATAAGCAAAAGTCGCCTCTAATTTATAAATTGTACTGCCGTTTTGGGTTACTTCAGTAAGTTCCTTTACAATTTGGTTCTGAGCATTATAAGTAAGGAACGTGCTAATCACCACACTCCCGTTCATTCGTTCTTTGATGTTGGCAGTTATTTTGCCAGCAGCGTTGTACTCAAAACGCTCTTTTTGGATAATATCCTTCTCATTAGGAAAATAATCAGTGATTTCTATAGGGCGTTTACGCTTGTCGAACACATATTTGGTAGGATAAACCGTATGCATTTCGGCAACGACAAATCGTTTGGCTATTGCCTCAGTTTTCTTTTTATTGTACACCAGTGTACGTACCTCATTAGCAAGCAAATTGTTTTTATCCGTAATCTTCATTTCAGTTAAAAAACCCTTCTTATCAAACGAAAACACCTGTGTACCATCTTCTTGACCATCATCTTTATATAAAGTTCTACTAACAACTTTTCCTTGCTCGTCAAAATACACTTTTTGGTGTTTGTACAAATCGTTGTTTTGGTCTAATGTAACTCCAGGCTCTAAGGACACCATTGTAGTATAGAGCATTTTCACTTTGCCCTTGAGTTCAAAAGGCACTTCTTTCGTAAACGACTGAGCCGAAAGCGCCGAGCAACAACACAAATGTAAAAAGAGAAGAATTATTTTCATTTTATGAGGTATTATCAAGCGACAAAGATATTGAAAAATTCACAAATTAGCAAATCAATAAAAAATAAATTTCATCTCCAAATTTTGGTAAGTAGAAAAAAAGTTGTACTTTTGAAAAATATTTTGATTATCAACTCTATATTTATATATTTTATCAATGAACGGAACTTTAAATAAAGTTATTCTCATAGGTCGTATGGGAGATGTTGTAAAACTTACGTATTTTAGCGAAGGCAACTGCATCGGTCAGTTCCCCTTAGCCACTGATGATGAGTATACTAACCGCGCTACTAACGAGCGTATGAGCAGTACCGAATGGCATACCATCATCGTGCGCAACAAGCTCGCTGAACTCGTAGAAAAATACACTCACAAAGGCGATCTTATCTATGTGGAAGGGCGCATCAAAACGCGCAAATGGCAAACGGAAGACGGCGCGATGCGCTATATGACTGAAATCCACGCTACTGATGTAACTTTCCTACCAAACCCCAAACGCGACGGGCAACCTAAACCCGCCCCAAAAACGGCGGAACCTAAGGCGTATGAACCTCCGGTAAGCACGCAGCCGCCTTTCTAAATGTATAACGAAATAATAATATTTTGGAAACAGAACCTTTGTCGGTACTCGCATTGATGCCTTTTTTAGCTATCGATGTGAGTATCGTTATTCAATTTGCAGTGTTTGTAGTACTATTGCTGTGCTCGGCTCTCATCTCAGGAGCCGAAGTAGCCCTTTTTTCGCTCACCCCTGCCGAGATAAATACCCTCCGCGACGAAAAAACAGCTACCAGCAATATCATCGCCAAGCTCGTTGACAATCCTAAAAAACTATTAGCGACGGTGCTCATTGCCAATAATTTGGTAAACATCTCCATCGTACTCCTCTTCGTGGATTTAGGTAACTTTCTCTTTGGCGGCATCACCACCCCTTGGGTGCGTGCCGTGCTTGATGTGGGGGTAGTTACTTTTGTACTCTTGCTCTGCGGCGAAATCTTGCCTAAAATCTATGCCAATCGCAACAACATACAATTTGCACAGCGTGTCGCCTACTTCATCTATACGCTCGACACTTTCTTTACGCCCATCAGCGCACCGATGAAAGCCTTTACAGTATGGATTCAGAAGAGTTTAGGCAAACAGAAAAGCAATATTTCAATAGGACAACTCTCACAAGCCTTAGAACTTGCCTCGGAAGAAGACACCACCAATGAAGAAAAGAAAATATTGGAGAGCATCGTGTCGTTTGGCAATACCGAAACGCGCGAAGTAATGGTGCCCCGTGTAGATATCTTTGCCCTCAGCGAAGATCTCTCTTATCAGGAGTTGCTCAACGAAATTGTAGCCATAGGCTATTCGCGTATTCCCGTATATCACGAGAATTTAGACCATATCACAGGGGTGATTTACATCAAAGACCTCTTGCCTCACTTAGATAAAACCGACTTCGACTGGAATAGTGTAAAACGCAATGCCTTTTTCGTGCCTGAAAACAAAAAACTCGACGATTTGCTTAGCGAGTTCCAAGAGAAGAAAATACACCTCGCCGTAGTGGTTGATGAGTATGGAGGCACTTGTGGAGTGATTACCTTAGAGGATATTATTGAAGAGATTGTAGGCAGTATCAACGATGAGTTTGACGACGATGATGTAACCTACTTCAAAGTAGACGACAACACCTTTATTTTTGAAGGAAAAACAGTGTTAAAGGATTTCTATCGCATCCTCGATTTCAACGATGAAGAAGAGGCTCTTTTTGACGAAAAACGCGGTGATGCCGAAACTCTTGCCGGCTTCCTTTTAGAGATTGCAGGTAATTTCCCTCAAAAAGGCATTCCTATTCTTTTCAACAACTACAAATTCATTGTAGAAGCCTTTGATAAAAAACGCATCAAGCAAATCAAAATCATCAGAACCCCTAACCCCTAATCCCTATCCCCTAATGCCTAATATTGACTTACCCGAAAAACTCTATTATAGTATCAACGAAGTAGCGCAGGCATTTGGCGTAAATGCCTCGCTGATACGCTTTTGGGAAAAGGAGTTTGAGATTATCAGTCCGCGTAAAACAACCTCAGGCAGTAGGAAATTTTCAGCAGACGACATTCAAAAACTCAAGCTGATTTATCACTTAGTAAAAGAGCGCGGCTTTACCCTTGAAGGCGCGCGCCAACGCCTGAAAGAAGAAAAACAAAAAACACTTGATAATTTCGCCCTTATAGAGAAATTAGAACATATCAAACAAACACTCATCAATATCAAAGAGAGTTTAGGGGAATGAAAAAATCGGCTATCTATAAAAGTTTTATTTATGTGGGCGTTTGCAAAACGCCCCTACAGCGTAACTAAAAAATTAAAGACTTTAGTTACTATTCACGTAAAGGTCTGTAGCTTAAATGATGACCTAATAGAACATCTGTAAACAACTCCACCAAGCTTTTCGTTCTTATTCTCAGGCTTTGCGCTACAATATTCTTCTTTTACCACCCATTCGTTGTAGGTGTAGGTTTTGTAGACTTCTGTGGCTTTTCATAATTTTTTAAATACCACTCTTTCAATCTTTTGTATAGTCGTAAACGATTGTTATAATTGGTCGTTTTATCTTGAGTGTGAAACAAAATAGCTTGTAAATGATCATACATATAAGCATCAGATTTATATTCTTTTTTAAATTCCTTTAAAACAACTTCTTTATAAATATCTCTTTTACTTTTCAATGCATAAGGCAACATAAAAAACGCATAATCTCCCTCTGTAAAATTACAAATTTCAGCATATCTAAAATATGTAGGGGTTGTATCTTTCACTTTTTCAATGAGACAGGGAACCAAAACTTTCCCCATCTGATTAATTTGATCAAAAACCTTACCTGTAAATAAATAGTCATCTGTATATTCAATGTATCCCAAACTATCTAAAACAGGATATTTATCACAATCTAAATTAGTAAAAACAGATTGTTTTTTCGTCGCACAAGCCATTAAACAAACGACTATTATAGAAAATAAAAATAGTTTTTTCAAGGCTGTTTTAGTATACTCTTTCATATTTTTACTTAGGGTTATAATGCCCTTCATTTTTATAGATGATCCAATTAGAGTGTTGGGTAAACTCCTCCTCTCGATTCACATATTTAAAACGAATGCTAGCACGCATTTTTATGTTGGGTTCTGTTATTTTAAAAATTTCCTCACATTCTCTCATTACAGCCATAGAAGAAAGTGTTTCTATTTTAGCATTAGGAGCTAAAATAGTATCATATTCTCTTATGTTAATGGGACGCATAGGTGGAGCTACACAAGTCATTTCTCTTATAGTATCATTTGCCTGAAATTCTAAAACCAATATATCTGTATATATCACAAACATATTTGTGGAAATAGGTTCGTCTAAGTAATTAGCAATTGTTAGTTTTGCCTCTTTGTTATTGATTTTATCTAATTGTACCACCACTTCTTTTTTTAGGTGAGGAGCAGGAGTAATAATCACATTTTCTTGTTGCTTAGGTGTGTTGTTAGTGCAATTAGCTCCCCCTAATAGTAAAAACAGAAGTGCACTAAATTTATTTATAGAATTTTTCATATCCGAAGCTGTTTAAATAAAGTAAAAGTCCACATTTGTTATTTTTGAGGCATATTCAATTCTTCTTCTGTAAAAACATCTTGATTCAAATAATATTTACCATCAGAATAAAGATAATATCTGCAATTTTTCCAAATGAGTTTATATTTATCGGGGTCTTTGCTAATAATATGTAATTCCCATCTGTCTGACCACTCTTTTAATAAGTATAAGAATTGCTTATCTTTTGAAAAACCTGTATCTGCTAATTTTTCATACGTATCTCTATCTACAATGTCCTTTATTTTTAACTTATCAGAGTTCATAGCGTAAAGCTCTGATATATATATTGGACGAGAATAGTAAAAGATCATATTGTTAGTTCCTTGTATATACAAATTCCCTTGTTTATCTTCAAAAAGATTATCTTTCACTTGCTTATAATCTTCTGTTATCTTTATATATTGACAACCTTGACTGTCTATATATACATCATTTTCAAAAAAACTATTACCTACTTTTTTTATATTTACATTTTTAGAGCAAGCTATGAATATTAGTAATAAAAGGAAAAATACAATTCTTTTCATAGTTCTATTTTTATATAGTGAAACAAAAAAATTATCAACAGATTGATCATCAGAATGGTCAACTTTGCCTAAGTTTCCAGCCTATGCGGCTCGCACCTTTGGCAAAGTGTAGCGACACAAAAGTGATTTTGAGACTTTTCAGACAGCACCCTACAATGTAACTAAAAAATAGAGGTATGCGTTTGGGCGGTAAACATTTCTAAGAACTTCATTCCTCTATACGAATTGCCTTTGTCGTTGAGTTTGGGACTCCACACTGCTATACTGTAATGATTGGGCAATAGGGCAACAATCCCCCCTCCTACTCCACTCTTCCCCGGTAAACCTACTTTAAAAGCAAACTCTCCGGACTCGTCATAAAATCCGCAGGTTTGCATTATGGCGTTTACGCGCTTGGTACAGGTTTCGGTAAGGATTTGTACGCGGTCGTGCATACGGATACCGTCATTGGCAAGAAATGAGAATATATACGCCATCGATTTGCAAGTGAGTTCCAAAGAACAGAGTTTAAAATAGAAGTTAAGCACCTCAATAGGGTCGTTTTCTATATTTCCGAGCGATTTGATGTAATAACACAAGGCAAAATTGCGATACCCTACTGATTTTTCGGATTCGGCTACTAAAATAGAATAGTTGATGGTATCGTCGTTAGCCAATTCGCGTACAAAAGTAAGAAAATCGGCTTCGGCATCTTCTAAAATAGAGAGCAAAATATCACACACTACTATCGCCCCTGCATTGATGAGCGGGTTACGCGGAATACCATTATCGGCTTCTAACTGGACGAGAGAGTTGAACGAAGTACCTGAGGGTTCTACATCTACACGTTTCCACAATTGGTCGCCTATGATGCTATACGCCAAAGAGAGGGCGAGCACCTTGGCGATACTCTGTGCTGAAAAATTTACATCGCAATCGCCTATGCCATAGGATTGCTTGTTGAGGCTATAGAAATACACCCCAAACTGTTCGGGGTTCACTTGTGCTAATTCGGGGATATAGGTAGGGACGGTGCCGGCATTTTCGCCCTTTAATACTTCCTCATAAACGGTATCGATTATTTTTGAATACTTCATTTTTCAATTAACAATTGACAATTAATAATTAACAATTAGCTGTACTTCTTATCGTACGTTTACACAGCCCCAGCCGTCGTAATTACCTTCAAAAGGAGAGGCGAGTTCTAACAAATCCCATACGATATCATCAATATCCAACGGACTATCTTCACGGGTGGCTTCTACCATATAGGGATATTCTTTTCCTTCTGCTTTTCGCTCTTCCACAAATTCATCATCGTTAAAACGCACTTTAAAACCTTTGGCTTCAGCTTCTTTGGCAAAAGCCTGTTGCTGATCCGCTTCTTTGAAGTAGATAAAATGGTCGATTTCGCGAGGCACCTCCATCTTATCGCCATTCTTTTCGAGTTGCATTAGCACTTTGCGGTTTTGCATCGTTTGGTAAGAAAACTCATCGGGGTAGAGGAAACCAAAATAATCTTCCCACTCGGGGTCTTCGGCTATATTATACCCCGACTGATAGCCCTCAAAAGTTTGTAATGCTTCTTCACAAGTTTTTGCCAAAGCCTCAGCATTTTGGGTATAAAACCAGAGTTCTAAAAACCCTTCCGATTTCACTACCCCTGCTAATACAGCCCCTATAGCTCCCGCTTTTTCGCCTATAGCATCCTCTATATCACAGAGGATAGGATATTCTTCATTAGAAGAAAGTCCGTCGGGTCTAGGGTTTTTCATTTTGATACAGAACTGCAAGCGCTGTGTGAGCCCTTCGAGAGGAGCGACCTCAATCAAGGCTAAGTTGGTGCGTATAGAGGCAGGAGCGCCTTCAATACGGCACATAAAGAAATCCCAATTTTGGGGGAGATTTTTATTATTCATATAAATTTGATTTATTATTTAAGACTGATACAGATATACTGACCTCGTGGGTTATAGTACCCTTTTTGATCCCAACGAACAGAGACATTAATTACTTTAGCATAGAGACTTCCATTGCTTCCCATAAAGACTTGTTCTCTATCCTTTTCATCTAATACTAATGCCCACTGAGTAAAAGTGGTTGAAAATACTTTCTTTATTTTATTTGTCTCATCAATACTATAAAGTGAAAAGTCTGCAACTCCTTCATAGACATTGTCTAATAGAGTCATAAAATATTGTCTATCAGGAGTGATATAAGGATAAGCAGCTAAAGTAAACTTTTTACCTGTAGTTTTGTCAATCAAGGTATAATCCCAATCTTCATAGTATGTAGTACTGATAAGATATTGATTTAGAAAGGGTATTTCCCCTATATAGGTATGCTCTATTCTATTGTCATCGTACTTAGGCGCAAGGCTATCAATATATGTAATATATTTGTTTTTACACTCCTGACAAGGAAGGCGCAGTTTCCCTTTTACTTTTTTGAATGTGTTGGTAGTATCTATAAAATCAACCGCATTGGTTTTTTGAACGAGATATTCGTCTTTAGTCACAAAACGAATGTTTATTTTCTTGAGCGGTTTCTTGTCTTCAGTAGTAATCAGCTCTTTATAGTTGAGTTTTATTTGGCTAATATCGCCCGTTTGTTCTCTCTTTATAAAGAGTTTTTCCCATTGCCACAAGATAATCTCCTCGCCATCGCGTTTGTACTTCCTTTGGGTGCGCTGTTTTATGCCATACCAAGAGTTAAGTTCTTGAACTACCTCTACTTTTTCAGCATAAGGCAATTTGCCAAGACGTGTGCTTTTGTCGTAGGCTTCTTCATAAAGATCAATACTATCGCGGGTGGTTACATAAACTTCTTTAATGGTAGGTGCATTATAATCAATAGGGTTGCCTATTCTTTTGCCTTCAGAGTGTGTATACTCAACTGAATCCTTCTTTTCTGTATAAACCACATCAGCGGTGTTGATTACCTCCTCTTGGGCAGGAGAGGATGAGAAATATTGGCAGCTGCAACAGAGGAGTAATATGGCGCTTAAGAGGGGTTTCATTTTGTTAAATCGTTTTTGAGTTTGCCGATTTCTTTTTGGGTATCGGCAATGAATTTGGTATCTATATCGGTGGTTTGGTGGATAGATTGTTCGATTTCGGTTTTAATTTCGTTGGTAGCATCACACATTTGGCGTATGGTTTTGCCTAAGGCGCGTGCCTGAAAAGGCTTGTTGTACGATGTGAATGAGGTGTTGAGGGTTGCTCATCATAGATTTATTTATCAGTAGGTTGATTTGACAATACTTTGCGCAACTCTTCTATATTAGGTAATACACGCTGAAACTGTTCAGGCATTTCGGCAGTAGTGGTATAGCGAGCCACGCCCATCGGTTTGTGATAGTCTTGAATGACATATTCTACGAAATCTTTATTAAAGTCTTTACAAAGAATGATACCAATGGTAGGATTTTCGTGTGGTTTCTTTACTGTGTCATCTAAAATCCGCAAATAGGCGGTGAGCTGTCCTAAATAAGAGGGTTTAAAACCTCCTTTTTTGAGTTCTACACACACCAAACAGTTAAGTTCGCGGTTAAAGAAGAGCAAATCGGGGTATTGTTCAACCTCAAACACTTCCAAATGGTATTGATTACCTACAAAAGTAAAGTCCTTGCCAAAAGTCATAATAAAATTCTTCACATTATGGATAATCTGTTGTTCTACTACTCGTTCATCTATATCAGCGAGGTCGCGTTCCCCCATCTCTTCTACATTGATAAAATCGAGCAAGTACTCATCTTTGAACATTTCAAGTGCTTTACGCGCTAAATTCTTAGAAGGGAGCGTTTGGGAGAAATTATTAGGGATAGGTTGAACATTATAAATATCTGTTGCAAGAGCACGTTTTAAAGAAATCACAGAAGCTTTATTTTCAATCGCCCAACGAATATAATACAGACGTTGCTTATTATCTTTTACTTCTTTTAAAATCTCAAGATGATGGGTAAAAGGTAGTGATAGAAAAGAAGAGGCTGAAAGCGTATCAAAATGTGGAGATAATACATTTTGTAATTTGGAAATCGTGATTTCCAAATTAGTATCTATTTTATTTCCAATAACTTGTAATTCGGCAGTTGCAACTGCTGAATTGATATCTAACTCCTGCCACGCCTCATAAAAGGCTCTCATATTACGCAAATGCCGAGCTCCAAACCCACGAAGTCCTGGCAGTTCTTTGTGAAGTTGCTCTGCTATTACTTCAATAGCTCCTGTACCCCATACTCCTTTGCGGGTATTTTGAGAGACATAGCGCCCTACGCCGTAATACAAGGAGAGTTGTACGGCATTTACTTGCTTAGCAGCCGTATATTGACTACTGAGAATAGCTTCTTTTATCTGCTCAGTAGCAGTGGTATAAGAGGTTTTGGGAGTATTCATCATAATGATTTGCTGATTTTCTCATTTGCTGATTACTTTTTCTATTGAATATAAGTTGTTTTCATCTAACAATCTATCTAAAAAAGAATTCTTGAGAAGGTACGTACTGCTTTTCTTTATTATTTTTATATAATCCTCATTTTTCAAATCTACAAATGAAATTTCGTTGTTTTTTTCTTCTTTAAAAACATATTCCTTATCATTACTTTTATCATAAGTTTCTATCTGTAAATGAGCAATATTATCACCTATTTTTACTAAGATTTTTCCCCAAGCACGAGGGTCTGCCTTTTCTTCTTTTAAATATAAAAAATGACCTGAGTATGTTGCCAACCAATCTGAAGAGTACTTAATTGCACCTTGTTTAATAAGATACGAAACAATCTCTTTGTCTCCTATTTTACGAGCTAATCCAAGAGGTGTTAGTCCTTCTTCTGTATATATTTGATTTATATCTGATATGTTGTTTTCTACAAGATATTTAACAATAGGCAAATGACGATTTTCTATAGACACAAACAAGGCATCATATATCAAATAATCATCTTTTTTTGCAAATTTACTATTCGCTCCTTTAGCAAGAAGTTGTTTTACATTGTCCAAATTTCCTATTTTACACTCTATACCCAGCTGAGTATATTTAAATATATTTTCTTTGTGATAAAAAGAGTCAATAGCAATTGAATTTTCTTTGATATCAGCAACATAAGTTTTCTTATGTTGTCTACAAGCTGTTATAAAACTGCTAAAAATAAAAAGAAATAGTATTTTTTTCATCTAATTATAGAATTTTGATTTCAATTTGCTAAAGCCTCTAAGTTCTAGCAGTTCTTTGTGGAGGTTTCTGGAGTATTTTTTAGAGGTTGTTTGGAGGTAAGAATATCTGACAAGTCAGACTCCTCTGACGAGTCTGAAACCTAACACCTAAAACCTGACACCTAACCTCTAACCCCTAATCAAGCGATTGGTTTTCTTGGGTAGAGACGTGTAGCATATCGGCGTATTCGCTGGGGGTGAGGTTGCCATAGTAGAAGTGAATAGGGTTGATATGTTCGCCGTTTTTGATAACCTCGTAGTGCAAGTGAGGTGCTTCAGACCTACCAGTACTTCCTACTTTACCGATGAGGTCACCGCGCTTCACGTGCTGACCGGCGCGCACATTGTAGGCAGAAAGGTGCCCGTAGAGGGTTACATAGCCATAGCCGTGGTCGATGCGGATGTGGTTACCATAGCCTGAAGCGTTGCTATCGGCACGGACTACCACGCCATCGCCAGCAGCATATACAGGAGTGCCTTGAGGTGCAGCGAAGTCCATACCATAATGGAACTTACGGGCTTTGGTAAAAGGGTCGGTGCGCCAACCATAGCCTGAAGCCATATGTTTTAAATCTTTGTTGTTGATAGGCTGAATAGCAGGAATAGAAGCGAGAAATTTTTCCTTTGCCTTAGAGAGTTTGGTAATCTCATCAAGCGATTTAGATTGTACAACCAACTGTTTGCGCAACACATCTAAACGCTCATTGGTACTAGCAACAAGTTTAGAGTTGCCAAATTTTTCGAGGTCTTTATAGCGGTTGGGGTTTTTAAGGCTCTTGCGGATACTATCGGGGATGATAGGAGCGTTGAAGTATAGGCGGTACATATTGTTGTCGCGCTCTTGGATATCAGCAAGCACCTCTTCCGCCAATTCCATTTTTTTGTTGAGGATTTGGTAGTTGGTTTCGTAGGTTTTTATCTCGCGTGCCAACACCACCTCACGAGGGGTGAAAAACAGACGTGAGTTAATCATTACCAAAGAAAATAAAATCCCAAAGAGAGCTGCTGCCGTGAGGAATATCAGGGCATTGCGCACCTTTGTACGCTTGCGATTGCGAATGCGTTTATACGAGAGCGTCTCGGGGTCATAATAATATTTTACCTTTTTCATACGGGCAAAAGTATAAAAAAAATATGATATTTACTATTTTGTGACAAAAAAAATGTAATTTTGCAGTGAGTTAGGTGTCAGGCATCAGGTGTCAGACATCAGATAATTGTTAATTGTCAATTGTTAATTATTAATTGAATTTATGGGTATTTCAGAGATTATATTTATACTTTTTATGGTTTTAATACTTTTTGGGGCTGATAAGCTCCCAGAGGTTGCACGTGGTTTGGGCAAAACAATGCGCCAATTGCGCGATGCTACTGATGAGATTAAAACTGAAATTCATCATCATATCAATCACACGGGAATAGACACTACTATCATAGAAGACACCCAAAAAGAGATTGAAGAACTTAAAAAAACAATTGACAATGAAGAATTGACAATGAACAATGAACAATAAACCTACACTTAGCCAAAGGTGCGAGCCGCACAGGCAATAAATGTAACTTAAAAACCTCCGCTTGTAGTACAAACTGCAAGAGGAGGTTTTCTGTTAATGATTAATTAGCAATACAAATTAGGATATAAAGATATTTTTTATTACCTTTGCCCCCAATGTCAGGTTTTAGGTCTCAGGGGTCAGGAATCTGACTGGTCTGACACGTCTGACTTGTCTGATAAATCATAAACAACAAACATTATTTTTTAACCCCTCTTAACCAGATTGCCCCTCTCTCCTTGGGAGAAAGGGAACGGCAGAGAGAATAATACAAATATTATATGAAAAAACTAATTTTTTCGGCATTCATTGCCACAGCATTATTTGTTTCCTCTTGCGGGAAAGACGACGACAACGGCGGAGGTAGCACTTCGCTCACTGGGGATTGGTATCTTTACAGCATTTATAATGACCCCGATGGTTATGGATCTCGATGGACAAATCCTAACAATTGTGCTCAAAAAACTTATTGGTCTATTTCCGATAAAAAAATAAAGCACGAATGGTATTATTCAAAGGGTTCTGAATGCAAACACACTCCAAAATATTACGATTATACGGCTACTAATGGCGTTTTTGATATGACGGTTGCCGATGATTCACCTAATGAAAGAAAAGGAGGTAAAACCTCTATAAAATATGAAATAAAGGACAAGGAACTTATCCTTCGCTTTAAAAATATTCGACAACAGAACGAAATACAAGTCCTTCGCAAAAAAGGGGTAGACTATAGTTCTCTTGATCCTTTTGTGGGATATTGGCAAATGACTAAAGCTACCGTAGGACAAACAGAAGCTACTGTAAAGCAAGGTGAATGCTTGAATGGAGAGGTAGTAGCCAGTTCTTTTGGATTTACACTATATCTTAATGTTCCTGAGCAAAGCGGGCAATGCAAAAAAACTATCAATACCTACGAGTGGGTAAAAGAAGGCAATAAATATTACAATGTTACCGATCCTCAAAACAAAGAGGAGTTGGCACTTGTGTTTTCAGAAAATAACACCAAGCTTTCCTACAGCGAGCAAACCCAAAACGGCTTAGTAACCCTTTATTTTACCAAAGTAAAATAGGCCTCAGGGGTCAGGGGACAGGAATCTGACTTGTCTGACACGTCCGACTTGTCTGATAAATCATAAACAACATTAAACATTATTCTTAATACCCTCTTAACCAGATTTTCCCTCTCTCCTTGGGAGAGAGGGAACGGGAGAGAGGATAATACAAATATTATATGAAAAAACTAATTTTTTCGGCATTGGTTGCCACAACATTATTTGTTTCCTCTTGCGGGAAAGACGACGACAACGGCGGAGGTAGCACTTCGCTCACTGGCGATTGGTATCTTTACAGCAATTTTAATGGTCCCGATGGAAACGGACGGAACTGGACAAGTTCTAACGATTGTGCTGAAAAAACTTATTATTCTATTTCGGATAAAAAAATAAAGCACGAATACTATTATTTAGAAGGTTCTGAGTGTAAATACTATCCTATATATTACGATTATACGGCTACTAATGGCGTTTTTAATATGACGGTTGCCAATGATTCGCCTAACGTAAGAAAAGGAGCTAAAACCTCTATAAAATACGAAATGAAAGGGAAAGAGCTTTTTATATATTTAAAAAATAATCAACAACAGGAAGTAATAGAAATCCTTCGCAAAAAAGGGGTAGACTATAGTTACCTCGATCCTTTTGTAGGATATTGGATAATGACCAAAGCTACCGTAGGAAAAACGGAAGTGATAGTAAAGGAAGGAGAATGTTTGCAAGGTGCTGTAGTGAGTAGCTCCATAGGGTTTACAATATATCTTAATGTTCCTGAGCAAAACGGGCAATGCAAAAAAACTATCAATACCTACGAGTGGGTAAAAGAAGGCAATAAATATTACGATGTTACCGATCCTCAAAACAAAGAGGAGTTGGCACTTGTGTTTTCAGAAAATAACACCAAACTTTCCTACAGCGAGCAAACCCAAAACGGCTTAGTAACCCTTTATTTTACCAAAGTAAAATAGGGGTCAGGGGACAGGTATCAGGTGTTAGGAATCTGACTGGTCTGACACGTCCGACTTGTCTGATAAAAACAGTAATCAATTAATAAAATAGTTACTTTACTTAAAAAAAATCCCTTGCAGTTTTGCACTGCAAGGGATTTTTTCTGTTAAAATAAGGGTTGTTGTTTTGAACTTCTAAAATATTGAGTTTCTTTAAAAACATCGTCATTGCTTGTAACCATACCGAGTTTTCCTTGCTCTTTTGAGAGTGCAATGGCTTTGAGGTCTTCAGGAGTAAGAATATCAAAGGCGTCTTCTTCTTTTTCAAAGTTGATTTCGGTAGCTGAAATACCTTTTAAAAACCTTTCTAAGTATGGAATATCAAATTCTTGTACTGTTGCTTGTAATCTTACTGTGCCCATAATTCTTATATTTTCGGCAAAAATAAAAAATAATTAGCAAATTAGCAAATTGGTAAATTAGCTAATGAGCAAATTACACCCTCTGATATCGGCGTTGTCGAAGCGTCCTAATACTTCAAAAGTACCATCGGGGTGTAGCTTTCCTAAATCTTGAGTAGCGATAAAGCTACACGATTCTCTATTAGCCAAATCGATGATATTAAGTCCGCCGGTTTTGCCAGTAGGCAGATAACTAAGCGCATCATTGGTATCGCGTATAAGCACTTTGAGCCAAGGTACACACTTATAAATCCCCTTACCAGCAGAATAGGCTTGCGAGAGCAGTTCGGTCATTCCGTATTCCGAGTGAATCATTGCTACCCCAAAGCCTTGGCAGAGCATAGCGTGCAACTCTTCTCGCACGAGTTCTTTACGCCGACCTTTCATTCCGCCAGTTTCCATTACAATGGTATTTTTTAAGGAAAAAGTATGCTTTTCAACAAGGTCGAGTAAGGCAAACGATACCCCTATGAGCAGTATTTTTTTACCCGAAGCATCGAGGGTTTGCAAACGCTCGGCTAAGCGGTCGTATTCATTGAGATAGAAACCGCTATACTCACTACCTGAGCGCTCAATAAGGTCGGCTACCATAGTGATGAGCGATGAGCCCGTGCGTTCTAAATACGAAGGGAGGAGGGCTAATACTACATAATCGCGGATATCGCCATAGAAGTATGCAAATCCTTTGCGAAAGCTCTCTTCGTAAATAGTGAGGTCTTTCACATAATGTCGGGAAGTTTGTGCGCCTGTAGTGCCACTGCTGGTGAAGATTTGCTGGTGAGGCGCACTGCCACAATACACTTTATGCGTTTTGAAGCATTCAATAGGCAAAAAAGGGATATGCTCGAGGGCAGTTACTTTTTCGGGAGTGCGCTGTAATAGGGTACAAAAACGGTGGTATACCTCGTTATTTTCGTATTGATAGCGAAAAGTATCCAAGGCAGTAGCCGTAAAATCCGTTTCGTTGTGTATGTTAATTGTCAATTGTTAATTGTTAATTGAGGAACATCATTGCCACAACAACTCCTGCGATAAAGAGCAACAGAGCTATAAATGTTACCCAATTGATATATTTTTTGCGTGGAGAAGCGAGAAAACTGTCGTATTGTTTACGTGCTTGGAGGGTGATATCTCGTTTTTTGAAATACATATCCACCAAGGTGTGCATATCCTTAATTTCCTCAGGGCGAGGTTGTGAAGGTTGCTCGGGCTGTGAAAATTCATCAGGTTGTGAAGGTTTTGACGCGTTGTTAGAAGATTTATCCGCCTTTTTCGATTCTTTTTTAGTATTTTTCTTGTTATAGATATTTTGGCGCGCCAGCTGATCGTCGTATTCTTTGCGTTTATAGCTATCCGAGAGCACATCGTAGGCCTCTTGGAGGTCTTTAAATTTTTCTACGTAAATAGGGTCACCCTTGTGTTTATCAGGGTGATTAGCTTTAGCGAGTTTACGGTAGGCGGTGCGTATTTCTTCAGTAGGGGCTTCAGGGGTGAGTCCCAGCACTTGGTAGTAATCTTTTACTGTCATAGTCCTGTTATTTGGAGTTATTTATCATTGGTTTCCCAGCCTATAAGTCGGCCGCTCTGAAAGCTAAGCACGACAGATTTGTAGAACCAGCGTTCGGTAGGGATGCCGTGGAACACTACGGGCTGGACGCTCACAGGGCGACCGATAGCCATTTTCACGAGATAATCGGGCATACTTTCTTTGTATATACCTTTTTCAATACTACTAACCGTTGCCTCACCAAAAGTTTTTTTGATGAATTCCATAATGGTCTCTTTAGTTCGTTTTTCGTCGATAAGGGCATTTTGCCATTTTTCGCGTAGTTCATCTTTTGCTTTTTCGCGCTTAAGATTTGCAATTCCTTGCATAATAAGCAGATAAAGCAGCACAACCACGCCTAAGGAAAGAAGTACATAGTATATCATCACACTTATTTTTATAATCCTTTATTACTGAAGCGGCAAAAGTATAAATTTTTTAGTAAATAACAAAAAACCTATATCAAAAACTTTTTCTCGCTAATCTCTCTCTGCACCCAAATTTTATTCTCCATTACTTGGTAATTATTAATTAATTTGTACTTTTGCATTGTTGAACAATTATTTTTATAAAAATGGCAAGAGAGATTAAACCTACTCCCGTGTTAGAAGGACAAGATGTAATTAATTTTTACAAAAAATTAGCTTCTTTTAAAGATGATGTAAAAAAGTTAGGAATTACTCGTGAAAAAATAGAAGAAGAAGCTAAAAAATTTAGAGCTTTGTTTAAAACAAACAACTATGAAAATAGATAATTTTCAAGAAGTATCAGTTTTATTACTTACAGAAACTCATACCATCAAACCTTTTGATTGTGAAGACGACGATTTAAACGATTTTTTATTTAACGAAGCTATTCTTTATAAAAAAGAACTATTAGCAACTACTTTTGTTATAGAAAATAATGAACGTACATTAGGATACTATAGTTTGCTAAATGACAGCTTACAACTAAAGGAAGAAATGTTTCCCTCTGTAAGTCAATACAATAAATTTCGAAAGGGACTACTACCTTATCCTAAAAGACATCTAAAAAGTATTCCTTCCTTAAAAATAGGTCGTTTAGGAATTGATAAAAGTTGTAAAGGAAAGGGATTAGGAAAAATGATATTGTTTTCTATAATAAGTAATTGCCTAAAGTTTAATGAAAATCAGGCTTGTAGACTTATCACTGTCGACGCTTATAATCAAGCCATTCCTTTCTACCAAAAAATGGGTTTTAAATTTCTTACTAAAGAAATTGAAAATGAACACACACAATTAATGTTCTTTGATATAACTACATTTATTAATAACTAATCTGTAGTTCACATATATCTATATGAAAATAAAAAATATATCATTCAAAAAACTTATTACCCAAGGGCTGCTCCTGATAGCTCCCCTCCTTTCTCTAATGATGGAAGGGATTTTGGCTTTAGGTTCTATGGTATATAAACTACTGCGTTACTGCCTCAAATACACTTGGTATGCCCTTGTATTACTGCTTATTGGCATTCCCTATTTATTTTATAAACTCTTCAGCGGCAAGCGCGAAGGCAAACAACCCCGAAACTACAAATTCTACCTCAAATGGGCAGGTATTGCTGTAGGAGCAGGGGTAGCAATGTTGTTATTGCTCTTCTCTTTAGTATATTTTGGTGCTTTTGGCAAATTACCTACCGAACAAGAACTCAAGGAGCTCCGTCAAGCTGAAGCGAGTCTCATCTACGACGACCGCGGTGAATTCTTAGGCAAATTCTACATTTTCGACCGCACTAAAGTTGAATATTCCGATTTTCCTCCTTACTTGGTAAATGCCCTCATCTCCACCGAGGATGAGCGTTTTTACAGCCACAGTGGCGTGGATATGCGAAGCCTCTTTAGGGTATTTTTCAAAACACTGCTCTTGCAAGATGATTCTTCGGGTGGGGGTAGTACCCTTACGATGCAGTTGGCTAAAAACATTTTCGGGCGTGGCGAGCGCTACGGAAAACTCTCAATGCCCGTGCATAAAATCAAAGAGATGATTATCGCCAGCCGTATTGAGAAAGTCTATACTAAAGAGGAAATCATCACCCTCTACCTCAATACCGTACCTTTTAGCGATAATACTTACGGCATAGAGGCTGCTGCTCATCGATTTTTCAACAAACACACCAAAGAACTCACTCTCAACGAGGCAGCTACCTTAGTAGGCTCTCTCAAAGCTAATAAAAACTACAATCCGCGTACCTCGCCCAAGCGAAGTGAAGAACGCCGCAATGTAGTATTAGCTAAGATGAAAAAAAATGGACTCCTCTCCGATAAAGACTTTGAAGTCCACAAGCAAGACAGCCTGAAAATTAGCTATAACAACATCGAAAACGAAGGTCTCGCTCCTTACCTCCGCGAACAAATACGCTTGCAACTCCCCGAATTGTTGAAAGACGTTAAAAAAGAAGACGGTACGCCCTATAATATCTATAAAGATGGGTTGCGCATCTACACCACCATCGACCGTACTATGCAGCAATACGCCGAGACTGCCGTGAAAAAACACTTAGAACGCCTACAAAAAGATTTTGAAACTGCTTATGGCAAAAACCCTCCTTGGAAAACCGATAACGACTGGCTACTCCAAGAAGCTAAAAAACTCCCCGCTTATAAAGAACTAAAAGCCCAAGGTCTCAACGATGAAACTATTTGGAAAAAACTCAGCGAGAAAAAACCTATGGACTTGAGTTTCTACACTCAGGACGAAGTGCAAAAGCACAGCACCCTCGATAGTTTGTCGTTTTATATTCGCTTGCTCAACACGGGTTTTGTGAGTGTGAATCCACAGACGGGAGCTGTAAAAAGTTATGTAGGAGGTGTTGATTTTGAGCACTTCAAGTACGACCACGTATTGCAAAGTAAACGCCAAGTTGGGTCTATTTTCAAACCTATTGTCTATGCTACTGCCTTAGAGGTAGGAATGCCTGTATGCACTCACTTCTCACCACGCGCCCTCACCTACGCCGATGAAAAATTCTGGACACCGCGCAACGCCTCTAAAACCGACGACGACCCTTATACCTACTACTCTGTAGGCAAGGCGCTTAAAGAATCACTGAACACCATCGCTGTGCAAACGCTCTTCTATGCAGGACTCAACAATGTCATCAGGAAAGCGCGCGCAATGGGTATCCAAACAGCAATGCCTCAAGTACCCTCTATCGCCTTGGGTTCAGCCGAATTATCAGTGATTGAAATGGCTAAAGCTTATACCACCTTTGCCAATAACGGCGTACCCTCACAACCGTATTTTATAGAAAAAATCACCGATAAAAAAGGAAAAATTATCTGGCAACACAAACCTAAAAAAGAAGCCGCTGCTATCAGCCAAACCACTGCTCAACAGATGATCCAATTGATGCGCGCTACAGTGAATGAAGGAACTGCCGCCAGAATGCGCGGACAATACGGACTTACCAACGACCTCGCTGGTAAAACAGGAACTACCCAAGATAATAAAGACGGTTGGTTTGCAGGGCTCTTGCCTAACTTGGTGATGATTGTTTGGGTGGGTAACGACCAGCAGATAGGCTTCCGCGCTACCTATTTGGGGCAAGGAGCTAACTCAGCACTGCCTATTGCAGCCCTCTTTGTATCACAACTCAACCGCAACAAGCAGTTCAACACAATCACCCGCGCTACCTTCTCCGTCCCCGACGAGATACGCGAGGAGATAACCAATTGTGAACCCGTGGTAAGAGAAGGTTTCCTCGACCGTCTCCTCAGCAATAGCAATGCTGTAAAAGATACGATTAGAGCAGGCGAAGTGCATTACCGCATCTACGAGCGCAAAGGCAAATTAAACGATATAGATAATGGTGAGGAAGAAATTTCTATAGATGATGTAGTAAACCCTTCGGCAGCAGCCAAAAATACCGCCTCCTCCACCCAACAAGAGGAAGACAAACCTAAAAAGAAAGGCTTTTTTGGAAGAATATTTCAATAATTTGCTAATTTACTAATTTGCTGATTAAGCCCAAAACTAAACACCTAAAAAAACAAATTATAAATGAAAAGAATTGTAACTTTAACGGTATCGCTTGTACTTTTAGCGGTACTCAATGCCGAGGCTCAACAAAAAAAATTTAGTGTGAGAACGATTGCTTTTTACAACGTGGAGAACCTTTTCGACACTATCAACGACCCTAATAAATTCGACGACGATCGCACCCCTGAGGGCGCCGACCGCTGGACTTCCAAAGTCTATAACGACCACGTACAGAAAATTGCTAAAGTCATTTCCGAAATCGGCAACGATGTAACGCACCACGCCCCCGATATAGTAGGACTTGCCGAAATAGAAAATGAGGCAGTAGTGCAAGACCTTATCAATACCGAGTATCTCAAACGTTACAACTATGGCATCGTGCACTATGATTCCCCCGATGCACGTGGGGTAGATGTAGCGCTCATCTACAAAAAAGGCGTGTTCAAGCCCGTTTCTTCTTTCGCACACCCCCTACACCTCACTAAAGATGACGGCAAACCCCTCTACACTCGCGATCAACTGCTCGTAAGCGGCGAGTTAGACGGCGAAATGATACACTTTATCGTAAATCACTGGCCCTCACGTTTAGGAGGAGAAGCCAAAAGCCGCCCCAGTCGTGAAAAAGCAGCCGCTCTGAACAAGCAAATCATCGATTCTCTACTCAAAAAAGACCCTAACGCCAAAGTTATTGCGATGGGCGACTTCAACGACGACCCTATCAATTCTGGCTTTAAAAATGTACTCAAAACAAAAGACAAAAAAGAAGATGTAAAACCAGGGGAGCTGTTCAACCCTATGGAAGCGATGCTCAAAAAAGGTATGGGCACTCTTGCTTATCAAGACGGTTGGAATCTTTTCGACCAATTCTATTTCACCTATGATTTGCTTAAAGAAGACAAAAGCAGTTATCGCTATTGGAAAACAGGTATCTTCAACCGCCCTTATTTGGCAAACCCCAAAGGGCGCTACAAAGGCTATCCTTTCCGCAGTATGAGCAATGGCAACTACACTTGGGGCTATTCCGACCACTTCCCCGTGTATATGTATTTGATTAGAGAATTGAAATAAAGCAACCTTATGCCTCACTATTTTTCATCAAACTTTACTTTAGGAATCCTTGGTGGCGGACAGCTCGGCAAGATGCTCCTCACCGAAACCCGTAAGTTCGACATCACCACTAAGGTGCTCGACCCCTCTGCCGATGCGCCTTGTCGCATTGCCTGCAATACCTTTGTACAAGGCTCCCTCACCGATTTTGACACCGTCTATCGTTTTGGAAAAGAGGTAGATGTACTCACTATCGAAATTGAAAATGTGAATGTCGATGCCCTTAAAAAACTACAATCCGAAGGGGTAAAAGTATATCCCAGCCCTCAAACTATTGAGTTGATACAGAACAAAGCTACCCAAAAACAATTCTACACCACTCACAATATCCCTACAGCGCCTTTCCACAGATTTGAGAGTTTAACAAATCTGCAGCAGGCAGTAGCAAACGAGCAAATAACCCTGCCTTTCGTGTGGAAATCAGCGCGCTTTGGCTACGATGGCAATGGCGTGAAAATCGTACGACAATTACCCGACCTATCCCTTCTACCCGAAGGAGAGTGTATCGCCGAAAATTTAGTGCCTTTCGCTAAGGAATTAGCCGTGATTGTCGCCCGCAATGTGAGCGGTGAGGCAACCACTTACCCCGTGGTAGAAATGGAGTTTCACCCCGAAGCCAATCAGGTGGAATATGTGTTGTGTCCAGCGCGTATCAGCGAGGAAATCGCCCAAAAAGCACGTGCAATAGCCGTACAAGTAGCCGAAGCTTTTCAGGTAGTAGGACTTTTAGCCGTAGAGCTTTTCCTAACGGCTGAAGACGAGGTGTTAGTAAACGAAGTAGCTCCACGCCCACATAATTCAGGGCATTACAGCATAGAAGCAGCTTACACCAACCAATTTGAACAACATTTGCGCGCCATTTTAGACCTCCCATTAGGCAACACCGATAGCAAAGTAGCAGGTGTAATGGTAAACCTCGTAGGGGCTGAAGGCTACCAAGGCGATGTGATATACGAAAATATAGAACAAATATTAGCAATGGAAGGCGTTACCCCTCATATCTACGGCAAACGCGAAACCCGTCCGTTTAGAAAAATGGGACACGTAACTATCGTAAATAAAGACATTGAAAAAGCCCGAACCATTGCTGAAAAAGTAAAACAAACAATAAAAGTAATCGCTACCCCGTAATCCCTATCTACTACTAACTCCTATCCCCTATTCCCTTTTTATGTGTGCCCTCTCCCTTTTTTGGTATTTATAACTGAAAAGAAGTAATAGAAATACAATATTACTTAAATATTAAAATATTTTATAACAAAACTATTAATATTGATCCAAGAAATATAATAAAAGTTGTAGCTACTAAAAATTTCATTGTTTTTTTCTTTTTATAGCAATAAACAAAAAATACTAATGCAGATATAATAGCACATATAACCTTTATTACTCTATCATATTTCCACCAAGTACTTTTTTTAATTTCTTCTGTCATCTTATCAACATCTGTAATAGAAATTATAGCTTTATCAAAGTATAAAAGAGAAACAAACATCTTTAAAATTTCAAAAAAACATAACGTAATTACATAGTAAATTATAGCCTCAATAAAAATAACTAAATCATCTTCTTTTTTATCATATTGTGCTATAAAATTAGCTAACACAAAAGGCGTTGCAGCACATATCATATAGATAAGGCTATTAAATAATAAAGAAGTATAAGCAGATATTTCAGCAATATCAGCAACTACTGGATCTAAAATTTCTAATAAAGAAATAACCCTCATTGTCCCTGAAACTATAATTATTACAAAAAGGACTATAACAAGTACTAATAATTCTGATTTAACTTGTTTTATTGATGTCATAACACTTCAATTATAGATGAGATAAACAATAATAATGTTGGAAGAATAAAGTCTGTTATTTTTGGAAATAAAAGCTTAGAAATATTTTTTTTGTAGTATATGTTTTTGTAGAAATAAAAGCCTTTTAACCCTATAACAGAAAATAATAAAAGAGCAAATATTTCAGTCGGAGCATGTTTAAGATAATATATAATCTCTTCTGTAGACAGTATTTCAGTAGCCATATATAATATATTACCGAGTATAAAGCCGTTCCAAAACAATGAAATAAGAGTTAATATTCCCCCAGAAAGAAAACCTAAAACAGATAATTGTATTCCCACTTTCATATTATTCATAAAGATATAAAAAGCATTTTTTGCTTTTTGCAAAGCTGTATCATTGAGAACTCTGTTGTTTTCTTCCACTATTGTAGTTGATTGATTTTTGACATTATTTAAGTCTTCATTATATACTAAGACATAAGTTAAAAGCCCAAAAAAGAAAAACAATATTGATAGAAGCATCTTTTTTATATCAATATTCTCTGTATACTTTTGTAACTTCATAATTACGAATCTATTTCTAAAACATTTTCTATCCTTTTCTGTAAAGAAGGATGCGCAACATCTCCTTTTATCATTTTATTTCCTGAAAGAACATTCAAAGTATTTAACATCTGTATATAAGTTTCTACTCCAACTTTTCGTGCTGCAAAAGTATCAGCTTGTAATTCCATTCTTCGTTGAAAAATAAAAGGAATTACTACAAAAGTGAGTAACCCATATAATGAACCTGACAAAATTACCAAAATAGGTTCTATAAACGTCCCTATAAAACCATATACTTCTGTTATTTTAAAGCGTATAATTACTAAAAACATAAAAAATATAGTACATAGTAAATTTAAAAAGAACATCTTAGTAATATGACCTAATTTAAGATGTCCTATCTCATGATAGACAACTGCTTTGAGTTCTATCGGTTTCATCTTCTTATAGAGAGGTTCTCCTATCAGTATAATTTTTGTAAAAGGAAAAAATCCAGTAGCATAAGCATTATTTCTTTTTCCTTTTATAATTCGTATATAGTAAGAAACATTTTCTTCTTGTAACATTTTTTCAAGCTCATTATCCTTTAAATACTGTTTTTTTTGTAAAAGAGCGCGCAGTGGAGTAGCTAAAAAATAATAGGAACTTATAAAAGAAACAAATACAATAGAAAATAAATATATAATCATCTCATCATTAGCTATATAACTAACAAGTTTCGCAAAGACAACTATGATAAGAGCTATTACTAATGAATCTATTATCTCATCTCTATAAATAAAAATATCTGAAAAATATTTCTCATTAGATTTATTCATCTTGAATGACAAAAACACAGACAATATTTTTATACCAAAAATAGACAGAAAGCATATAAGAAAAAAATAAAAAGCACTCATTGTTAAATCTATTTAATAAGAGAGATTAGAAAATAACTCTAATCTCTCTTTAATAAAAACTATTTGATTAAAAGGCTCCTACTACAGCCCCTACACAAGCTCCTGCGGGACCTCCAATCCAACCGATAGTAGCCCCATACTTAGCACCTAGAAAGCCTCCCATAGTTCCCATACCGGTAACTGCCATAGCTTCTACTGCTGGGTGAGCTGGTGGTATTTTAGGCACATGGCATACTGCCCAACCCACTTGTGCTTCCATAGCATTTGTTGCCTTTACATCTCTTGATTTAAAGATGTTCGCAACACATAATAGTCCTAATAAAAGAACTAATCCGAGATAAAATCTACTTCTTTTCATACTATAAAAATTATAAATTACACTTACTCTATTGTTTAAAGTCGTTTTTTAGTTTCCTCGACTGAGATTTTCCTACTATGTATACATTAATTTAAAATCACGCCACAAAGGTAAATATAAAAACACAATATTAGCATTACTTTTTGGGAGAAAATAATTACTTTTTATAAAAATAAAAACACTTTTAGGACAAAAATTTGTTTATAGTTATATTTTTAGTATCTTTGCACCGTAAAACTTATAGACTATGGAAGTAGAAAAAATATTAGAAAAGATTACCCAAAAGAGAAGTCAAAAAGGGTATACTTATGAAAATATGGCTGATGATTTAGGTCTTACCCCCTCTGGATATAGAAAAATAGAAAAAGGAGAAACTAAACTTTCAGTAGAAAAGATGTTCCAAATATCTACTGTTTTAGACATCCCTATAAATGAACTGCTTGATATAGGAGAAAATTGGATACAAAACAACAGTTACAATAAAGATTCTAGTATTTCAGCTCAAAAAATAGAGCATTTTTATCAAGAAAATAAAGAAATGCTAGAGAAACTTATAGCTTCCTACGAAGCTCGTCTAAAAGATAAAGAGGAACAAATAGAGCTATTGAAAATCTTCATTTCTAATTCTAAATTGTAGAATATCTATTAGATAAGGGTTTTTGTGTTTTCACACTTCCTCTTCCTCAAAATGAGAATCTCTGCAGTAAAGTATTGATAAAATTAGCTGCAATTAAGTACCAATACTATCAAGCAGGAATACAATAATGCAAACTACACCCCTCACAACAAGCCATCTTCAAAAAAATAAATTCTCCTTTATTCATTCAATACTCAATTACAAATATATCAACAGTGAACATTTAGTCCTTAGAGGAAATTGTAAAACTATCAAATCTTTACAGTCAACTAAAAAACAGTATATCATCATTTTAATTTCTTTTTCTTCTTTTTTACTCAAATTTCTTCCGAAATAATTTGTCCGTTCTATTCGTTATTCTTACATTTGCAGTAAAAATAACGAATATCTTAATTTTATTTTAAAAACACATAATTATAATGAGAAAAAAACTTCTATTCGTAGCCTTGCTATCGGTGATGGCAACTACATTCGCACAAGAAAAAATCAAAGACGTAAGAACTAAACCCGACCTCTATTTCTTGCAAATCGGTGATGTGGCAAACAGCCTTGAACTCCTTCCTCCGCCACCTCAACCGGGTAGTATACTCTTCCTCAACGACGAAGCTCAATACCAATGGGGCTTAATGCAACGCCGCACTCCTCGTGGCGACCAAGCCGTATCCGATGCTCGTGTAGACGGAGCTGGCGTGCCTAATGCTTTCTCCGAAGCCTTTGGTATCAAGATTTCTAAGGAAACTACCCCTGAAATCTTCAAACTCGTGGTGAATATGCGCGAAGATGCTGGTGACCTCGCTACTCGTGCTGCTAAAGAGCACTATATGCGCATACGTCCGTTTGCTTTCTACGAAAAAACTACTTGCAACCCCGAGCAACAACAAGAACTTTCTACTAATGGTTCTTATCCTTCAGGACACACCGCTATTGGCTGGGCTACTGCTTTGGTGCTTGCCGAAATCAACGTGGATAGACAAAACGAAATCCTCAAACGCGGATATGAAATGGGACAAAGTCGCGTGATTTGCGGTTACCACTTCCAAAGTGATGTAGATGCGGCACGCCTTGTAGCCAGTGCTGTAGTAGCGCGCCTCCACGCCAATGATGCCTTTATGAAACAACTCGAAAAAGCTAAAAAAGAGTTTGAAGGTCTTGTGAAAAAAGGCAAAGTAAAGAAAAGTGAACGTATGACCAAATAAACTGCTAAAACGATGAAAAAGATACATTTTATGGCACTCAGCCTGATGGCTGTGGGCTACGCCTATGCCCAAGAAGTGCCTACTACCGTTACAGAAACCACCGAATTGCTACCTGCTCCTGCACAAGAAGCCCCCAAACCAGAGCCTAAAATTGAAGTGAAACCCGCAGGACGTATCTTGATAGACGCTGGCTATTTCAATGCCAACGAACAAAAAGATAAGTTCGTAAGTGGGGTAGCCATCCCCGATGCTCGTGCGGGCTTGGGCGTGCGCTATGGCAATTGGAAAGCCAAAGTAGATATAGGTTATGCCTACGGAAAACTCTCTCCTAAGGATATCTTTATTGAGTACGGCTTTAGCAAGCACACCCTATTGCGCGGAGGTTATTTCGTACATCAATTTGGGATGCAAAGCGCTACCAGTTCTTCTTTCAAAATATCAATGGAAGAACCCCAAAGTAACGAGGCTTTCTTCAACTCTCGTTTGATGGGATTGATGCTCTTGCACCAAAAAAACGACTTTATGGGTACCCTTAGCCTCTTTGCCGAAGGAGAATCGATGAAACAAAGCTCTGATGCTACGGGCGACCAAGGTATGGGTATGATGTCGCGCTTGCTCTATCGCCCACAACGCGAAGAAGGTAAGATTTTCCACGTAGGACTCTCAGGAGCTTTTGAGACCCCACGCTACAACAAAGAAGCTGCCCTTAACCACAGTTCTTATGTACTCAAAACACCTTTCCCTACTCGTATCGCTAAAGTAACCGCCCAACAAGCGACTATTGACAACGCTACTTTCCTCTACAAATTCTCTCCCGAATTGCTCTTTGCACGGGGTCGTTTAGGTTTGGAAGCCCAATATTACTATGTGAATGTAAACCGCAAGAATGGATTTGAGAATTTCAAAGCAAGTGGTGCTTATGGAATGTTCCGCACTATTGTGAAAGGAAATCCTTATGAGTACAATGAAATCGACGGTGGTATCGCCACCCCCAGACCAGGAGCGTTAGAACTCGTTGCCGGCTATAACTACACCGACTTATCCGACCCTAAAGCGGGTATTTTGGGAGGTCACCTCAACGACTATTCACTTACTTTCAACTACTATATCAATAAGTATATGATTTGGCGTGTACGTGCTTCCTACACCGGTGTTACTTACCGCGCTGGAGTTCCCGATACTAATTTAGGACTTATAGAAACGCGTTTGCAAATCAAGTTTTAAGTGGTGTGATCCGCACGGGCAATTGTCACAAACTTTGTCAAAGTCCAAGGACTTTGACAAAGTCTTCAAATTTGCTAATTTTCTAATTAAAATACCGTATGAAAACAAGAATCATAACTCTACAAGCATTACTACTCCTCTTGTGTCCGCTTTTAGCGATGGCACAACTCAACCGCTCCGAAAGTTTTAAAAGCCAATACAAGCTCAAAGAAGTGGTTATTCTCAGTCGTCATAACATTCGCTCCTCTCTATCAGTGAACGGGAGTACCTTACAAAAAATGACGCCTCACGAGTGGATAAAATGGAGCGCTGCCCCCAGTGAACTCACCCTCCGTGGGGGAGCTCTTGAGACCATTATGGGTCAGTTTTTCCGCAAATGGACAGTAGCCGAAGGTCTTTTTACTGAAAACGCTGTTCCCTCTGTTGATGAAGTGAATTTCTATGCTAATAGTATGCAACGCACCATTGCTACCGCGCAATATTTCTCCTCAGGATTTATGCCCGTAGCCAATTTGCATATCAACCACCGCTTTACCCCCAGCAAAATGGACCCTGTGTTCTTCCCTGCGCTTACCAAAAGTAGCCCTGCTTTCAAAGCACAAGCCTTAAAAGAAATTGCTGCTATGGGCGGCAAAAAAGGCATTGTAGGCATCAACGAGGGGTTGAAAGACTCTTACCAACTCTTGGAAAAAGTACTCGATTTGAAGAACTCACCCGCTTGTAAATCAGGTGAAGTGTGTGCATTCAACGATTACAACACCCAATTGAAACTCGAAAAAGGCGATGAACCTAATATGAAAGGTTCTTTGAAGTTAGCCAACTCCGCTTCCGATGCTTTTATCTTGCAATATTATGAAGATAAAGACCCTGTGCAAGCAGCATTTGGCAACAACCTCACCACCTCCGATTGGGAGAAAATCGCTAAAGTAAAAGATGTCTATGGCGATGTACTTTTCACCGCTCCTATCGTAGCTGTAAACGTAGCGCACCCATTATTAGTGTATATGAAAGACGAGCTCAACGCCAAAAACCGCAAATTCACTTTCCTTTGTGGTCACGACTCTAACATTGCCAGCGTGAATGCCGCTTTGGAAGTAGAAGAATACAGCTTGCCAAAATCTATTGAGAAGAAAACCCCGATAGGTAGCAAACTCGTGTTTGAAAAATGGGTAGACAACAGCGGTAAAGAGTTTGTATCGGTGAATATCGTATACCAAACCACCGAACAATTGCGTGGCATAGAGTTATTGGATATGCAAAATCCGCCAGTGGTATTCCCACTAAAACTTAAAGGCGTACAAGCTAATGCCGACGGTCTCTACACCTTAGAAAGTGTAAACGACCGCTTCGACAAAGCTATCCGCGCGTATGAAGCTATAAAATAACATCAGTTCGATATAACAGAACATTGATTTACAGATTTGTAATTCACCGTCAGGTGAAAATTCGTGAGATAATATAAAGTAAAGGGTTTTTTAGAGTCCTTATTTCGTGAAAATTCGTGAAATTCGTGGGAGATTTAAAACATTTTACTGATTATTTAATAATTACACGTTAAAGTAAATTAAGAACCCCTTAAAAACAAAACTGCCCAAAGCACCTAATGGTCTTTGGGCAGTTTATTTATATTATAGTACAATCATTTTCGTTAGTCTACTTTGATATCGGTATTTACGTTTTTGCTACCTACAAGTGCGTAGAACAATAAGTAAGCAAGAGCAATTACTATTACCCAGTAACTTTGCATATAACCTACTACATCGGCTACAGCTCCTTGGATAGCTGGCAAGATACCACCACCACATACCATCGCCATAAAGATACCTGAAGCGGCGGCAGTGTATTTACCTAATCCTTCGGTAGCGAGGTTGAAGATACCTCCCCACATTACTGAAGTACACAAACCACAAAGTACAAGGAACATAATGCTCATTGGCACTTCGGCTAAACCAAAAGATATATCCGATTTGAACACAGGCATATTTACTACTTGTGTATCAGGGATTACTATAGATAAGATTACAAAAAGGATACCTAAAGAAGATACAAAAGTAAGCATCCCTTTACTTGAGAATTTAGCTCCTAATGAACCTCCTGTCAAACGACCTATAAACATCAAAAACCAATAAGTGCCTACTACCGAACCTGCAGTAGTAGTATCAATACCTAAACCATTGGCTTCATTACTACCGGTCATAAATAAATTGGCAATATTAGGGATCCCTACTTCAATACCTACATAGAGGAAAATAGCAATCGCTCCTAATATAAAGTGGCGGAACGACATAGGGCTGTGAGCGTCTTTTACAGTAGCTACATTGGCTTGAGCTGCGTGAGGTTCGGGTATTTGCATAGAGAAAAGTACGATAAATGCTAAAGCAAAAATACCCATCGCTAAGAAGAGTGCAGGGTTAGCATCGGCAATTGAAGTGCCAGCGCTAATAGTACCAATGAGGTAACCTACCAATACAGGTACAATGGTTGCTCCAATAGAGTTGATAGCCCCTCCAAACTGCAAGAGTTGGTTTCCGCGTTTGCCGCCACCACCAAGAGTGTTGAGCATAGGGTTTACTACCACGTTGAGCATACACATAGAGAACCCCGAAATAAAAGCCCCTGTGAGGTATACGGCAAAACTACCTGCAATACCTGAAAGGAAAGTAACACACACTCCAGTAAAACCTACCACAATAGCGGTTAAAGCTGTTTTTTTATAACCAATGCGTTGTAACATTTTCCCTGCTGGTATACCCATAAAGGCATAAGCAATGAAGTTGGCTAAGTTCCCCAATTGTGACTCGAGGTTGCTCGCCATAAATTGGTTTTTCACAATAACCCCAAAAGGGTTTTGCAAGCCTGTTACGAATGATATCATAAAGAATAAAGCGAACATCATTGCAATAGGCAATACGTAACTTTTGTTTTGTTGATTTTGGTTTTCCATTATTTTAAATTATTTATTTTTTAATTAGTTGAAAAGAGATAAGAGGTAAGAATGGTAATACTTCACTTGTTACCTATTACCTGATACCTGATACCTGACACCTGATTTTGACGGCAAAAGTAAATAAACCAAAATTAAAACGCAACAAAAACGAAGACTTTTTTAAGGTTTATTTATGATTTTTTAAAAGAAGTAAGTGTTAGGTATTAGGAATCAAGGGGTAGGAGAAAATAGAGCGCAAATGTATGTTAGCAATAATTTTAAAAAGTATAACATTATTTTTCAATGAAATTCCATAATTTTTTCATTTCTTCTCTCTTTTTAAAACAATAGTGTCATTATATCCTCTATATACAGAATCCCATTCTTTTATTTCTTTATTATAGTAATGAATGGTATCTGTAATATAATCTTTCTTCTTTAAGATAATAGCGTGAATAAACACCTCTTTTTCTCTTGTTATTTTGAAAAATCCAACGCTATCTGTACGAGTGATGATTTCATTGTTATAATCAAAGAAAGTAACACTGTCAATAGGTTGTTTTTCTGTGGTTACTACAATTCCTAAACGAGTAAGGCAATTATTAGCTTTTTCAGCTTCTATGGCTTCTATCCTATTTTTTAAATAGCCTTCATCAAAAGTTGATATTGCATATATGAAAAAAGCTATTCCACAAAGGATAAGTATTAAAAATATTCTCTTTATCATTCCTTACTGATGTTATTTTGTGATATTACTCAAATTATAGTACATAAACGCATAAATTTATTGGCAAAATTTAGTTCTATTTTGTAATATATGAGTTTATAATATAAAATAGCCAATCATAAAAAGAAAATGCGGCAATCCATACAACAAGTGTGTAAATAGTGAGTTCAAAATGTTCTTTTTCTAATTTTTTAGTTGTCTTTAAAACCATTTGATAGATAAAGAAAAAAGGAAAAAGCAGAAAAACACTATAAATAATCCAACTTATGAGTTCCCCTATAGAAGTAGATTCTATTCTATTTGGATAAGCAAAATAATTTATCCAAAGTAAAAAAGGAGCTATGATTGTACAAGATAAGAACAGAATACTTAAATACTTATTAGATTTTTTCATTCTTTATTTAGGTGAGAAAATCAAACTATCTTTTTGTTTATCATATAGATATAAAAATTTATGATATGCAACTGTACTACTTCTGCTATCTATTTGCTTGGTAAATGCTACATAAAAAACTATTCTTTTTAGATTTTCATTCTTGTTTAGAATACTATCTTTTATATATAGACTTTCTTGTTTGAAATCGCTAAGATACCTTTCTTTTTCATTTTCAAAGTCTATTCGAATCCTATAGGAAAAGGGATGTTTTAAAAAATCTTTTTTTATAAAAGTATCTTCTTCTTTTGCTGTGATATTATAGTAAGATCTATTGATTTCTGCACAATGATATTTCTTTTTTAGCTTTTCCAAAAAGAGTTTTTCAGCGATAGAATACTTAGGTTGTTCGGGGAATTTAGGCATTCTATAAGCAAAAGGAAAAAATATAATAAATACTATCAGTAGTATTATTGCCGCAAAAACTATCCCAATAAGTATTTTGAATATTTTATTCATCATTTTACAGAGTTAAGTTTAATAATAGACTATTGGGACTTATAAGTCAGTAAGCATTTTATCAGTAAGTGTATCTAATAAAAAACTTTTATGGGTAACGGCTTCAACTTTTTGTATATCATCAGCGTTACAATCCCTGCGTGTGCCTTCTGTTTTCTTAACGGAAACTTGGTTCTTATTTACCTTATAAGTATAGGTTATTATGCTTATCATTTCATTACCAAACATACAATTTCGTTCCTTTAAAGGTAGTTGCACTTTTAATAGGACAGTATCTTTCTCAACCTCATAAACTGCCATATATTCGGAATAGGCTAAACAACCTGATGCACATTGTCCGTAGTATTCCACAATATTTTTCTTTCCATCGTGATTCCAATCTTTGTATTTAAAGCTCCTCTTTGCGTGATATATCGATAATGCATCTTTAAAGATAACTGATTTGTCTCTCACAACAAAATCATATTCTGTATCTCCTAAGGTAAAGACAGACAACCATAAATTAGGTTCTAAAGGTGTTTCTTGATAGTTGATTTCTACCGAGTTATATAATGAGTGGAGTTCTTTTCGTAAGTCGGTATTTTCGCTTACAAGAAAATTGAAGAATTTAGTAGCTTTGTATTTTTGGACAAGGCTATCAGGCAATGGAGGGGGTGAAGGAATATCGCTATGATTGCTCACCTTTAAATTATTATCCTTCACGTTATTGCATTGAAATAAGCATAAAGAGCTTAAAAATAAAACTATTATTTTCATTGAGTTGTTTTTTTAACTACAAATTAAATCACCTCATAAGTTTCTGTATAAACACTCGTTTCTCCTCCTACTTCCTTTATAGTTGTGATGATTTTACTTATAATATTATTGTTATAAAAATACTCTCGAATGTAATGAAAATCTTTGTAAATAGGGTTCGCCATTTCGGGGTCTTTCTTTAGGAGAAGTTCTAAACGAATGGGTTTCTTTTTATCATTAAATTTAATTTTAACCCAAGCAATATTTTTATAGTTTCTATCACTTTCAAAAGGTAGTCCTGTATTTGAATAGTAATTAGTATAAGAAGAACGCCCAAAAAGACCTGTTTCAAATTTTAATTGATTATCAAAAAACAATTCATTAGCTTTTACCTTTCTTTCTCCTATTATGTTTTTTATTAAGGCATTGTCATAAAATAAATTATCCCAATCGTCAATAGAGTTTATGTGCTGTAATAAAAAATGTTCTCCTTTCAGCTTTTTAGGATTTTCATAATCTATTTGATCAGAAAGTTTATACCCATACCCATCAGAAATATATCTCTTAATGCCTGTTTTATAGAAAGCAAGCGAATCGCGAGAAATATCTTTTTTATCTAAAGATAAATACACACGTGCATATTCTTTCCCCTTTGGAGTAAGATAATACAAAATTTGTTGTTCCCAGCCTTTCTCATCAGCATATCTAACTATTTTGTTTTGAGAATAGGTAAAACCTAAAGAAAGGAAGAAAAAGAATGTTGTTAAGGCATAAAAATTTCTCATTTTTTAATTCTTTTTCAATATTATTTTCTGACTTCCAAAGGCTTTTTTCCTTCTATAAACCTATGGATATCTACACGACCTAAGTTGAGATAATCTCCCATAAATAGTTGAATTTCTTCGTCTTCTATATAATTATTTCGGTTACTGATAGTCTGTATATAACACTGTTTGAGTTTTCTCTGGTTATACAAAAGAAAACACTGATTGAGTTTTTCAGCATTGTTATTCAAAACCTTCAACTTACTCTCATAAATATCAAAAGTGTTTTTTAGCACTTCCTTATTTAACAAACGGGTAAGCGCTGAACAGCGATTGTAGTAATCTATATATTCACCCAAAAACAAATCTTCTTCATTTTCTAAAACACTGTTAATACAATGGCACAGCCCTAAATATTTAAACTCTTCAAAAGATTCTTTATCTTTTTTAAATTTTGTAACAACCTTTACGAATAAATCATTCTCTATCCTTGTAGTTTGTGCTTGTATTTGAGTATGTAGAATTATCAATAATAAAATTAGGATTGTTCTCATTGTTTTCTTATTTTAATAGACTTTAACGACGAGCAATTAAAACTTTGGCAAAGTGTAGTGACTCACCTGAAACCTATTCCCTGACACCTGAAACCTATTCATAAATCCCACTCGCTATGGCAAAGGTTTGGGTATGTGCTCGTAAAATGGAGGCGAGTCGTGGGGAATACCCTCCTCCCATTGAGCATTGTACGGGCAGGTGATACCGATAACACGTTTCAAAAACAAGGCGATCGCGTTCACCGCAACCTTCTACAGTAAGCGATAACTTACCAAACTTATCGGTTGCCAGCACATCCACCCCTGCTTGATAAAACACAAAATCGGGTTGATGGGCTTCTATGAGCTGTGGCAAAACGCTGCGCAATATATCTAAATAGGTTTTGTCATCTGTGCCATTGGGCAGAGCTATATCTTTATCCGATTGTTCCTTTTCAAAAGGGTAATTAGCTTGTGCGTGCATTGAAAAGGTGAAAACTTCGGGGGTATTTCTAAAAATTTCAGCAGTGCCATTGCCTTGGTGTACATCTAAATCTACAATAAGCACCCTTTTCACCGCTGTGTGGTGTAGCAAATAAGCGGCAGCAATAGCTTGATCGTTGAGCATACAAAAGCCCTCCCCGCGGTTTGAAAAAGCGTGATGCGTACCCCCTGCTATATTAAAGGCGACTTCTCTCGTACGCAATGCCCACAAAGCGCCTTCTACAGTGCCTTGCACTAAGGTAAGTTCGCGATCTACTAACTGCTGACATTGTACAAAGCCAATAGGTAGCGCTTCTTTATGTGAAAGTGTTAAGTGTAAGAAATTGTGTAAGTAAGGTTGCGTATGCACCAAAGCGGCTGTAGCTTGGGTAGCTTTTTCGGGGGTGTGAAAGTTAGTCGCACTAGCGATGCCTTCATAGAGGAGTTGTTGAGGCAAAAGGGCATACTTTTGCATTGGAAAACGATGGTTTTCGGGCACTGGATGATTGTATAATGGGTGATAGGCGATGTACATTATTTTTGTTGTTTTTTCCATTCTTCTTCACTTAAGGGTTGATAACCCGGACCGCAACTGCCTTCGTATTCACATTCTGATAAATAATATTCGGCATAAGCGGCTTTATCCCACCATTCTTTAAACTTTGGCAGACCGAAATATTGTTTTTCCTTTAGCCAACGGTCATCTCCATTTAAAAAATAACGCAATCGCCCCATCGGAAAATAAATGATTTTATAATGATAATCTTCTCGGCGGTAGTTATCTAAGTCGTATTGTTGGGCAAAATAGGCTATATGGGCTAAAATTTGGATGTATTCATTTTCAGTGAGTTGTTCTTTTTTAGATTCTTCATCGGCGGACATATCGTTCCCTAAATAGTTGATATAACCATCCAAACCATCAGATATTTCGGCTATTGCTTCTGTACTATATAGGTTTCTTAAAATTTTAAAGGTATTCAGATGTATTTTCACGCCACCAGTCTTGCAGTTTTTTGTCCAAAAAAGTCTGCCGTAATCTTGAGGGTTATCCTTTTCGTAGTGAGTGTTTTTGATTGCCCATTCCAAAAGTTTTTCATCTTCAGTATAACCTATTTTTTTCACCAATTCACTCATAAAATAAGCATCGTTTGCTATAAGCCATTGGAAAGAAGCCTTATCATCGTTGAATAGATATTTGTTGCGATGTACTAATTTATCAATATTTTTCTCGCGTCGCTCTTTCAAATCGGGAATTTGTTGCCATTGGTAAACTTCATAACGTTCTTCACCATCTTTGTCTTTTAGAAGGCGCGGCATTTTTTGTTCTAAGGCGTATAAATCGGGGTAAAGCGCTTGGTAGTCTATCAGTTCTGGAATAGCGTAGAGTTCGGTTATAAAATGTTCTTTTTTGCTGAGATAGTACGAATAAGGGGTAATATCTACCGACTTGTCATTTCTATAGTAGCTAATTTGCTTCTCACAAGGGATTTCGGTTTGCACATACAAGAAAGAAGTAAGTAGTTTAGGGTCTATTGTCCTGCCAAAAATCTTCTGTACACGTGCTATAAATTCCGGTTCTGTAGGAAACTGATAGCCTTTTTTCTGCAATATTTCTTTTGCCAAAGGAAAAGTAACTTCCAAATCGTTTTTACCATATTTATAGAGTTCTGCATCAAAGGAACCGTCTACAAGTACTGAAATTCCGTTTTCCAATTGGGCTTTCAAGCAGTTGTATAAGGCAGGAGTTTTTTCAAACTGAAAGTTGATAGTCTCTTCCTGAGATGTAGTGCCAGAGGGCTTTTTTTGCTCACAAGCTATGGCACAGCAAATAAAGATTAAAAAAACAAGGTGTTTCATAAAATTAGAAAATTAGCAAATTGGTAAAGAGACTCATCGAACGGGGCAGACAAGTCGGACAGGGCAGACCCTGAAACCTAACACCTGAAACCTATCCCCTGACCCCCTACGCCTTCTCATTCCAATAATAACTATCAGGGTAGATGCGCTGACCGAAGATAGCCGTACCCACGCGCACGATAGTAGCGCCTTCCTCGATAGCGGTTTCGAGGTCGCCACTCATTCCCATTGAAAGCTCTTTGGGGTCTACATTGGGGAGGTTAAGGGCAATAATATCCTGCTGGATGCGTTTGAGGAGTTGAAAGCAGGCGCGTACCTTTTCGGTTTCGGCACTAAACAAGCCTATTGTCATCAGTCCTTTGATATGGAGAGTAGGCAGGGTCGCCACTTGCTTTACAAGGTCAAGCACTTCGGAAGGGTCGGCGCCAAATTTACTTTCCTCATTAGAAGTATTCACTTGGATAAAGATGTCGAGTTCTTTGCCCTCACTAGCGAGGCGATTGTGAAGTTTTTGGGCTAAATCAAGGCGATCTACCGATTCTACACAACTCACTTCATAGCGCAATATTTCTTTGATTTTATTGGTTTGCAAATGACCGATAAAGTGATTCGTATGGGGAGTATCTTTCAGGGCTTCGTACTTCTCTTTGAGTTCCTGCACTTTGTTTTCGGCGATGAGGGTATATCCTGCCTCAAGTGCTATTTTGATGCGTTCAGGAGTTACGGTTTTGGTGGCTAAGAGGAGCTTTACCTCCTCAGGTTTGCGACCTACCTTAGCACAGGCTTTGGCGATGCGTTGTTGTATTAATTCGATGTTTTGCAGAATGTTTTCCATTATTTTTATGTTTCTTAATAATATTCAATAATGCGTTTAGCGGTACTTTTGAGTTTGCCGTTTTCGTATTTCTTTATTTCAATAGCACTGCCGTGAGTGTCGTATTGGTACTCGTAGGTAATTTTTGTTTCCTTTTTGTCAGCGTTTTGCGAAAGAACTGTAGTTGCAAAACCTCGACTATTATAAGTGTAAACATTTTTAGTTATAGGAAGAGGATCATCATCTTTAAAAACCTCTTTTATCATCGGAAATCCCTCTTTGTTATATGTAATGACTTGTTTTATATTTATTGTTTTGTTATCAGATACAAGAGTTGTTTTGTAATCTTTAGGGTCATAGCGATAATAAAATTTTACTTTTTCAGTGTCATTCAGTCGCATTTCCATTTCAATGGGAAAGCCTTTTTTATTTAATTTTACCACATTCCCATCAATCTCCTTTCCTTCTTGATTATAAACTATAGTAGTTGCTACGGCTCCTTGACGTTCAAAAATTGTTTTAAATGCTTCATTAATAGGTTCTCCTTGCAATGTTCGTGTTTCGCTTTTGGTTATAAAACCATCCTTACCAAAAGAATAGAAAACAGTATCAATAGCACTAAAAAAAGGTGCTTCATATTCAATAATTTCCTTCACATTTTTCACTTTTCCATTCAACTGATGTTGTTGCACATCTGTTATCAATCTAAAATTCTGTGCCTTTACACTGAAAAAGCATAAACTGACAATCATAAGAAGTAATAGTTTCATAGTAAGAATGCCCATCAAGGGTTGAAAAGTTAAAAAATAAAAAGTTGCCTGATAAACCAGACTATGGCGACAAAAGTAGTAAAAATATCTCATATTTGCTAATTTACCAATTATTTACTACCTTTGTCGCTCATATTAAAATTTTTTCAGTTGGAAACACTACGTACTTACGAAGATTTTAAAGCCATTGTTTTTCACAAAAAACAAGTAGCGATTAGCAAAGAAGCTAAACATTTGATTGAGGAGAGTTATAACTTTCTAAAAGAATTTGCCAACGATAAAATTATCTATGGCGTAAATACTGGTTTTGGTCCTATGGCACAATATCGCATAGAGCCTGAAGACCAATTGCAATTGCAGTATAACCTCATCCGTAGCCACGCTTCAGGCTGTGGAGAAGTATTTGATATAAAAACAGTACGCGCAGCGATTCTCTGTCGTTTGAACAGTCTTTCTCTTGGTAAATCGGGGGTGCATATAGAGGCTATTGAGCTGATGCGCGACCTATTGAACTACCGCATTACCCCGCTTATCTTTCAGCACGGTGGAGTAGGCGCCAGTGGCGACCTCGTGCAGTTGGCTCACCTCGCCTTAGTACTCATAGGCGAAGGCGAAGTGTTCTACAAAGGCTTGCGTCGCCCAACGGCTGAAGTATTTGCCGAAGTAGGTCTCAAACCGCTACAAATACACTTGCGCGAGGGTCTTTCGCTGATGAACGGCACCTCGGTAATGACGGGCTTGGCAGGGGTGAATTTGTATTACGCTGAAAAACTATTGGACTGGACTGTAAAATTTAGTTGTGCTATCAATGAGCTGGTACAGACTTATGACGACCATTTTTCAGAAGAGTTAAACAACGCCAAACAGCATACCGGTCAGCAGGATATCGCTAAGCTAATGCGTGAGTTTCTCGCCGATAGTAAGCGCACCCGCAAACGCGCTGAACACCTTTACCAAGGGCAGCACAACGAGACTGTTTTCAAAGAAAAAGTACAAGAATACTATTCATTGCGCTGTGTGCCACAGATATTAGGTCCTGTGTTAGACACTTTGCAACACACCCAGCGCATTGTAGAAGAAGAACTCAACTCGGCTAACGACAACCCTATCGTAGATTTGCCTACCCAGCAGGTGTATCACGGAGGAAACTTCCACGGCGATTATATTTCTCTTGAAATGGACAAGCTCAAACTCGTGGTTACCCGTATGGCGATGCTTGCCGAACGACAACTCAACTACCTATTGAATCCTAAAATCAACGAACTTTTACCGCCGTTTGTGAATGCAGGCAAGCTGGGCTTTAACTTCGGTATGCAAGGGGTGCAATTCACTGCTACCTCTACCACCGCCGAGTGTCAAACCCTCTCTACCTCTATGTATGTGCATAGTATCCCGAATAATAACGACAATCAGGATATTGTGAGTATGGGTACCAATGCCGCAACGCTCACCCGCAAAGTGATAGAGAACGCTTTCCAAGTACTCGCCATTGAAGCGATTACCATTGCGCAGGCTATCGATATTTTGGGCTGTTATGACCAGCTTTCAAGCACTACCAAAGAATGGTATGACGAAATAAGGGAGATTATTCCGTTCTTTAAAGAAGATATGGTGTTTTATCCTTATTTGAAGGGAACAGCGACGTGGTTGAAGAAATAGAACAATCGGACGAGTCTGACTTGTCAGACTTATCAGACAGAAAAACTAAATAAAAAAACAAAATGAGAAAGTACGCTATCATTACAGGCGGTTCGCGAGGCATAGGGCGCGCTATATGCGAAAAACTCGCGCAAGACACCGATTATCACCTACTCATTACTTACCAAAGCAATGAGATAGCAGCCCTTGAAACCCTCGCCCATATCAAGAAATTAGGGCGTGAAGGAGAGATTATCCGCTTTGATGTTTCTAATCACGAAAGCACCACCAAAGCCCTCACCCAATGGCAACACGACAATAAAGATGCTGTGGTAGAAGTGATTGTGAACAACGCGGGTATCAATCGCGACGGACTTTTTATGTGGATGCCTCAAGAGGATTGGAGCAAAGTAATCTCTACTACCCTCGATGGCTTCTACAACGTAACGAACTTCTTTATCCAAAAAATGTTACGCCATCGCTACGGACGTATTATCAACATTTCATCGGTATCGGGAGTAAAGGGAACTGCAGGGCAAACGAACTACTCGGCTGCTAAAGGCGCTATCATTGCTGCTACCAAAGCCTTAGCTCAAGAAGTGGCTAAACGTCATATCACTGTAAATGCCATTGCCCCAGGGTTTATACGCACCGATATGACTTCCTCTCTCAACGAAGAAGACCTCGTAAAACTGATTCCTGTAGGGCGTTTTGGCGAAGCTGAAGAAGTAGCCGACCTCGTATCGTTTTTAGTGTCTAAAAAAGCCTCGTATATCACCGGAGAAGTGATAAATATCAACGGGGGAGTATATAGTTAAGTGAAAAGTGAAAAAGCTGTTCAGTATCCAACTGAACAGCTTTTTCTTATTTGCTAATTTGCTAATTTGCTAATTTGCTAATTATAAATTACCTATCGTATGAAAAGAATCTTTAATTTTTTATGAGAAAGAGTTCAACGCAACCATAACCGAGCACAAAGTTTCACCCAATGCACAGTGGCATTATGAAGTATATGCTACCAACACCTTGCATTTTGCTTTCTTTGATGACGTGAGTCGTTGGGATTACCTCATTGAAGTTTGGGTAGCTCCTACAAAAAACGACCTGATAAAAGCTATCAATGCAAATAAAAAATAAACCCTTAAAATGAATCAAGAAATCTTCACCGCTCTACAAAACAAACTCAAAGTAGGCAACCGCCGCGGCGTGCACCTAAACGCTATTCCTGCTGCTTCGCGCTATAAATTTGATATTGCACGACTTTCGGCTATCTTCAAAAGCTTGCCCGAACGCTTTATCCTCGACCTCCTCACCCTGCGCAACCTCAACTTTTCGTTTTCTATTCACGATACCGAAAGTACTGATATAGACCGCCGTAGCACCTCTTCCGAGAGCCGCAACAACAGCTTTGAACGCAATCCCGCCCTCGAAAAACTCGTAGATAGCATCGAAAACCTGATGTTCCAAAGTGAGGTCATCACTTCCGAAAAAGGGGTGAACACACTGGGCTTTGGCTTCCCCATACTGTTGCGCCGCGATATGGGCGACGGACAGCTCACAGCAGCACCTATCCTAATTTGGTCGGTGAAGATAAAGCCTGCTACCCAAATGAATACGTGGGTGATAAGCCGCAATGAGGACGACCCTATCTACCTGAACGAGGTGCTCACCAACCACCTGCAAAACGATTCGGGCGTAAGCCTCAAACCTATCCCCGACGAGATGCTGGAAGACGGAAAAATCGATAAACCTGAACTGCACTCTCTTTGCTCGGATATCCTCAACCAACTGAAAGTTACCCAAAACTTGGATTTCCTGCTGAACAACTATACCGAGATTCTCCCTCTAAAAACCAAAGCGGAGTACGAAGAACTTTTGCCTAACAAAGGTGATGCCTTTATTGAAAAATGCGGTATCCTCTCCCTCTTTGAAGTCCAAAAGCAGAACATCATCAACGATTACGAATCGCTGAAAAAGGAATTTGTACCTTTGCAGGCAACAGCCAACGAACAATTCCAATCGCTGAGCGCTATTGAAACCGACCCCTCTCAACAGTCGATTTTGGAATCACTGAAAAGTCAGCAGAAAATACTTATTCAAGGTCCTCCAGGTACGGGCAAGAGCCAAACGCTCACGGCGATTCTCATTAATGCTTTGGAAAACAAACAGAAAACATTAGTAGTCTGCGAAAAGCAAACTGCCCTCGAAGTGCTCTACAACGCCTTGCAAAACAAAGGTTTGGGTAAGTATTGCACAATGATAAAAGATGCTATTGCCGATCGCAAGCTCATTGTAGACGCCGTGCGTAACCATATTGATAATGTCGAGTTTAAAAAAGAAACACCAGCCTTCCCCGAAAATCTCCTTGCCGAACAAGTGCAAGCAATGCGCAAAATCACAACGGATATCAATGCTATTCACCACAAACTCAACCAACCGCTCCTCAACCAACTGTCGTGGACAGATGTAATGGCGGAGCTAATGCGTTATGAAACTGATAGAGAAGAACTCGACCTCTCGGCTTTCTCTTTTCAATTTACCGATGAAGAATTCGCCTCTCTCGCACCCCTTTGGCAACAAGGTGAGGCGCTCTATCAGCGGTATGCGCCCTACGCTCAAAATCATCTGTTTAACCCCCAAAAACTCACCGCTACCAATCTGTTTAACACCCAGCAACAAGTAGCCGAAGCCTTCAAGCAATACGCACAACAGTGGGAGGTTATCCAGCAACAAATAGCCGTTTATAAAGCCTATTACTTGCACAAACGCAAAGAAGAATTTATACAGCAGCTGGATACCTTAGCGCAATACCGCAATGAGTATGAGCTGATTACCGCTACCCTCCCCCCTACTTCACAGGTGTATCAACCAGAGGTAACCAAAGGATTTTTCTATAAACTCTCAGCACTCTTTTCTGCCGAGAAAAAGCAGGTGCTGAAAACCCAAAAACGCTTGCAAGAACTCTGTACTGCGATTAAAGCACTCAGTTTGCACCGCAATTTTTCGTCGATTGCTATTTCGGATAACTTATTGCTCAACAAAACTGTTATTGCCGAGTACACTCCTGCTATTGCGCAAGCGCAAACCGATTTCGACAGCAAAGCCAATGCTGATTTTGCTGCCTTAGACCTGCTGAATTACTACGAACGCTCGTTTGTAAACGCCGATTTAGACAAGCTCATAAGCGAAGTAAAATCGCTTAAAAACCGTATAGAAGCTGATAGTTGGCTCGACACTGTCAATTTTGGCAATACCTTTGCCGAGTTTGAAGCCTTTATCACCCGCAGCTTGGCGACTTACAACAGCTATCAAGCCGACCCTGCACAGCCTTTGGTGGCTCAGTACGAGTGGTTTGCATTCTTTCAATCGCTTAACGATTTCCAAGAGCGCATCGTTTTATCACTTACCAAAGTAACGCATTGGGAAGCCTCCTTCCTCCACGCCTATTACACCTTGCTCTTGCAACGAAATGCCGATGATTCGTTAAACTTCAACGAGCAAAATTACACCGACTTTAAAAAGAAAATACACTACTTTGCCTCTACCCAAAAAGATTTTATCGAGGGCTACTGGAATACCCAACAACGCAAAGCTGTAAAAACGTTTGAAGAGACCAACAAAGAACTCACTGTGGCGAACCTCTACAACAAGCGCAAAAGTGAAAAACACAACCGACTTACTTTGAGACAAATAGCGATGAAAGACACCGACCTCTTTACGAGTTTCTTCCCTATTATCCTCACCACCCCCGATGCTTGTTGCAATCTATTTGAGGGCAAGAATTTCTATTTCGACAATGTGGTGTTTGACGAGGCGAGTCAGCTGAAACTCGAAGACAACTTGCCGGCTATGCTCAAAGGCAAGACGATTATCATTGCAGGTGATGAACACCAAATGCCACCGTCTAACTACTTTAGCAAAGTATTCGACGGTAGTGCTGAAGATGAGGACGACAACGAGGAAGAAGACGAGGTGCTCACCTACAAAAACGCAATGCTGAACATAGAGTCGCTCTTGGATTACGCTTTGGAGTACCAATTCAGTAAGAACCATTTAGATTTTCACTATCGTTCTAAACACCCTTATCTGATTGATTTTTCTAACCACGCTTTCTACAACGCCCGATTGCGTCCGCTACCCAGCACCGAAAGTCGTATCCCTATCCATTTCACTCAGGTAAATGGCACTTTTGATGAGCATATCAACCGTGAGGAAGCCGCCGAAGTATTGCGTATCCTCTCACAAATAGAGCCTCGTGCCGACGGTAGTTACCCATCGGTGGGGATTGCGACCTTCAATATCACCCAGCGCAACTACATACGCAAACAGATACTCCAAAAGCAAAATGACCCTACCCAAACAGCTTTCCGCGAGAAAATCAACGCCTTAGAACAAGCAGGACTCTTTATCAAGAACTTGGAAAACATACAAGGTGACGAGCGCGATATCATCATCTTATCGGTAACTTATGGCAAGAAGAAAGGGGGCAAGTTCGTACAGAGTTTTGGTCCGCTGAACTTCTCCAAAGGCTACAAACTGCTAAACGTGATTATCACCCGCGCCAAGGAACAGATATACGTGTGTAACTCTATCCCCGAAGAATTGTTAGCCACCTATAAAGAGGCTTTAGCGCAAGAAGGCGCTAACAACCGCCGCGCTGTGCTCTACGCCTACCTCGCCTACGCCCGTGCCGTAAGCGACGGCAATGATGCTATTCGCCGTGAAATCCTATCAGAACTCGACCTCTACGGACACAAACACACCGATATCGACCAACAAAGTAAAAGTGCTTTCAAAGAACAAACCTACCGTCAGCTTAAAGAAAAATATCCCGACCAACGTATTACAATGGACTACGAGTTTGGGGGTTATACTATCGATATTTTGTTAGAGCCCAAAGAAGGCAAGCCCGTAGCTGTAGAATGCCTCAGCAAACCTCTTTACAACAACGATTTAGCCTATTTAGAAGACCTGCACAAGGAAAAAATATTACTCAACGCCGGCTTTGACTACAAAAGGAAATGGGCGAAATGATAATGACGAGGAACGAGAGACGAATGACGAGAGACGAATGACGAGGAACGAGAGGTATTTCATTGTGTAGGGGCGTTTTGCAAACGCCCTAACAATAACAAACACACAAACAATAACAATGTCCACTCACAATAGGGCGTATACCATACGCCCCTACAATGCATAACACAAAAAAGACTGAATGTTACATCTCTTTTACATCTCGTTGTGTAGGGGCGTTTTGCAAACGCCCAAATAGCAACAAACGCATTATTTTTAAAATATGATAAAATTTGATCCTTTTATTCATCACAGACATAGTACTCGCCTAAACAACTATGACTATTCTCAACAAGGGTTGTACTTTATAACCATTTGTTGTAAAGATGGTTTTTCTTTTTTTGGAGAAATAAAAGAAGGAGAAATATATCTTAGTAAAATTGGTGAAATCGCTTATAATGAATGGCTAAAAACTGAACTTATACGAGATAATATCAAACTTTATTCTTTTGTAATTATGCCTAACCATTTCCACGCTATTGTAGAAATTCTTTATCAAAACACAACTTATACAAACAAAAATACTTTTGGTAGCCCTTCAAACACTATTGGTAGTATTGTAAGAGGTTACAAAGGAGCAACATCTCACTTAGTAAATGATAATAATTTATGGGAAAACCTACCTAATTTAGAATTATATAAGAGTTCTAATTCTTCTGTTTTTACAGAAAAAACTCCAACACTTTGGCAGCGTAATTATCACGATCATATCATAAGAAATTACGATTCATTTAAGAAGATAACTGATTACATCATTAATAATCCTAAAAATTGGGATAAAGATTGTTTTTATCGATAATAACATCTCCCCCGATACTTGTTCCTATTACAACAAGAGTTTGTATACATTCACGTAGGGACAAAGTTCAAAAAAAGGTAATGTATCAAATATATCCTTAACACCCCAACAACCTAATTGACAAACAGCACGAGCGACACGCAAAAAGAGAAAATGGAAAACAAAATAAATAAAATAATAAATATTTTATACTATTTTTTAGTATTTATAGTGATTGTTACTACTATAATAATCATTGTAAATGGAAGTTCGCTTGACTTTTTTTGGTACTTATCAAAAGAATGTCACACAAACAACAATTCTTTAGTTTGTGGATATTGGTTCTATTATACCTTTGGATATTTAAGCATAGCACTTTCTTTTGTAATCAATAAAGAAGGGGTTCCCCCAATCATTGATCATATTCTTTTTAGTATAGGAGCTCTTGTTGCTGGCTGTTTGTGGTGGGGTATATGTTTTCTGCTTAAAAAAGGACTACAAAAAGGTTCAATTTTAATACTAACTCTCATTGAAAAGTGGCGAAATGCGCATTCTAACAGAAGAAAATAATAAATCAACGTCAGTTTGATATAACAGAACATTGATTTACAACTTTGTATCATAATATATTTACAAAAAAACTCACCGTTAGGTGAAAATTCGTGTTTTACATACCCAGCTACGCCAACTCGCTGGTTTTGTGGGAGATTTAAAATATTTCGCTGATTGTTAAATGAATACTTACGTCGAACTCACGTTATCTTAGAGTTTAGGTTTGTAAAAGAAATTAAAAAATACGAGAAATATGGAAACTGTTGATATTATAAATAATATAATGGATAAATATTATTTTACAGAAGAAATAAAAGATGATGAAGAATTGAAAGCTATTCTAAAAAAAGAAATTGATAAATCATCATTTAATAATGCAATATATACATTAATAGAAAAAAAGGACTTAGAAACAGTACAAAATGTTATCCTAACGGGGTGGTTTTTAAATTGTTTTAATCCCTCTAACGAAGAACCTTTAAGGAGATTGCTTTTATTGAATTTTCATAATTCCCACGAAGATATTGTTGATTTATTTCAAACAATGTGGAATAATAGTACCAAAAATATACCTATTCTATTAAAAGCAATAGATAATATCCCTAAGTATTTAGAAGACAATGATTTCAAATATCCTTATATACGAAAAATCATCTACGCTATAGGAGCTCAACCACAGCCTGAGAGTCTTTTAGCATTAGAAAAATTAGCAGCTGAAACTAATGATACCGAAATAAAGGAATTAGCTTTGCACCAATTAGAAAAAAGGAAGGAATAGATAATTAGAGGTAGACTATTGTATTTCTTGTTAAAGGGTTATTATTTGTTTTTGTTTAAACAGCTTTAATATATAGAAACATTGAAAGTTAGTTAGATATGGGGTAATGTATCAAATACCTTGTTGAATTCTAAGCAGTACAATAACCTAATTGACAAACAACACGAGCAACACAAAACGCACCTATGCGAGATGCAAGCCGTTTTTGATAAACACTAATAAAATACAAATAAACAATATGAAAAAAATCATTACAACCCTAACAACGCTTGTTTTATTAGCTCCTTGTGGCGCCCAATCTCTCCAAAAAGGAAAGGATTATGGGGTAATCTCTGGAAAATTAGACTTCTCTACACCTAATCAAAAGATGCGACTTATTCATAACGATAAACTCTTTAAGGAGATTGCTGTTGGCAATGATGGTTCTTTCCGAGATACCATACCCGTTATAAGCAATGATCATACCTACTATCTTGAGGATCCTATATCGCTTTCTTTGTATATAGATAACAAAACCAATATAGAGATTTTTATGAGTATGCAGCCTCTTAAGATAACCGTATCAGGAGCGCAAGCCGAGCAAACTCAGTATTTCATAGAAAGGGATCACTTCTTTAAAGAAAAAATATCCGATGTGTATAACACCCTCTTCCTACAAGAACCTCAGGAGTTTAAAAAAAACATTAGGGCGCTATTAGGCGAATTGAAAACAAAATTAGAAAGCTATAATTTTGACAATGAATTCCTCAAAAACCAACAAAATTGGATTGACTACAACTATGTATATGCTTTGATAAAATATCCTGATATATATAAATTCTTCATCCGTAAGGAAGTGGAACTCCCCAAAGATTTCTATGCCGAAAGAGATGCGATAGACTTTGATAATGCACAAGAATTTGAGCGCAATGAAGTCTATAGAACTTTGGTGAAAATCAAATACTTTGAACAAATAGGTGAAAACCCCAACAATCCCGAGCGAATAGATAATTTCATAAAGCTAATAAGCACTCTCAAATCGGATAATATTCGTGCTTATTTTGCGGAAAACTTGGTACTCTTGATAAAACCTGGCAATACTGAAAATAAGAAAATACTGAACTTTATACTCCACAATGTAAAAGATAAAAAAGTAATACAAGATGCTAAAGAAGCTTATCACAAAACGCTGAAATTAGCTCCTGGAAAACGGGCTCCGCTATTCACCAACTATGAAAATGCTCAAGGAGGGACAACTTCTCTTACAGATCTCAAAGGGAAACGCTTGTATGTGAGTATATGGACTACTTGGTGCCTCCCCTGTAAAACAAAACTTGCTGACCTTAGGGTTTTACAGGAAAAACTCAAAGGAGAAAACATTGAGTTTGTAAGTATCGCTATAGACAACGATAAGCAAGAGTGGCGAGAAATGGTAAAGAAAAGAGAATACAAAGGGGTGCAACTCATTGCCGATAAAGCCTCTGAATCTCAATTTATTAAAGAATGTGACATCACACAAATCCCTACTTTTCTCATTATAGATGAGAAAGGAAGAATTGTAAGTCTCAATGCGCCCCAGCCTTCCGACCCTGATATAGAGAAAGTATTAAAAGGTAAAAAGTAACAGGTTGATGCGTCGCTACATTTTGTGTCGCTACACTTTGATTGTCAACAGATTTTGTAGTATGTTATGTAGGGGCGTTTTGCAAACGCCCACATAAATAAAACTTTTCGGACGCCCCCCTAAAAACAAGCCTAATTATTCGCAATCTATTTTTATTAATCTTATAATGAAATACCTCTTTCTAACACTATTACCCCTTTTTGCCTTTGGTCAAACCGATTCTATACCTATTGCGCCTCCTCCTCCCCCTCCTATGCGGATAAGAGTGATAAGCGACATCGTTCGAGACCAAGAAAAACTATTAGTTGTGCTCTCTCAACCTAACGACAAGAAAAGGTCTAAACATTACGACGATTACTGGAACGACTATATAGAATCACACCCTAACGACCAAGATTTAGAAGGCAAAAAACCTATTTACTACTACTTTTTTTACTTAGTAGATGAAATTGACGACGCTCAATGGCTCAAAAAAAATGGCATTCCTACTGATAAAAACGTGTATGCTGTATGTGATTATGATGGTGACGTAATGTATTATAAAGAAGCTACTATACCCGAAATGCATCGCAAAAAATTGTTCTATGACGATACTGAAGCTGAGGTGCGCACTACTGCCACTGCTCGTCTCATCGACAAAGTGCTTACCAACCCCCAAGCTCCTATAGAAGATGTAGAAAACGCTTTTCACAAAATGGTGACCAACAACTATGATTTACAACTACAAAAGGTAGAAAATTACACCTTAAAGCTAACCCCTAAACAACTGCGCTGGCAGTGGAAACGCTTAGTGGATACTCATTATCGCGATAGAAAAATAAATGAGGAGTATACCCGTTTACTCATACGCAACTACACTACATTCTACAACCAGAATTTCCTGCAAATTATCTTTCACACCGAATACATCCCTGATGCTACCGACCTAAAGGCTATGGCTTACTTTATCAAATTCTATGAAGAAGCTGTAAAAATTCCTGATGCTGAGAGACTATTTCTCTATAGATATGATCTCTATGAATTCTTTCAAAAACTCACCACAGCCCATCGCGAGTTACTCCCCGATATAGAGATTGTTACCGCCGAAGCCAAAAGAAAAGGAATTATAGATTAATCCTTCCTTTTTTACAATATACTAAATGCTCTGGCTCACTTTTTGCTGCTAAGCCCTAAAGACTAAATTAACTAATATCTAAAAATGAAAGTACTCCCCTTATTAGCGCTCTTGCCGCTCTCTTTGGCTGCGCAAACCCCCATTCCTTCAGGAAATTATAAAGCCAACTCTCTTGGCAATGCTTTAGAATTGAGATTCCTCCCCAACGGCACTTACGAACTCATTGCTACCTCGGGTGAGTACGTTCTCAAAGATAAAAAAATACTTTTTCAACCTCAAACCTCTTCTTTTGTTGTTGAGAAAAAACAAGGCGACAGTCAGCAATTGCAAATCACCCTCAAAACACCGCCTCGCACAGGTGCCGATCCGCGTTATCTCTACATAGGGTATGAAAATGCTAAAGGAGAAGTGGAGTACGTATGCGTTTATAACAAAATCGATTCTTTAGAGAATATTGAAGAAAAAAAGGATAGCAATGGCGAAACTTACTATGTGCTCGAAAGTTTTGAAGTGCCCCGCACTGCTAATCTCTACTTAGTTGATGCTCACCAAGCTGCCTACAGCAAAAACAAGGAAGTAAACATCCAAAAATTCCCTATTGGCAAAGATACAAATGCTGTGGAAATCGCTGTTTTAGCAGGTGGTAATTCCTTCAACCTCAACGGGGTTTACAATCCCGACAAACAAACTATTTCGGTTTCGGAAGGCAATAGCAGCAATGCCATTGTCTTTAGCAAACCAAACGACAAACCCAATCCTAACCAAGTACCTGTCGCTTCTAAAGAAAACGTAAGTCAATGGGCTCACTTCATCGACTTTGAAAAAGAACGCGATATCCCTCGATACGACCCCGATAAAAAAGCCAAAGAAAAAGCCAAAGCCGTAGTTTCGGTGCCTAAAAACCTCAATGCTGCCCTCGCTTCAGCCGATAAACAAAGTCGTTTAGTGGTAGTGTTCCAGCAACCTGATAACTCAAAAGCAAAAGCTGAATTTGATGATTTCTTCGCTAAATACAAAGACGAAGGTAGCGTGAGCTATAACGACGATGATGACGATAACAGTCCGCTTTATCCTTACGAGTTCTATTTGGCTACTGCCAAAGACCTCAAAACCCTCAAAGCCAAAGGAGTTCCTGCAGGTAACCAAGTAGTTTTGTTAGACGTTGCAGGTAATGTGCTCTATTCACAACCCGCAACCATCAGGGAGGTTGCCAGTGATGAGCTCTTTACTTCTAACGAAAATGTAGCCCGTTTCAGCACTATTGCAATGGCACGCGCGCTCGATAAAGCCTTGAGTAACCCTAAACTACCCGTAAAAGAACTGCAAAACATTTTCACCACTTTCCTAAAAAAGGACAGTCAGCGTGTGTATTTATTAGCAAAGAATCGTCCGGAACAAAAAACCGGCGACAGCAATGAGGAAGAAGCTTTTGACTATATTGCGCAAGAAGCCGAAGATTATTTCTCTAATCTCAAGAATCCCAAAGGTATTTACCAAATGCAACTCACCCCAGAGCAGGCAATCGCCCAATGGGAACGCGTGGTAAACGCTCATAAAAAGGACAGCAAACTCGACCCTGAGTACGCTTTCTTGCTCTCTCTCAACAATGCCGAAAGCAACTATTACTATCGTATTTTCAACGCTGAAAAACCCGCAACTACTGCCGATATAGATGCCGTTGCTTATTTGGTGAAATTCGCCGATGAAATCAAAGCCTACAACAAAAAAATTGAAGGTAACGACGACAACTATATGGGCTATAACGAACGTTTGAAAAAAGGAATCATAGAAGTGCGTTATGGTGAGCTCTCTAACCAACTCGACCGTATCGTTTTCAACGACAAAAAACTCTTTGAAGCCGTAAAAACTGTTTATAAAGAAGGTTTGAAAAAGAAACTCTTCTCTGATGACAACTACATCGATTTTCTCTATGAAAACAATGTAGATGAGGCTGCAGCTTACTTCAGTGAATACTACAAAAATCTATTGCAAAAGGATAGCAATCTCATCGTTGCATTAGACAAGGCTTTCTCCGAAGGCGATGATGAGAACAGTTGGAAATACTACAAAATGCGTTTTGCAAATCGCGCCAATAACATTGCTTGGAAAGTGTTTGAAGAGCACAAGCAAAACCCCGATAAATTGAATGAAGCTTTCCAATGGTCGAGTTCGGCAGTACAATTAGAACCCGAAAATTCTTTTTATTTAGACACTTTTGCCCACCTTTTGTACGCACGTGGTGAAAAGCAAAAAGCCTTAGAAATAGAAGAAAAAGCCGTTAAAAATCTCCCTGTTGGCGACGATGAAAAATCAGAGATTCAAACCAATTTTGAAAAAATGAAGAAAGGAGAGATTTAGGGGGGCAGTCACTACACTTTGTCAAAGTCCAAGGACTTTGACAAAGTCTATAAAATACTTTCTTTTTTGTGATAAACTTTTGTTTTAAGCTCTTGGGTTGTTATACATATATCATAACCTTCTTCTTTTAATCCATTCAAAAGTTTGAAATCACAAGTCCAGATTTTATGGCCTTTTTCCAAATGAAGTGCAACAAAAGGATAATCGTCAGGGTCTATGCTTTTGACTATATTTTTAGCTTTATCTATATATACTCTTGGAATATCTTTTACTTTGAAGAAAATAATATTTTGTATAAATCTTTTGAGAAGGACATTAGCTTGCCTTTTGGTCAAATGATTATCTTTCATAATTTCAGGTAAATGTTCATTAACCTCATCTAAAAGGTAATCAGGGGCAATAAATTGAATTGTTTTCTTTTTATCACTCAAAATGGTAGCTATAACTCCTTCTGGTTTATAGAAACAGCTATAAATAATGTTGGTATCCGAAATAACTATCATATAGCTTGTTTTTCTTCCATTTTAGCAAGTTCTTCATCCCAACGACGTGCAATGTTTTTATTAGATTCTTTTGACATTGCCATAATTTTATCGCGGTATTTGATAGGAATACCATATTCATCTTCTTCGAGTTCTTCAGTAGCAATTGCTTCTTTTTTAGTTTCCTTTATCTTGGTAACTTTAACAAAATCAAGAGTTTTTGCGTACTTTATAAAACTCATAGCCATTGGGCTATTATCGTTAATGGTTATAGTATAAGTCATAATAATTCAATTGACAATTAATAGTTTATAAGCCTCAAAAATTGCGCCAAATTAGGCGTTAGGTCTCAGGGGTTAGGTTTCAGGGGTTAGGAATTACAGGATACTTTTGACAGCCTTGTTTGCCTCCTATCTGACTTGTCCGAGTCGTCTGACTTGTCTGACCTTGTCCAACTTATATTGTAATAACAAACAACAAACAATAAAGCAATATAGGAAAAGTCCCCTTGAGAAAACTGCTGTATCTTTGCCCCAGAAATTCAAATCACACCCTATGAAATCCATCACTCATAACGATTACACCCAGCGCATCAACAAAGTGGCGGAATACATCAACCGTCATCTCGATGAGCCCATCGAACTGAAAACATTAGCCGATATAGCCCACTTGTCGCACTTTCACTTTTGTAGGATTTTCAAAGTGCTGAAAGGTGAATCGCCTATCGCTTTTATCGCTCGTTTGCGCATAGAAACCGCTGCCCAACTGCTGCGCTACTCTACCGTTCCTATAGAGCAAATAGCTTTCAATATAGGCTATGAAACCCCTGCATCGCTCTCCAAAGCCTTTAAAAACCAATATGGTATTACCCCTACCGAGTACAGAACTAATAAAGATATCTACATTATGAAAAAAGAAATCATCAACCCCGATTTGGCTCTCAAAGCTCCTAAAATAATGGAACTCGAGCCTAAAAACCTCATCTATGTAGCCCTTACCGGCGGATATGGCTCTTTAGACTACGGCAAAGCCTACGAACAACTATGGGCTGTTGTAAAATCGCAAAAGCTATTTACCAAAGGCATCGAGTCGATATGTGTATCGTACGACGACCCTAAAATTACCGAAGCCTCTCTGCAACGCTCGGATATAGGTTTGGCTATTCACAAACCTGCGCTCCCCGAAGGAAATGTGAGTTGCAAAACCTTAGCTGGAGGCAAGTATGCCGTCTTTTTCTATCAAGGCAGTTACAGTCAGCTTTCTGCCGTTTGCGATGCTGCAATGCGTTGGGTAGTAGAAAGTGAATACGAACTGCGCGATGAGCCTATGTTCGAGAAATACCTCAACGACGCTCGCCGCACCCCCGAAGAAAAACTAAAAACAGAAATCTATATTCCCATTAATTAACGAATTTGCTAATTCTCTAATTTACTAATTTTTAACATTATGCTTCTTACAAAAACTGAAAAAACCGCAGGGATTGTTTTGGCAATCCTCTTATTATTGCTCACACTTTCAGGGAGTGGTTATTTCTTCTTCACTTTGAAAGTAAACTTTGTGCAATGGCTTGCTTACAACGCTTGCTCCCCCAGCAGCTTAGTGTATTTAGCTTGTTTTATCGCCTTTTGGCTCACCAAAAAGAGCTTTTGGCTACCCCTTGCCTTCCTGCCGATGTACTATTTCGGCACTATGGGACTCTTCACATTCACGTGGAGTGGTGCCAATATCTTTGCCCAACTGTCGCATATCACAATGACGCTCAACTTGCTATGGGCAGGCTACACCCTTTATCGCAGCGGTGATTACAAAGGTTTTGCACAAGGTTCGTTGTGGAGTATATTATTATTTGTGCCTTACATCGCTTTTGTGATGTACTACTGCCGCACCCACGCCGAGGAAATTAGTAACTTGCTACAAATGACACCTTAAAAATGCTATCGGTTTTATTAGACCTTTCTGTTCATCATCAGACTCCTCAGACTTGTCAGAGTCGTCGGATAACTCTGATAAAACCGACTTTATTCAAAAGTAAAAAAATCCCTTGCAGTTTTACACTGCAAGGGATTTTTTTTAAAGTAAAGTAACTATTTCATTAATTGATTACTGTTTTTGGAAGAACATTGTAGTTCCTCCAAGGCTAAGCGTAAGTGCTCGGTTGTTGTTGCTAAAGCTAAAAGGGATAGGTACTTTTTGTCCGTTAGAAACGTTGTAATATTTGCCTCCTTCTTTTACATAGTCGTAGCTTTTCACTTCTCCAGCTTGACATTGTGTATTGTTCTCAGGCAGGGTATAGTAGAGCGAAAAGCCTATAGAGCTTGCTACTATACTACCTGTAAAACAAGCAGGAGTACCCGCAGGATAAGTAGTACCTCCTGCTTCTATTTTGGTAAGTTTCCAATAACCTACCAAAGGGTCGAGATAACTATAGTCTACTCCTTTTTTGTGAAAGATTTGTATTGCATCATAACCTCCTGATTTATGATAGATGATTAGCTCTTTACCTTTCATTTCATATTTGACAGAAGATTTAGCACCTATCCTTTCATTAGGAGAGTCCTCGGCTACAGTCACATTTATAACCCCATTATTAATCGTGTAATTGTAATATATAGGAGTGTATTTGCAGTCTGAACCTTCTAAATGATACCATTCGTTCTTTATTTTTTTATCGGAAATAGACCAATAAGTTTGTAGGGAACAATTATCAGGAGTTATCCATCGCAATCCTTTACCATTGAGGTTATCATAAAAGGTATAAAGATACCAATCCCCATTGATCGAAGTGCTACCTCCGCCGTTGTCGTCGTCTTTCCCGCAAGAGGAAACAAATAATGCTGTGGCAACTAATGCCGAAAAAATGAGTTTTTTCATATAATATTTGTATTATCCTCTCTCCCGTTCCCTCTCTCCCAAGAAGAGAGGGGCAATCTGGTTAAGAGGGGGTTAAAAAATAATGTTTAATGTTGTTTATAATTTACTATCAGACAAGTCAGATTCCTGACACCTGACACCTGAAACCTGCCCCCTGACACCTAACATTGGGGCAAAAGTAACAAAAAATATCTTTATATCCTATTTTTTTAACTTATTTTATATTTCGTCTCTCGTCGTTCGTCATTCGTCATTCGTAACTCGTCTCTCGTCATTCGTAACTCGTCATTTCCTTACATTCTTTCTATATTTTTCGCTCTTGTTTTCTTTTTATTCTGTTGTTTATCAAACTGCTACATTTTTAGTTATCTATATTTTCACTATCCAGTGTTTTAGTATATCTTTAACGTTTTATCTTTGCGGCAGAATTAGGTATTAGGTGTCAGCTCTTACCTCTTACCTCTTAACTTTTAACTAAAATGAAAGGAAAACAAAGAACTTTATTAAACAGTATTGGCAAGCTCACCTTGCTACTACTTTTTAGCTTGCTTTCTACCGCCCTTTCTGCCCAAAACAAAAAGATTAGCGGAAAGGTAATCGATGAAAAACACCAGCCCGTGCTGGGGGCATCGGTGGTGGTGAAAGGTACTACTAAGGGTACTACTACCGATTTCGATGGGAATTTCACGATAGATGTACCTGCTAAAGCCACGCTATCGGTTTCGTTTATAGGGTATCACACCCAAAATGTAGCGGTAGGCAACCAAAACCAACTCACTATCGTGCTCAAAGAAGAACAAGAGCAGTTAGACGAGGTAGTGGTGGTAGGCTATGGTACTGTCCGCAAGAAAGACCTTACGGGGGCGGTTACTTCGGTGTCTAACAAAGCCCTCAAAGAGAAACCTATTGCCAACGCTGGGGAAGCACTCCAAGGGCGTGCTGCTGGGGTGCAAGTAACCTCGGCGGGAAAACCTGGTGACAACGTGTCGTTTCGCATTCGCGGTATCAGTACAATTAACAACAGCGAACCGCTACTGGTTATCGATGGGGTACCTACCGACCTCGGTATCAACGCGCTCAACGTAGATGATATAGAAAATATCGACGTGCTAAAAGATGCTTCGGCAACTGCCATTTACGGCTCTCGCGGTGCTAATGGGGTGGTGCTCATCTCTACCAAAAAAGGGAAAAATGGCGACGGCAAACTGTCGTTCAGCACCAATGTAGCCCTTCAACAAGCTACCAACTTACCCGTGATGCTCAACGCCCGCGAGTTTGCTTCTTTTCACAACGAAATGATTGCCAACTACAACCGCACCCCTGGGGTAAGTCCGCTTACACAACGCCCTGATTTTGCCAATCCTGAGGACTGGGGGGAAGGCACCAACTGGCTCAAAGCGCTCTTCCGTCCTGCTTTTATGCGCAACTATTCGCTTTCATACTCAGGCGGTAACGACAAGAGCAATTACTACGTATCAGCTGGGGTGTTCGACCAAGATGGGATTATCCTCAACACTTCTTACCGCCGTTATACAGTGCAATTCAACGGCGAGTCGCGCGTAAAACCGTGGATTAAGTTTGGCAACAACCTCACCCTCAGCCACGACGAAAAGAAATCGGGCGACTACAACATCCGTATGGCGATGGCTTCTTTGCCTACACAACCTATTTATAATGAAGACGGTAGCTACTCAGGCCCGGATTCGCCAGCTCATCAGTACAGCGATATCCGCAATGTGATTGGTACTGCCCTTATCAACGGACAAAACACTACCAAAGGCTATAACATTTTGGGGAATATCTTTGCCGAGATTACTCCTGTAAAACATTTGGTATTCAAAACCACTGGGGGGCTTGATTTTAAATATTGGGACAACCGCAGTTTCTCCCCTAAATACAACTGGAAACCAATACCTAATCCGCTCTCTAACCTCTACCAAGATGCTAACAAGAGCACTACCCTCCTCTGGGATAACACACTCACTTATACCAATACTTTTGCCCAAAAGCACTTCCTCAATGTAATGGTGGGCACCAGTGCGCAAAACAACGTGTATAGCAAAATCAACGCGAGTGTGAGCAACTTCTTGAGCGACCAGCAAAACCAACTCAGCAAAGGCTTGGAAAACCCTACGGTAGGTGGCACAATGAACGATTGGGCTATCCTCTCCTTTATCGGGCGACTCAACTATACCTATGCCGATAAGTACTTGCTCACTGCTACCGTGCGTCGCGATGGTTCTTCGCGTTTCTCCAAAGAAAACCGCTGGGGTACTTTCCCTTCTTTCTCTTTGGCGTGGCGCGCATCGAATGAGTCTTTTTTCCCTAAAAACAACTATGTAAACGATGTGAAATTGCGTGTGGGTTACGGTATGACTGGTAACCAAGGCGGTATCGATAACTATGCTTATTTCACCAAATTGCGCACAGGGCAATATGTGTTCAACAACAATTTGGTTTCTACTCTTTATCCTCACGTGATGCCTAACCCTAATGTGAAATGGGAAACCGTAGAGCAATTCAACGGGGGTATTGACCTCGCGCTACTCAAAAACCGCTTGAACCTCACTTTTGATGCCTATATCAAAAACACCAGTGATATGTTGGTGCCAATGGCGGTATCAGTAAGCTCTGGCTATTCGGATATTGCGGTGCCGAGTATCAACGCTGGTAAAGTAGAAAACAAAGGGGTAGAGCTCACAGTGTCATCAGTGAATGTGAATAAAAAGGACTTCCAATGGAATACTGATGTAAACGTATCGTTCAACCGCAACAAAATCGTGAAGATGAACGACGGTGTGCCTTTGTTCACTGGTTTTGAGGCGTTCCTCACCAAATTGCAAATCCTCTCCGAGGGTCACCCTGTAAACGCTTTCTATGGCTATGTAATGAACGGACTTTTCCAAAACCAAGCTGAGGTAGATAACTATGCTACTCAAGTGGAAAACGGTACCGCCCCTGGTGATGTGAAGTTCCGCGACCTCAACAACGACGGGGTTATCAATGCCGAAGACCGTACTTATATCGGTAATCCGTTCCCTGAATGGACGTTCTCTATGAACAACAATTTCAACTACAAAAACATCGATTTACAGATATTTTTACAAGGCGTAGCAGGCAACGATATCTACAATGCCAACCGTATATGGCAAGAGGGAATGTCGGTGCCACAAAACCAAATTGCCAAAGTAAAAGACCGTTGGACTGGCGAGGGCACTAGCAATAGCATTCCGCGTGCTATCTATGGCGACCCTAACCAAAATGCGCGTCACTCTACCCGCTTTGTAGAAGATGGTTCGTATTTGCGCATCAAAAACGTAACTTTGGGGTATACACTTCCTAAAGAGGTTACTCAAAAATTCCACACCGATATGTTGCGCGTATATCTGTCTTGCCAAAACCTCTATACTTTCACCAAATACAGCGGTATGGATCCCGAAGTAGGCACTGGTGGCGTTGATAGCGGTACTTACCCTGTAACCCGCACAGTTAGCTTTGGATTAAACGTGCAGTTTTAATAGCCCCCGTTCCCCCGAAGGGGGACAATCTGAAGAAGTGAGTATTTAATTCTTACTTGTTATCTTTGGAGATTGTTTCCTTCTCTTTAAAAAGTCCGCAAAAGCGGAGTATATGGAAACGGGTGAAGACAATAAAAACACAATTATAAACAAAAAAAATTACCCCTATGCAGCCTTAGTGGCTTGCCCCCTTCCCTTCGGGGAGGGGGAACGGGGGAGAGGAATTAATATTATGAAAAAGATATTATACATCACGCTATTGGCATTTCCGTTCTTCACGGCTTGTTCTAAGTTTTTAGACAAGACCCCTTACGAAGATTCAAGTGCTGAAAACATAAGCGATGCGGCATCGGCAATTGCCCTTACCAATTCGGCTTATAAACCCTTGCAACGCTCTAACCTCTACAATATGCGCCTCTGGACGCTCGACATCGTAGCAGGTAACAGCATCGTAGGTGCTGGAGGTGGTAACGACGGACTCGAAACTATCACTCTTTCCAACTTCAACGCAACTGCCGATAACCCTTTGGCGCTCGAAATATGGCGCGGTTGTAACCCTGGTATTCTCTATTGCAATACGGCTCTAAAAGCTTTGCCTTCTGCCAATATCCCTGAGGATATCAAAAACCGCTGTATCGGTGAAGCCAAATTCCTCCGCGCGCACTACTATTTCCTTTTGGTGCAACTCTTTGGAGATGTGCCTCTTCAGCTCGACCCTAAAGAGAGTTTGACTAACAAAACGCCTTTCCGCCAAAGCAAGATGAAGATATACAACGAGGTGATTATCCCCGACCTCAGAGAGGCTTTCAACCTATTGCCTACACGCGAGCAATATAGCAATGCTGATAAAGGTCGCGCAACCAAAGGGGCTGCTGCGGGTATGCTCGCCAAAGTATACCTCACTTTGGGCAGATATAGCGAAGCTCTTGAAATGTGCAACGCTGTCGAAAACCTCGGCTATACCCTCAATCCTGATTATTCCGATTGTTTTGGCGCTGCCGAACGCAACAAAAACACTGCCGAGTCCATCTTTGAAATTCAGTATTACGGACTTACCAAAGACGATTTCTGGGGCGAAGAAAACCAAGCCTCTTGGCTCAGTACTTTTATGGGTCCCCGCAACAGCGGTTGGGTAGGGGGTGCTTATGGGTGGAATCAGCCTACACAGGAGTTTGTAGACCAATACGAGGCTGGCGACCTCCGCAAGGATAAGACGATTCTCTATGAGGGTTGTCCTAATTTTGAGGGGAATGCGTACCGCGCTTCAATGTCTAACACGGGCTACAACGTGCGCAAGTTTTTAGTGCCATTAAGTCAGTCGCCTGATTTCAATACCAACCCTGCCAACTTTGTAGCGCTCCGCTTTGCCGATGTACTCCTAATGAAAGCGGAAGCCCTCAACGAATTAGGTCGCACCACCGAAGCCGAAGTGCCTTTGTACAAAGTGCGCACCCGCGCTGGGCTTACCCATCGCGCCGATATAGAGAACCTCACTCAAGCGCAAATGCGTGAGAAAATACGCCACGAACGCCGTATAGAACTCGCTTTTGAAGGGCATCGCTGGTTTGATATGATTCGCTGGGACAATGGTCAGTATGCACTCAATTTCTTGCACTCTATAGGTAAAACCAACGCCCGCGAGAAACACCTGCTCTTGCCCGTCCCTCAAAAAGACCGCGACGCCAACCCCAACCTCACCCAAAACCCTGGTTGGTAAGTGCGAGCCGCACGGGCAGTATAGCCCCCGTCCCCCCGAAGGGAGATAATCTGAAAAAGTGAGTATTAACAAATAAAAACAATTTCACCCTTGTCGCTTTTGCGGCTTCCCTCCCCCTCGCCTTCGGAGAGGGGGAGAACGGAGGGGGTGAGGACACAAACTAATATGAAACCATACCATTTATACATTGCCTTCCTCTTACTGCTCCTTACGGGCTGTAAAAAAGAGGACTATATGGAGCTCTTCAAAGAGGGAAAACCCTTTGAATTGAAAGCTCCTAAAGAAAACGTAGCCTTAGACGCTGCCAACCCCGAACAAGAAGCGATCAAGTTCACTTGGACGGCAGCTTCCAATCACGGCACCAATGCCGCTATCACCTATACTTTCCAAATGGATGTGCAAGGCAACAACTTTGCGGGAGGTATCAGCGAGAATGTAGGTCGTGAAGCCTATGAGAGAGTGTATAAAAACGAAGAACTCAACAATCTATTGCTCAACACTTTCAAGGTTGCGACAGACACCGAAGTTACGATGGAAGTACGCATCATTGCCCAAGTAGCCTCTGGCGAAGGAATGAAACAACACTCCAATGTGAAGACGGTGGTTTTCAAAACGCATACCCCTATCAGCAATACGCTCTATATCATCGGTAGTGCCGCCCCTCACGGTTGGAGTGCCGATCAAGCCGAAGAGATGAAACCTGTTGAGGGTACTCCTAAAGCCTTTGCCTGGTCAGGACGATTGTCTGCTGGCGAAATCAAGTTTATCACTACCAAAGGTCAGTTTATACCATCGTATGGCAAAGGTAGCAATAATAGTGAGTTGCACTTCCGCAAAACCGATGCCGACAATAGTGATGAGAAATTTACAATTGCCGAAAGTGGTGTCTATACCGTAAAAGTGAACCTCATCAACCTCACTATAAGCATCACCAAAGGCGAAGCGCCTGAATATACCGAGTTGTGGTTCGTAGGTGAACCTACTGGTTGGAGCTTCAAGAAAATGACTGTAGACCCTGCCGACCCCTTTGTGTTCCACTACAATGCCGATTTAGGCAATGGGGGTGAGTTCAAAATAGGTACTAAAGAAGGTGATTGGTCAGCAGTATTTTTCCGTCCTAAAGAAAATAATACTGCTGAAGGTAGCGACCTCCCTGTGAAGAAATGGGCAGGCGACCCCGATTACAAATGGAAAATTGCAGCTGGCACTTACAAGATTACGCTCAACACTCGTACGATGAAGATTGACATTGTGCCTTTCACCCCTTATGCAGGAATGTATATGATTGGTAGCGCTACCGATGCTGGTTGGGATATCAACAATCCTATTGCTATGACTGTCGATAGCAGCAATCCTAATGTCTTTACGTGGGAAGGCGACTTGAAAGCAGGCGAACTCAAATTCTCTTGCGACAAGAAAAGCGATTGGGGTGGCGACTGGTTCTTAGCTGCTAAAGCTGATAAAGCACCCGCCGGTGTAGAAGAACCTATGATTTTCAGCGCCCACGGCTCTAACCCCGATAATAAGTGGAAAATCACTGAAGCAGGCACCTACAAAATCACCCTCAACCAACTCACCCAAAAGGTGATAATCAAAAAGCAGTAAGTTGAAAAGTCTCCACATACCCAGCTGTGTGCACTCGCTGGCTTCCCCCAAGGGGAGGGAGTTTAAGAGAGTTCAAGAACAAAACATCTTTATACGTGTTAAACAACCCTCCTTTCCGTTCGCATCTGCGGATTGCCCCTCTCTCCCAAGGAGAGAGGGAACGGGAGAGAGGAATAATTATTAATTGAAAATGAAAGCTTTATATACTTTATTCTTCGCCACTACGCTCAGCCTCTTCTCTTGCGAGAAGAATGATACGCCCAGCAACAACCCTATTACTTATGGCGAAACTTATTTGAAAATAGACATCAGCACCGATAAGGCGGTCTATACCCCTGGTAGCACGGTGCGCTTCACCTTGGCGAGTATGCCTTCTGGTTCCTACAAAGTGCGCTACTCTCACTTAGGCGAAATCATTAAAGAAGAACCTCTTACCTCCACCTCTTGGCAATGGGTAACCCCTGCCGATGACTATCGAGGTTATTTGGTGGAAATATACCAAGAAGCAGGCGGTAAACAAAATACTTACGGCAGTATCGCTGTGGATGTATCTTCCGATTGGACAAAATTCCCTCGCTACGGCTTCTTGTCCTCTTACGGCAAAAACGAGCCTATCGAGAAGAACATCGACTTTATGAATCGCTGTCACATCAATGGTATTCAGTTCTACGACTGGATGTACGACCACCACAAACCGCTGGCCGGTACCCCTCAAAACCCTGCTAATGAGTGGCCTGACCTCTTCAAACGCCCCACTTTTCTTTCTACTGTACGTGGCTATATCAGTGCTGCTCATAGCAAGGGTATGAAAGCGATGTTCTACAATTTAGCTTTTGGGGCGCTCAAAAATGCGGAAGCCGATGGGGTTGCCAAAGAGTGGTTTCTCTACAAAGACAACCAACACAAAGAGAAAGATGCACACCTGTTAGGCGACTTTGCCCGCAGTAGTATCTACCTCACCAACCCTGGTAATGCACACTGGCAAAACTACTTAGCAGGACGCAACAGCGATGTTTATGCCGTTTTTGGTTTCGATGGCTATCATATCGACCAACTCGGAGGGCGTGGCACGGTGTACGATTACAATGGCAATAGCGTAGACCTCTTGCCTCAATACGCTTCGTTTATCAATGCGATGAAAAGCGCACACCCTAACAAGCGCCTTGTAATGAACGCGGTAGGGCAATATGGTCAAACTGAAATTGCAGGTACCAATAAAGTGGATTTTCTTTATACCGAAGTATGGGACGAAAAAACCTACGACCAGTTGGCAAAAATTATCCTTGACAACTACAATCGTAGCAATAACCAACTCAAAACCGTGTTGGCTGCCTATATGGATTACGAAAAATCTAAGAATGCAGGTTTTGTAAACGAAGCTGGCGTATTGCTCACCAATGCCGTGATTTTTGCCTTTGGAGGGGCTCATTTAGAGATAGGCGAACACTACCTCGCCAATGAGTATTTCCCTAACAAAAACCTTCAAATGAAAGCCGACCTCAAAAAAGCACTCATCACCTACTACGATTTCTTGGTGGCTTACCAAAACCTCTTGCGCGACGGCGGTAGCTATACCTCAGCGCAGGTAACTGCCGAAAATGCTACAATAGCGGCTTGGCCTGCAGCGAAGGATAAAGTGGCGGCTCTCACCAAAACCGTGAACGGCAAGGATATAGTGCATCTTATCAATTTCAACGGGGTAACCTCTATGGACTGGCGTGATACCAACGGTACTCAAAAGAAACCTACTACAGTAACTGACCTTAAAACTACTGTTGCTGTAACTGTACATCCCAAAAAAGTGTGGTTCGCTACCCCCGACCTCTTTGGCGGTGCTCCCCGTGTGGTAGAATTTACCTATAACAACAACCAAATCACCTTCACCCTCCCCTCCCTCAGCTATTGGGATATGGTGGTGATAGAGTATTAATGAAAAAATTAGCAGATTAGCAAATTTTCTCATTTGCTAATCTGCTAACTAATAAAATAGGCTAATTATACTTATAGTTTTTCTTTCTTTAAAACCTCTAAAACAGTATAGTGAGGTGGATTTGTCTCATCTTGATAGGGTTCTCGGTTAAGAATTTTTTGTTCGCGAAGTACTTTTACAGTATAACGATAACCCGCTTCATAAGTATTGAATTCTAAATCTCCTTCGGCGAGCCTGAAAGTTTTGTTAGATTCATCAGTAACCCTATAACATTTTGTTTCGAAGACACCTGTAAACATCCGAAAAGAGCATTCCTCTAAATGTCCATCAATCACAAAAGTGTGATAGCTCTTTTGAATTTCAAATTCAGGTTTTTCTTTTTTACAAGAAAGCAAAAACAACAAGGTAATAAGTGTGTAAAAAATAGTATTTTTCATAAGGAATAGATTTTAAATTCGAGACAAAGATACTGTTTTATTTCTATAAATACAATTTTAATTTTTATTTTCGGAGATTATTCCCTTTACTTTTAAGAATTGTCCCCTTTCGGGGAAGCAAGCGAAGGCTCATAACTGAGTATATACACAAGAATTGTGAGTAAGTGAATAAGGGGACAATCCACAAATTAGAAAATTAAAAATGCCTATATGGCTCATACCAAATTTGCTAATTTGCTAATTAATAAATTTGCTAATTTATGAGATTTCTTACTTTCATAACAATAACTATCCTCTCCTGTGCTACAGCAGTAGCGCAGGAGTTATTTTCGCCTAACAAAGCGCTGAAACTCTCTTTTTCACTCAACGCGGAAGGCACTCCTACCTATTCGCTTTTTTACAAGGGAAAAGAAGTAGTTAAACCGAGTAGATTAGGTATTGAACTATTTAGCTCCAATGAAGTGAAATTTGGTGCTGAAATCACCAAAAAAGAGGGGGCAAACACCTCTCTCTACCATAACTTTGAAGTGGTGAATACCCAAAATACAACCGTTGATGAAACTTGGCAACCCGTATGGGGCGAAAGCCAAAACATTCGCAATCACTACAACGAGCTATTGGTGAGCCTCAAACAGAAGGACACCCACCGAGAAATGAACCTGCGTTTTAGATTGTTTGACGACGGATTGGGCTTCCGCTATGAGTTCCCCGAACAAAAGCAAATGCCTTACTTTGTGATTAAAGAAGAACGCACCGAGTTTGCAATGACGGGTGATCACCAAGCGTGGTGGATACCAGGGGATTACGATACCCAAGAGTACGATTATCAGCAGTCGCGCCTCTCCGAAATACGCGCGATCAACCAAAAAGGGCGTCAGGCAAATTTAGCACAAACAGGCTTTTCGGATACGGGTGTACAAACCGCTTTAATGCTCAAAACTGACGATGGTTTGTATATCAACCTGCACGAAGCTGCTTTGGTGAACTACGGGGCGATGCACCTCAATCTCAACGATAAGACCTTCGTGTTCCAATCGTGGATTACCCCCGATGCCAACGGTGCCAAAGGTTATATGCAAACCCCTGCCCAAACGCCTTGGCGCACAGTGATTGTAAGCAACGATGCCCGCGATATTTTAGCTTCGGATATCACCCTCAACCTCAACGAGCCTTGCGCTTTGGCTGATACTTCGTGGATTCACCCGATGAAGTACGTAGGGGTATGGTGGGAAATGATTACCGGTATGAAAGAATGGTCGTATACTTACGATGTGCCCAGTGTGCATATCGGTAAAACCGATTACACCACCCTCAAACCCCACGGCAAGCACGGGGCTACTACCGAGAATGTGAAGAAATACATCGACTTTGCCGCCGAAAATGGTTTTGATGGCGTACTGGTAGAAGGTTGGAACATAGGGTGGGAAGATTGGTTTGGACACTCTAAAGATTTGGTATTCGACTTCCAAACACCTTACCCCGATTTTGATATCGAAGCTATTCACCAATACGCTAAAAGTAAGGGAATTAAGATGATTATGCACCACGAAACCTCCTCGTCTATCCGCAACTACGAGCGTTTTATGGACAAAGCCTATCAGCTGATGAACAAATACGAATACCCCGCTGTAAAAAGCGGTTATGTGGGCAATATCATTCCGCGAGGCGAAAACCATTACAGTCAGTGGGTGAACAATCACTACCTTTATGCTATTAAAAAAGCTGCCGACTACCGCATTATGGTGAATGCACACGAGGCAGTGCGCCCTACGGGTTTGTGTCGTACCTATCCTAACCTTATAGGTAACGAGTCGGCGCGCGGAGGTGAATACCAAGCCTTTGGCGGTAGCAAGCCCAATCACGTGTGCGTGTTGCCCTTCACCCGACTTATTGGCGGACCAATGGACTATACCCCTGGCGTGTTTGAAATGGACATCAGCAAGAACAACCCCAACAACCATTCACACTGCAATGCCACTTTGGCAAACCAATTGGCATTGTATGTAACGATGAGCAGTCCGCTACAAATGGCTTCCGACCTGCCTGAGAACTACCGCCGTTTTCCCGATGCTTTTCAGTTTATCAAAGAAGTTGCCCTCGATTGGAGCGAAAGCCACTATTTAGAAGCCGAACCAGGGGCATATATCACTGTGGCACGCAAAGCCAAAGGCACTCGCAATTGGTTTGTAGGCAATACTGCCGGCAAGGATTTTACGTCCAAGATTCATTTCAGTTTCTTAGAGCCCAAAACTACTTATGTAGCCACTATCTACGCCGATGCCAAAGATGCCAACTATCAAACCAATCCGCAAGCCTATACCATTCAAAAAGTATTGGTAACCAACAAGAGCAAACTCACCCTGCACTCAGTAGCAGGCGGGGGTTATGCCATTAGTTTGTACCCCCTCACCGATAAGGCACAAGCCAAAGGATTAAAAAAACGATAGCAATTACAGTAATATAATAGTGAAAAAAAGCTGCTAAGCGACGTGCTTAGCAGCTTTTTAAATGTTAATTTTTTGTGAAAAATCTTTTTCTGTTGTACTTTTGGCACGCTGTTGAAAGTCGACAGTGCTGGATGTAAAGCTAGCAAGGTCTTTACACAATAAAAAAAGAGATATACAAATAAAACTGTACTTTAAATGCAAATCCCTTATTTTAATTATTAAATTTTCTTTAAAGAAATTTAGGTTATTGTAAGGTGAATGGGTGGAGGTCTGACCACCTCCGCCCTATCTCTTTTTTATTTTATGGGGCAAAGATAATACATTTTTTTGTACCCACCAAACAAATTTACCAATTTGTTAATTGACAAATTGGCAAATTGACAAATTTTCCTTATTTTTGCCTTTAAAAATAAAATACTATGAAAAAAGACCTCTTTTTCCCTGCACTAATCGCTGGCATTGTCTTTTCTGCTTTCTTTATCTTCCTTGTCAATCAGTTTGCCACAGGCTTATATACACAAGCGTGGTTTCTTTTTCTCCCTATCCCCTTGATTTTAGGGACATGGACATTCTATGCTATCTGCTGCAAGCACAAAATATCCTCCGTTATAGCGATAGGTTGCACCATTGCTTTTTTTGCGTGGATAATGGACGAATTAGACGTTTCTTTCTCTAAACTGAGAGCAGAAAAAAACTTGCCTATAGCTTACAGAGATTATGAAGATTTAGACTATGAAATATCTGTTTGCGCCCAAGAAGGAGGAAATTGTATTCACGAAGTTCCTACTAATGAATCGGAAGATTTAACAAGTTGTTTTCTCAATCGCCGAAATGAAGTGGTTATGGTTCAAGATGATAGAATATCTTCTTATATTTTGAAATTCGACACCTTAGGCTATCAACAATCAATGGATATTGCAACTGATAGAGACCATAAAAAAGCTGCTTATATTTTAGATGATTATGTAATCAATATAGATAAAAATACCTATAGCACATTCTTCCTAAACGATGATGAAAATTTCCTACCAATGACCTTTATCGAAGCATCTAAAAAATGGACGCCAGTACAGCAACAAAACTTTTTTGAAAACAATGTGAAAACTAAAGCCTCTTGTTTTAAAATAGTAAAGGGAGAACAGAATAAAGTCTTTTTCTTAAAAGACGACAAATGGCAATATTTCTACACCGATATAGAACGTGCTTCCTTTGGCAAAGACACCCTAAAAACCCAGTACAATTACCCTGAACTATTCGATGAAAAACGTTTTCCTAAACAAGAAAAAAGCTTAACTCGCAACTATATACGTCCGCAGTACGTACAAACCTACCGAGATAACTTTGACTATACTACCATTTTGTATTATCATATTGTGAAACCTTCACTTACCTATCATCTAAAAACTCGTTTCAAAACTGTAAAATCTCAAGAAGAACTTCGCACCCTACCTACCTATTACTTTAAAAATGATACCGAAACTATAGAAACTTTTGGGTGGATAAGTCTGTATAGCCATAAACATTTGCAATATCAATTATTGAGAATAGGAAATCAAACATATAGAATAGGAAACTAAAATCTAATTCTCTAATTGGCAAATTGACAAATTTTTCTTACTTTTGCCTCTGAAAATTAATGTTTGAAAATGAAGTACAAAAGCCTTATCATAACCCTCCTACTACTCCCCTACTGCGCTTTGGCTCAAATGGCGCAAAATCAAAAGCTCATTCACAACCTCACTGCACTTATCAAACAGAAAGATAACTACACCCAGCAAAAAGAACGCAAAATAAAGGAAGCTATCGACTTGTTACGAGTGCCCAATGCCTCTGCTGAACAACGTTATGCTATCAACCAACGCCTCTTCGACGAGTTTAAAACTTATATATCCGACTCGGCGGTGTACTACGTGAAAGAGAATATCCGCATCGCTGAAGAACTCCAAAAAACCGACCTCCAAAACGATTCCCGCCTTTCCCTTGCCTCTCTCTACATCATTTCGGGCAACTACTTAGATGCTGCCGATCTGCTCAGGGCTATTGATAAAGAACAACTGCAAGAACCTCAGCTCATTCAGTACTATAACTGCTACCTCAACCTCTACAACAACTATGCTTTCAACAATCCCGATGCCAAAACCTATATCGCCAAAAGCGATGCCTATCGCGACCTCCTCCTCAATTTAGTTGATAAGAATTCCACTCACTATATCCTCCTCTATGCCGGTGTGCTCACCGATGCCGGCAGGTATGACGAAGCCGAAAAACTCCTCCTCGACCGCTTTGCGCTAATGCACACCGATGAACACGAAAAAGCCGTATTAGGCTATGTGCTCGGCACGCTCTACAAAAAGAAAAAGAATGTCCCTAAACAAATAGAATACTTTGCTATTTCGGCGAGTTGCGACATCAAAGATGCTATTAAAGAAAACGCCTCGATGCTTGAACTTGCCTCAGCGCTCTTTCAATTAGGCGAAGTAGAAAATGCTTACACTTGCATCAAATCGGCGATGGAAGACGCTACTTTTTGCAACGCTCAACTGCGTTCCGATGAGGTGATGAAGATTTTCCCCATCATCGAAAAAGCCTATCAGGAACGCATTCACAGTCAGAATACCAAATTGCGTAACGCCCTGCTGTTAGTAGGGTTGTTCGCCGTTTTCCTCATCATTGCCGTAGTATTGGTTACCCGCCAAATGAAGCGCATCGCCAAAATACGCAAGGAACTCTACCACAAAAACCAAGATTTAGAGCAACTCAACGAACACCTGCGTGAGGTAGTAACCCAACTCAACGAAAGCAACGAAGTAAAAGAAGCCTATATAGGCGAGTTTTTCAACTTGTGTTCGGTGTACATCAGCAAATTAGAAAAATATCAAAAAATGCTTACCAAAAAAGCAAAAGACCGCAATTGGGACGAACTCAACAAAGTGCTCCGCTCTACCGAGATGATAGAGCAAGAGCTGAAAGAGTTCTACAAGCTGTTCGACGATATTTTCTTGCATCTATTCCCCCACTTTATCACCGAGTTCAACGCTCTATTAGCCGAAGACGAGCGTTTTGCCCCCAAACCTCACGAAATGACCCCCGAGTTGCGCATCTTTGCCCTTATCCGCTTAGGTATCACCGATAGTTCTAAAATAGCCACTTTCTTGCACTATTCCACCAATACGATTTACAACTATCGCACCCGTGTGCGCAACAAAGCTATCGTACCGAGAGAAAATTTTGAAGAAATGGTAATGAAAATAGGCAAGAAATAACATAAAAAACAAGCTACTTTATTGCCAATCATTTTCTTTTTTGTAATTTTGTAGCGATAAAATAAAAACAAATGACTTACACAATCACCATAGACAATAGTCCGCAAGCTTTATCATTTATAGAATTCGTTAAGAATCTTGATTTTGTGTCGATTACTAAAACTAAAAAAAAATAGTACAAAATCAAATGTTGTACTTAATGAACAAAAAGAACTCAAAAAACGTTTTTTTAAAGCGTTAAAAGAGGCTGACGACATACGTGCTGGTAAAAAAGAAGCTATTGATTTAGACGATTTGCTCAATGAACTATAAACTCACAATAATTAACACTTGTGAACCCCTATAACAATTATTCACATACACGCTTATTACTAATTTTATTCATCAGTTGTTGTTTATTCAGCAGCTGTGAATATTTCTCATCCTCTACTACCCAAGAAGAGACAAGCAAAACAGCTGATGAGATTTATACAGAAGAGGAGAATTCAGCTGAGAATATAAACTCTGAAGATGAAAAAATAGGCAATCCTATTGATTATGAAACACCCACTATCAAGAAAGTATTTGTTACCACTCGTGATGGCATTGAGTTTTACGAGGGAGCTGATGATAAAAGTACTCGTCTTGGCAAACTACCTTACGGAGAAAAAGTGGAGGTCATAGAAGAACTTATGTATTGGTACGCCATAAAGTATAACATTCAAAGGGAATACAAGACGCCTAGTGGAAATAATGTAACTATGTGGCAATGGGAAAAAGTTTTTATAAAGCAAGTGCAAACTGGCGATATTAGCCAGATTAAACTCAATTACAAAGACCTGATTACTACTGAAGACAAGAAACCATTAAAGAAAATAAGCATTCGCTTTGTGACTAAAGACGAATATCTCACCGAAAAAGCAAACGCTGTTGATTTTTTAGATACTACCAATGTCATCAAACCGGTAAAAGGGAAACTACGATTGCCTTGCGAAGAATGCAAACAAAAATATATTACTTATCTTGATAGCCTTCATTCTTATATGGGTGAAATACCTCCTCTAAACCAATATCTTATTAGTGCTATGTACTATGATAGTTGGGGGTGTGCCTTGGTTGATAAAACCACAGGTAGAAAACTTATCTTATCTGGCTATCCTTATATCACCCCCGATAAACAGCATTTTATAACCCTTGATGATATTGATCCCGAAAAAGTTATGGAGTTTTCACTTTATAATGTTGATGAAACAAATAAAATAAAGAAAGTATTTTCAACTACTTTTACTAAATGGATTGTTATGTATGATAAAGAGGGAAAAGTAGAAAGGTTTATGGGTAGTAATGGAAAACTATATGCCAAAGTTTTTTACGCATATATTAGTCTATTTGAAGATATAGATAAATACAATCAATATGGACAGTACATCTGTATCAGCCTTAAATAATAAATGTGACTCAATTAATAAACAAATGAAAAAAATAGTAGTAACCGGTGGATTGGGCTTTATAGGCTCTCACACTGTAGTAGAATTGCAAAACGCTGGCTTTGACGTGGTTATTATCGATAACCTTTCCAATGCCCAAGAAAGCGTGTTAGAACACATTACTAAAATCACTGGCAAAAAGCCTCTCTTCGAGAAATTCGACCTCCGCGACAAAGCCGATGTACAAGATTTCTTCAAGCGTCATCGCGATGTGCAAGGGGTGATTCACTTTGCTGCCTCTAAAGCAGTAGGTGAGAGCGTGGAGAAACCGCTTTTGTATTACGAAAATAACCTTACCAGCCTTGTATACCTCTTGCAAGAACTGAGCAAGTTGCCCAAAGCACACTTCATTTTCAGTTCGTCTTGCACCGTATACGGTCAGGCAGATGAGTTGCCTATCACTGAGAATGCTCCTGTGAAAAAAGCCGAATCACCTTATGGTAATACCAAACAAATCAGTGAGGAGATTATCGGCGATACTTGCAAGGTTACTCCTTCGCTCAATGCGATTGCCTTGCGCTACTTTAACCCTATTGGGGCACACCCTTCGGCTGAAATAGGCGAACTGCCCTTAGGCGTACCTCAGAACTTAGTGCCTTATATCACCCAAACGGCTATAGGTTTGCGCGAGAAAATCTCGGTTTTCGGTGGCGACTACCCTACCCCCGATGGCACTTGCATTCGCGATTATATTCACGTAGTGGATTTGGCGAAAGCTCACGTGATTGCGCTTCAACGTTTGTTAGAAAGCAAGAATACTGAAAACTATGAGGTCTTCAATATAGGAACAGGGAAAGGCAGTACTGTTTTGGAAGTTATCCAAAGTTTTGAACGGGTATCGGGCAAGAAATTGAACTACCAAATTGTAGGTAGACGCGCAGGTGATATCACCGCTGCTTATGCTAACACTGATAAGGCTAATAACGTACTCGGTTGGAAAGCCCAAAGTTCTTTAGACGATGCAATGCGCTCGGCTTGGCAATGGGAACAGAAGGTGAGAAGTGAGAAGTAAAGCCCAGCAGGGTCTCACAGCTGGATATGTGGTGAAAAGTTTAAAAAAATGGCTGTTCAGGCGAGGACTGAACAACCATTGTTGTTTAAAGGTTTAAATTTTTCAATTCCTGCTCTACATCAATATTGAGGATATGATAAAGCGTTTTGCGCGAAATAAAGAATTTAGGATAGATAAACTCTCGCCAAATTACCGTAATAGGGATATAACGCGCATCGTGAGCGTTGAACTCATTCATTACCGCTTGGTAGCGCAGTAGTTGGTTGCGACGGCAAGTCTCCCGACTCCCGTTGCCTTTAGATTTCATTGTTGTTTTCATTATACTGCTAATTGTTGTTGTTGTTGATAGTTCTGCCAAAGTGTTTTAGCTCTTGCAAACTTCTGCCTAAACCGCTAATATGGTGAGGCAAGAAGCGTGAGGGGCGTTGCATTTTTTTTGCTTGAGCCAATACTTCGAGGGCACGTTGCTGGTGGAGCCTATCAAAATACTCCTGCTGTGCCATTTCATTAGGTTGTATATAAGTCTTCATTTTGTTTAAATTTACTGTTATACAAATAGTTGTAACACATAGAGAAACACTAAAAAGGCGGTGATCTATTCATAGTTTTTGCGATTTATTAACCCTGCAAAAATATAGACTTTATCTCTAAATAACAAATATTTTTAGAGTATTTTTCTAAAAATATTAGAGTGGTAGTTTTAATATATTAATTCTCAAGATATAAAAAACCTCCCCTTACTTTTCACTATTCACTTCCTGTTTGCCCTAATAAAAAATCCCCTTGTATTAAAATACAAGGGGATTTTTGTTTCTTATATCATCAACTAAATAGCTCAGAATGTGTGCCTATTCTGTTTAGTGTGATCAACTTTTCTTCTTCATATTGCTTCCAAATCAATAGCAAATCAGGTTCTATATGGCACTCCATACAACCTTTATAATTTCCGGTTAGTAAAAATATCATTTAGCATTTCCTTTGCGTTGGTATAGCCTTTTACAAGTCCTTTTTTATATTTTGCTACTAACATATCGCCTTCTTCAATAGATTCAATGGTTTTTTTGTTGGGCACATACTCCTCAATAGGTTCAGCTACTATATTCACTGGCTCTACAATCACATTGTACTTCTTGAAAAGAGACTCAAAAATAGGCACTTCTGCCTCAGGAATACTTACATTGTAATTTATCATATTATAATTTGTAGTTCTCATATCTTTCTATTTTTTGGCAAATATACAATTATTTTTTTGATTAACAATCTTTTATCGCTTCAAAATGCGCCTTCAATCGGTGTTTTCCTACTTTTAGAGGGGTTACCGAATCCATTGCCATTACAGTGAAAACAAACTCTACAGTACCATAAGCGCTCTTTGGCATCAAATATTTGCCTATTTTCAAAATAAAACGTCGTAACCAGTCGGGTGAATAGGTTATTTTCACAGGTTTGTGCAACACTTCAAAAGCTAAGCGGGCAATTTCGGTATGCGTAAAGACCTCAGCACCCCCTACATTCACTTCTTTTTCAGCACTTTCTAATTGTGCCACGCACACTTCGGCTAAATCTTCGCCGTGAATGGGGTTCATTGCGTATTGTCCTTTGCCAAACAAACGCACTTTTCCCCCTTTTGCCATCTTTAAAAAGTTACCCATATCGCTGTAAAAACCGCTGGGTCGCACAATGCAATAGTCTAAGCCACTGACTTTAAGAGCATCTACAAAACGCTCTTTGACAGCCCCAATAGCGATATGTCGCATCATTTCACCTTTGAATACCGATACGTACACAAATTTCTGCACGCCTTCGCGCAAAGCCTCATCGAGGAGGTTTTTGTTAGCTCCATAATCCACTTGTTCGTAGGTAAGTCCGTCCTTTTGTTGGGTAATCCCTACGGTTGAAATTACTTTGCTCACCCCTTTGCATACGCCTTGTAAGGTTTGGGGTTGGGTTACTTCGGCTTCTACGACTTCCAATAGCGGGTGAGTGAGTAGGGCGGGTGCTATTTTTGACTTATTGCGCACCACAATACGGGTAGGGTATTCTTTTTTAGGAGCTCAGCCAATATATACTGACCTAAATAGCCGGTCGCTCCTGCTAATAATATCTTTTCTATTTTCATTGGGTTAATCTTCTTCTGCTAAGTCTAAAAAGTCTTCAAAATATTCCTCAAAAGAATCAAACATAGGAGTAGGTTTGTCTATTTCAAATTCCCCTTTATCATTGCAAAATACCTCTGCTTCGAAGACCTTCGCATCTTTTAGGCGTACCCCATTAGAAACTTTATATAAGGTTAGGAAATCGTCCACCTCGTAATGTAGTACGATAAAATCCTCTGAGAGATGTAAATCGTCTCTTAGTTGTTTAGTTAGTTCCACAATAGGATAAGATATACTGTCTTTTTCTTTGTAAATACCATTGATATACACATCGCCATAGTTGCAGGAACCACATTCTGAAAGAAAATTTACATATACTTCAGGAAGCAATATGCCCAATTCCTCTTCTATATGCTTAATTTCTTCAGCATTAGCCCCTAGAGAATACTCAAATTCTCCACTCTGTTTTAATCGTTTTAGATAATATCTATCAGCTGATGAATTTATAGATTCAAAAAACGCCTTTAACCGATGTTTGCCTACTTGCATAGGAGCTACAACATCCATTGCCATAATGGTAAGGACAAATTCCATAGCACCATAGATACTTTTAGGGAGGAGGTATTTGCCCATTTTTAGGATCAAACGCCGTACCCAGTCAGGCAAATAAATTATATTGGCAGGTTTATGGAGTACCTCAAAAGCCAAATGAGCCATCTCCGTTTGTGTAAAAATCTCAGCTCCTCCTACATTGACTTCCCGTTCGTAACGCTCCAATTGGGCGACACAGACCTCAGCCAAGTCTTCCCCATGAATGGGATTCATGGTATATTGTCCTTTGCCAAATAGGTGTATTATGTCCTTCTTATCCATTTTGAAAAATAGAGTCATATAACTATAGAAAACGCTGGGGCGTATGATACAATAGTCTAATCCACTAGCCTTAAGAGCATCAACAAAACGTTCTTTAGCGGCTCCAATGGCTATATGTCGCATGGCTTCTCCTTTGAATACGGATACATATATGAACTTACGTACTCCTTCGCGTAAGGCTTCATCAAGTAGGTTCTTGTTGGCTTGGAAGTCTACCTGCTCATAGGTAAGTCCATCTTTTTGGCGGGTAATCCCTACAGTTGAAATCACCTTATGCACCCCTTTACATACGCCTTGTAGGGTGTCAGGTTGGGTTACTTCGGCTTCTACGACTTCCAATAGCGGGTGCGTGAGTAGGGCGGGTGCTATTTTTGCCTTATTGCGCACCACAATACGGGTAGGGTATTCTTTTTTTAGGAGCTCAGCCAGTATATACTGACCTAAATAGCCGGTCGCTCCTGCTAATAATATTTTTTCTGTTTTCATTTGTTAATTAAACAACTTGTGTTTCTTAATTTCTTTTCCTTTTCTCAGCAGATAAGCGTGGTAGCTACTCGGGATATCGTTCTGCCATTTGGGTAGTAACAAAATGATAAGAATGACGTCCAATTGCGAGAAAAGTCCCCAATAGACCGCCAAGAGCAAGGGGAAACCTCCATAACCAAAGCCGATGAGCGAGATAAAAGCTACTAATAAGCATACGCCCCACAGTTTGGAAAGAAAAGCGTGTGTACAAGTTTCTTTGCCAAATCGCCAAAAGCTCACCCCGTAGCAGAGTCCTTCCATTACAAAAAGGGCAATAATTTCATACCGATAGGCTGCTATCAAAGTGGGGTTGAGATGATAACAAGCCACGCCCACACACAGCCAAAATATCAAATCTGTTTGGCTATCCATTCGTCGCATTGCCACAGTGCAGACCCCCATATAGCGCGCAATAATCCCATCGAAGATATCCGACAATAGTCCTAAAACGATAAAAACTACTATCCATAGTCTTGCGGTGGGTTCTTCTGCCTTATACGCCACCCACAGAATAGTAGGGGCTAACAAAAACCGAAATAATATCAGTAGGTAGGGTAATTTTTTTAATAGTGTTTTCATTATTCAAATACGATTTTTCCTACCAATCTTGCCCCTTCATAGACCTCCATTTCTTCCAGTTCGTCCAAAATATATTGCGGGGCGTGCTCAAATAAAAATCTGACTTTGCACAAAGCACTATACATTCCTTCTTTTATAGGCTCGTCAAAGGTAATTACGATACTCCAATGAGGCTGCTCCAATTGCGCAATATGAGTGGTAGGATAATAGACTTTACATATAGGTGGGTGCTGTCGTCCGCCTTCTTCTTGGGTGAGAAAATGAATAATACCCGCTCTTTCTTTCTTCATAATCACAATATAATTTAACACTACAAAAGTAGTTTATTATTAGATAAAAAAACGCACATAGCTTACTTTAATTCTTTTACTCTAAGAGAATCTATGTATAGTTCAAGTTTCTTACTGTTGTAAAAATCTATACATTAGCATTTACAAAAAGCTACATTTTTAAGTATCAACAAATCATCTTCTAATGTTTTATCTTTCTTCATTGTCAATACTTCATTGTCAATTTCTTCCTCTTGCTTTATTTCCTTTGTTTGAGCAGAAGAGGTTTGGGAGGAAGTTTCCTTTAGCAACTTCCCTTCACTATTTTGTTTGTTATTACAACAAAACAAAAAACTCGATAACAATATAAATAAAAAGTATTTCATATAATTTTAATTTGTTTATATCTATTAGTTTATTTTGCACTGCTTGGCAGGTTGAGGGGGTATTTATTTTTTAAAAGAAACAATATCTTTTTCTTCTAACCATATAGACTCATCATTAGTAGTTATTTCTCCTGTATTGGCATCTATCCAAATACCAAAAACGGCTACCCTTTGCATAACTAAATTCTGAAAAGAATATACATAATGATCATCAATAATTAGGGTTGGAGAAAGAAGCGTTTCATCATAATCTAAATCCTTGCTTTTTTTATTATCATATAAATATTTGACATATAAATCATTAGCTTCTTTAACACTAATTTTATACTTCTTTTCTTGAACAATTTCCTTAGAGTATAGGAAAACTTTATGGCTTTTTAAGTAATTCTCACTTGGATTACAAGCAAATAATAAGGTAATAAGTGATATAGTAATAATGATTCTTTGTAATTTCATAAATCTTTCATTTTTGTTTAATTGTATTATAATGTTCTGTTCATTCTTATATTGCCCACGCGGATTGCACCAGCGCGGGGTTTACCAATCAGGAGTACCTGTAAGGGTATCTACTTTTTGTTTGATATACATAGCACAACAAAAATCTTCTTTGTCTCTTGTCCATTTTTTATAATTAGCAGGAGGTATAGGAGTCTTTTTTCTACGAAATCTACTAAAAACATAGATTGTATCACCTCTTATCACTCCCATTCTTTCGTCATAACGAGCTGATGTTGGCGAATGAGCTACAAATTCTTCTAATTCAACCTTGTTGGGGTTATGCATCTTATAATAACCAGCTGTCCATTGTTTTGAGGGGGCATTATATTGTAAAGAATCTCCATAAGGCTGTCCAGAAGCACAACGCCCATTAGCAAAAAAACGTAAAAATACAACATAAGGTTTCCTATTATAATCATAACCTCTATCCTTATTTATGTATATAGCTGTTGTATCTATATTATCTCCTTTTTGCAATTGGTAAGGAGTAGGATATGCTAACCAAAAGCAAGGATCTATAGGGCGAGCTCCATCTCCTTCTAATGAATAATAGTTTCTCCCCACAGGAATGGGACAGTGAAATAGACGTGTATTACAACTAGAACTTAAAAATATTATTGTTATTATCAGGATTCCAGAAAAACTGAATAGACGGAATCGTTGGTTCTTTTTGATGTTGAATTTCATTATCATTAATTTTTCTTGTTTTTATTAATTAGGTTTTGCTTCTTCTGCATTGAGCTACTTGGCAGGTTGAGGGGGGGATAATAGGCACGAGCTAAAGTCGCTGAATACCTGCAAGCGAGTATGTGACTTGCGCCAGCGGGGTTTTCATTAGTTTATTTTAATTCTTTTTCTCCTATTATTCATCCTTAATGATGTAAGTTCTACCTCTATCATTAAACAGTTTATAGTGCAAATTCTTATTACTATAGAGTTTCAGGTGAGCAAAAACCTCCATAGTTTCTGTTGGAGTAGTGAAATAAGTAGTAGGCAAATGTAGGTTAGTTTCCGTTTCTCTATAATCACTTATATTAAAAGTAACCTTATCTATTACCAAATCGTAGTAAAAATCTTTGTTATTATTAGCTATATATTGCAGTTGTATGCCTTTACGTTGCTTACTATCACGTTTGGTAGTCTCCCATTCTTCAAAATTCATAAAGCTTTTTACTTTATTTTTAGAGATAAGACCTCGCAGAAAATCATATTCATCGCGTTCTTCATATTTTCTGTTAAACGGAAGAAAGAAATAGTACCACTCATTGTCTTTGCAGAAAATAACCTTCAAATCATTTAACTGCTTATTTTCGGGTTCTTTTCGGTATATATAGCCTTCATTATCAATAAAAAAAGCATCAGTTGTTTGTTTCATTTCTTCAAAAAAAGCTTCACTTTCACTATCATTCCATTGTTCAGATTCTTTTAAAAAAGTTATAGGTTTTGGTACAGTATCACCATCAATAGCCCAAGTAAGGTATTTGTTATTACGCGAGTCAAAGTAACAGCTCTTCATCACATCATTTGCGTAATATCCTTGCCTAATGTAGTATTCGGCAATGAGGTTGCCATAAGTATCATATTTATAGAGTCTTTCAGCTCCTTCTATCAAGATAAGTTCATTTTTATCATTCAAGAAAACAACAGTAGTCGTACTACCATACCCAGGACCTTCGCGTTTAGAAAGAAAGCTAATAGTCTTGCCTTGTTTATGATAAGGTACACTATTAAACAAGTTATTATAGTTCTTGTATTTCTTCGGAGTTATCTTATCCGAATAATAATCTATAATATCATTATGAAATAAATTTAACAACGGAATAGCTGTAAATAGTATAACTGCGGCCAAGCCCCAGCGTGCCCATTTGTAATACACACTAAAGTAAGTAAAGAACAGGAATGCTATAACAATACTAACTGCCGATGCAAGGATAAAAATATAAATAGCCCCCCACCCCCCTTCAAAAATAAACATTAGGGAGGCAATTAGCATTATAGCAAATATAACAAAAAATACTACTATACCTAGTTTTTCAGGATTTGGTTTTGCGTTCATATAATTGATATTGAATATTTTGAGATGTTAGACTAAGTGCATATTAACTAATGTTAGAAAATAAGGTGTTTTTGCTCTACAAAAGTAAGTATTTATTCACTAATAACCAAATCCTTCCCTTTTCACTCAGGGCGTTCACATTTAAAAGCCTAACCCCCGTTCCCCCTTCCCGAAAGGAAGGGGGCAATCCGCAAAAGTAACTTTTTAAAGAGAAAACATCTAATATTCCCTACTATTTTTTGTAGTTTATTAATAAAGTATAAACCTATTATCTTAAATGCAAATGCCGTGCTTTTCACTCTTTACTAAAAAACAATCGTCTCTCTTTCACTAATATATATCCCACGAGTAGGGCGAATAAACCTGTTTGTATCAGTTTGCTATCGGGGTGGGTGGCGAAGATTTCGTTAGAAACATTGGCTACCAAATGGAATAATATGGCTACCAACACGTTGCGCCCCGATTTGTAATACAGCCAGTTGATGATAAACACAAAGGCAAACAGACTCACAAAAAAGTTAGCTGTATAAATCCACCCTTCCGCTTGTACATTGCTTTGGTAATAATCTTTTACGAAGAACAAGGGCAAATGCCATAACCCCCAATATATGGTAAAGATAACCGATGAGGTAAAAAGCGTCCACCTACTGCGCAAGGCATCAGTGCCGTAAGTATGCCAAGCCAATTCTTCGACCACTGGCGCCAAACAAAGTACAAACCAAGCGTTGAAAGGCGCTGAACTGAAACTAGGCTTTCCCGAAATGTAAAACTGGTCAAGACTATGCCCTAAATCGAGTGAAAGTAGCTGTGCCACCACAATGGAAAGGGGTGAAAACAAGAGGGTAATCCAAAAATAGCGGTTGGCGAGCAAATTTTTGCCTACAAAACGTCCTTTAAGGTCGGATAATAGTTCCTTATTGCGTGTAAAGAGGTAGGTAGCCACACCCATAGGCGCTAACAAGCCTGCCAATTCAAAAAAGCCTGTCCAAAAAGCATTAGGTGCTTTGGGTTGGTGACTCCAATAAGCCACCACAAACCACAATACCCAAGGAATCACAAAGGAAAGGGTGAAAAACAAAATAGGGTGATTATATTTTTTCATTTTATTTAGATAGGAGATAAGAGGTAAGAAGTTAAAATTCTATTTTATAACTGATATTAGGAATCACCAAAGTAGCTTTGCTAAGCTCTATCTGTCCGGTTTGGTAATTGTAATTATGGTCGATATAGATAGGCGCTCCGAGTATATTCTTCATTTGGAAAGAGAACACACTACTGCTCTTGCGGTGGTTGATGCGGTAATTCACAGTAAGGTCGGCGTAGGTAAGAGTGCGGAATTGCTCGCTAAAAGCCCGACTTTCATCGTATATCACACGTTTTTGGGCTAACGATTGGCTTTCCAAAATCGGACTGTAACGCTCGCCTCCGGTTACACTCACACGCGCATTCACATCAAGCACCTTACGGTTATTGGCAAAATAGAACTCTTTACCAAAGAGGGCATTCAGCACAAAACCTTTGTTATAGCGCGTATTACGCCACACATTATCCCCCGCTTTATATTCGGATTTGAAGATAGACCCCGTAATGAGATAGTAATAATTATCACCCAAAAAGCGCTCCAAAGTAAGGTCGATACCATAATTGCGTCCTTTGGTATTATTCACGAGTGCTTTGTTGAGATACAGCGCCCGTCGCAAATTGATAAGCGAGTAGCTGGTACCCTCTTCCCCTGGTATATTCCACAGATATTGATAATAGGCTTCGGCTTTGAAACGCAATTTATCGGTAAGCATCCAGTCATAGCCTAACACAAAATGATGTGCATCGCTCAGCTTCAAATTCTTATTCACAGCTACACCCCCTACTTCTATCATATACACATTCAAATCTTCGGGCTGAGAGTGTTTGCCATAGCCGAAACTCAAACTGTGTTTGTCGGAAAGTTTCCAAGCCAATCCTGCTCTACTTTCAAGAGAGAGTTCTTTATTCAAACCAAAATAGTGAGTGCGCAACCCTACGTTAGCCAAAAGGGCAGGCGATAACTGGTATTTCAGTTGGGCATAGCCCTCAGTAAGGTTGGTACTACCCGCTGAATTGACGATGCGCGCATAAGTGGAAGGCACATAATCCTGTGCAGCGCTGAGGTTATACTTGTAGAAGAGTTGTTTAGATGAAATCCCTACTTTTAAAGTAGCCAAAGGAGAGAGTTTATGAGTGAGCGAGGTCGCCAAAGTGAGCGTTCCGTTTTGTTTTTTAAGTCGGCTATCGGGGGTAAACACAGAAGCATCATCGGAAAGGTAATCGGTGCTAATACGGTCGTCAGTACCCGAAAAAGCGAGGTGTGATTCTACAAAACTGCGCTCGCCAGCGGTGATTTGGTGACGCAAACCCACAGTACCCACGTAAGTATCCCAATTGTTATTCACGCGGTCGATATCAGTTTTCCAGTCGGCAGGAGCGCTCAAAGCATCTTTATGAGTATTGTCAATCCCTCCGATACCCCAAAGAGAGAATGTTCCGGCTTTTTCGGTAGGGAAATTCAATTTAAAGGAAAGGTCTTGGTACTTAATACGCTGACCGGTTTTGTTGATTTTCAAATCGCTGAGTAATCCCAAAGTAGAATAGCGATAGTTGAAGAGATAAGAAGAACCTTTGGCACGTGAAAGCGGACCTTCGGAAGCAAAGTCGAGCCCCAATACGCCCACTTGTGCCGTATGTTCATAGCGGGAAGTATTGCCGGTGCGCATTTTCACATCAAAAACAGCTGCAAGCGCATTGCCATACTCGGCAGGAAAAGCCCCTGTAAGAAAATCGGAATTGCCAATCACCTGATTGCTAAAAAGCGTCACTAATCCGCCCCCGATGACATTTCCGCCAGAAAAATGCTGAGGCGAAGGAATTTCCACGCCTTCCAATCGCCATTGCACGCCTTGCGGAGCATTACCGCGCACGACAATAGAGTTGTCCTGCAAGTTACCCGTAGAGACCCCTGCAAAGGCAGAAGCCAAGCGCGCAGGGTCACTAAGTCCGCCGGCATAGCGCTGTGTTTCCTCTACCGAAAAGGTGCGGGCACTCACGGTAGCCATTGCATTGAGAGCTTTCTCCTTGCGGATACCCGCTACTACCTCTACGCCTTCAAGCTCAGTGGCGGCTTCTTTCAGGGCAATACTAAGCACTACTTCTTTGGCTGAAGTAATGAGCAGTTCGGGAATCACACGGCTCTCATAGCCTATATAAGAAATTTCCAAACTCACCCTTCCTAAGGGGAGGTTAGTAATCGAAAAATTTCCCGCCTCATCGGTAGTTGTACCGATAACAGGATTAGAGTTCTGCACCACTATGGTAGCCCCGATGAGAGGTTCGTGAGTACTTTGGTCATAAATAGTACCCCTAAGTGTTTGGGTAATATCTTGCGAATGTGCTACGAGCGGAAGCACCAAAAAAAGGGCGATGTTCAAAAAGGTTTTCATTGCGTAATACTTTTAAAATTCTGGGGCAAAAGTACGGCGCAAAAAGGGGTGCATCGCCCAAGCGTGAGGGAATGGACGCTTTTTTAATGACGAATTACGAATGACGAGAGACGAGAGACGAATGACGAGGAACGAATGACGAATGACGAATGACGAGAGACGAGGGACGAATGACGAGCTGTATGGGTAAGAAATTTTAGCAAAGTTGATAGCTCTGATAATCATTTACTTTTAGAGTATGTTATATAGAAAAATATACAAATAGAAAGCTATAGCTATTAGTTTTTTGTTTATAATCGGGATTTGTATTTTTTAAATATATCAGGGTTTTCTATTTCTAATTTTCTGTTTTTACTCAGCTCTAAAAACTCTTGTTCTTTATCAATACCAACAAATTTTCTACCTTGCAAATTAGCTGCAATACCTGTAGTTGAACTCCCTGTAAAAGGGTCTAATATCCAAGCATTAGGTGGGGTAGAAGCTAAAATAAGTCTTGTAAGTACTGATAAGGGTTTTTGAGTGGGGTGCTTGCCACACGACTTTTCCCAAGGAGCAATCGCGGGGAAACGCCATACATCTTTCATTTGCTTATTAGTTTCATTAGTTCGTAATTGAAGTAATGAGGCGTTTTTTCTTCTTTTCTTGCCCAAATGATTTGCTCAGTAGAATGGGTAAAGTACCTACAAGAAAAGTTTGGGGGTGGATTGGTTTTCTCCCAAGTGATAATATTGAGTATTTTAAAACCTAATTCTGTAAGTATTTGCCCTACTGAAAAGATGTTATGCATCGTACCACTAATCCAAATAGTAGCCTCTTCTTTCATCACTTCGCGTACTAAAGTAAGCCATTGTCTATTAAAATCATTTACAAAAGCTATCCCTTTTGATTTATCCCAATCTCCTTTATTAACGCTTACAATCTCGCCATTATTTACAGTAAATCCTCCGTTTGATAAAAAATAGGGAGGATCTGCAAAGACCATATCAAACTTACGATGAAACTGTGGTAACAGCTCCATCGTATCTCCGTGAAGGAGGTAAAATGATTTGTCTTGAGATTTGAAATAGGGGGTAAGCATTATTCAGGAACAGGTAAACCTAATTTTATTAATGGAATATACTCAAAGAAATAATAACAATGTACACTATGAATATAGTCTAAAACATCTTTGTATTCAGGCTTCCTAAACCAATCACTTAATAGATAAATGTATTCTACTTCTATATTTGCTTTTGATAAAAGTTTTTGGTATTGTTTTCTTTTAAAATCACAAGTTTGCAATTTTTCATCTACTGACCCTGCTACTTGTTGGAATTTGCATTCAATTATGAATAATGTATTTGCTATAATTACAAATATACTATCATCGGGTAGTAATCTTTTAGAAATTAATTGTTTCCAATCAATATCTAACTCTTTTAGGAAATCATAGAAACCGTATTTTTTAAAAATTCTTCCAACAAGTTCACCTTTATAGAAAACATTATTTTCTTTTACTTCATAACCTTTTTGAGAGTTTAGAAATTCTGCTAAATCAGTTTTACCTTCAAAAACTAAACCTGTTTTTGTATTTCCTCCTCCTCTTCCTCCGTAAATCATATAGTTAAAAAATTATTAGTATAGTTGTTAATTAATAATTCATTTAATACTCCTCTTTTTTCAGGATTGGCATTGATACTTCTCTTAGCCAATACGCGTTTTATTTCAAAGTCAGCATATAGTTCATCAAAAAAATGATTGTTTTCGTCTTTTCCTTTTACATCTGAATTACTGAGTATCCAATAGTGATTCAAGTTGTCTAATTTTTGGCAGAAATCTCTTAATCTAATTTGTTCGTTATCGTCAAAATTGTCTTTTGCATAAGCATTGAAGTTAGAGGTCTCGCTCAAAGGTTTGTAAGGTGGATCAAAGTAGAACAAGGTGTTCCCCTCGGCATATTGAATGGTTTGCTCGAAATCACCACAAATAATTTCCACCTTTTGCAATGCTTTACTTACTGCTAAAATGTTTTCTTTATCGCAAATCATAGGTCGTTTGTAACTCCCTATGGGCACATTGAACTCATTTTTACTATTTACACGATATAAACCATTGAAACAAGTGCGATTTAAGAATATAAATAAGGCTGATTGCGTTAGTTTGTCCTCACTCCTGCTATTAAACAAGGCTCTTTTCTCATAATAGTATGCTTTTTTAGCCTCTTGTTGATCTTCTAAAGCGTGGTATTCTCTTTGTAAATGCTCAAGAATGGTTATTAACGGCTCAGGATTTTCGGCAATAGTACAATAAGTATCTATCAAATCTTTGTTGATATCATTGATTATTGCTTTTTTCATATTAGGAAACTCATTGAGTAACCAAAATAGGACAGCTCCACTCCCTACAAAAGGTTCTATATAGGTAAAGCTCTCATTATGAACAAAACTAGGTAAATTATTTTTGATTTGTTCTATGAGCTGTGTTTTACCTCCTGCCCATTTTAAGAAAGGTTTTGCTATGTGATTTGTGTTTTTTCTCATTTAATTTTTATCTACGCTTTTGTTTAGTTAAACAACAATTCACGGTATTTCGTCAGTGTCCAAAGTTCGTCGTCTACCATAAGCTCGAGTTTATCGCAGTGGTAGCGTATTACCTCAAAGAAAGGTTTCACCTCATTGCAATAGGCATCGGCTTTGGCTTCAAAGTCGGGTAGGTGATTGGCGTGCTTGCGCGCCTCCACCATTGCCTCTACCTGACTGTGGATCACCTTGATATGCTCCGAAATATGGCGTATGAGCTCTAATTGCTCGGCAGCTACTTCTTGGTAGCTATCGCCAAATATTTCTTTTAAGCCTTTCACGTTCTCAATAAGGGTGTTTTGGTAACGCACCGCTGTAGGCACCACGTGATTACGGGCAATATCGCCTAATACACGCGATTCTATCTGTACGGTTTTCACGTATTCTTCTAAGCCAATTTCATAACGCGCTAAAAGCTCTACTTTGCTGAGGACTCCTGTACTTTCAAACAAAGCCACAGCCTTCTCACTAATGTTTTCTTTCAGTGCCTCAGGTGTCGTTTTATGATTACTCAAACCGCGACGGGCAGCTTCCTCTTCCCATTCTTTGCTATAACCATCGCCCTCAAAGCGTATTTTCTTACTTTCCTTAATGTAACGGCGCAATACTTTAAAAATCGCATCTTCTTTCTTCTTGCCCCCCTCTATAAGCGCATCAACGGCTTTCTTGAAGTCGGTGAGTTGCTGAGCTACAATGGTGCTCAGTACCATTGTAGGCTTGCCACAGTTGGCTTTAGAGCCCACTGCACGGAACTCGAACTTGTTGCCCGTAAAGGCGAAAGGCGAGGTGCGATTGCGGTCGGTAGTGTCGAGGAAAAGGTCGGGTATTTTGCCTACTACGTTCAGTTTGAGGTCGGTTTTTTCCTCAGGAGATAAGTTATCGGAGGATACTTCTAAGGCGTCCAACACTTGGGTAAGCTGTTCGCCTATAAACACCGATACGATAGCAGGGGGTGCTTCATTGGCGCCTAATCGGTAATCGTTAGTCGCCGATGCCACTGAGGCTCTTAACAAAGGTTCATATTCACATACTGCCTTGATAGTGCAGATGAAGAAAGTGAGGAATTGCAAGTTCTTTATAGGCGTTTTGCTCGGCGCTAAAAGGTTTACGCCCGTATCGGTAACTAATGACCAGTTGTTATGCTTACCCGACCCATTCACCCCTGCAAAAGGTTTTTCGTGGAATAGGATGACAAAGTCGTGGCGCTCGGCTACTTTGCGCATCACGTCCATCAGCAAAGAGTTTTGATCGACAGCAAGGTTGGCTTCTTCAAAGATAGGCGCCAACTCAAACTGATTAGGCGCGACCTCATTATGGCGTGTTTTCACGGGGATACCGAGCAATAGGCACTCTTGTTCCAAATCGCGCATAAAAGCCAACACACGGCTGGGAATTGCCCCTAAATAATGATCGTCCAACTGTTGTCCTTTCGCCGCTTGATGACCTAAAAGCGTTCTGCCGGTAATCATCAAATCGGGGCGGGTATTGGCAAGAGCTTTATCGATGAGGAAGTACTCCTGTTCACAGCCTAAGGTAGTGGTGACTTTGCTCACATTTTTATCGAAATAGCGGGCTACCTCGGTAGCAGCTTGGTCGAGAGCACTAAGGGCTTTGAGCAAAGGCGTTTTATTGTCTAATGCCTCACCAGTATAGGCGATAAAGATTGTAGGAATACAAAGCACGGTGCCATATACAAAAGGCGGTGAAGAAGGATCCCAGGCGGTGTAGCCACGTGCCTCGAAAGTATTGCGGATACCACCATTGGGGAAACTGGAAGCATCCGATTCTTGTTGAACGAGCTGTCCGCCCCCGAAGCGTTCGATAGCACGGTCACGGGTAACGGGCTCAAAGAAAGCGTCGTGTTTTTCGGCAGTGCCCCCTGTAAGAGGTTGAAACCAGTGAGTGTAATGGGTAGCGCCTTTGGAGATTGCCCAATCGCGCATAGCGGTAGCCACTTGGTCGGCTACACGGCGGTCGATTTTAGTGCCATTGTGAATGGCGTTCATTACAGCGGCAAAGGCATCGCGGGTCATCAGTTGGCGCATAGCCTCTTCGTTGAATACATTTTGGGCAAACAGTTCTGAGCGTTTGCCATTTTCGGGTACCGCCACCGGTTTGCGGTTTTGTGCGGTAGTAAGAGCGGTGAATCTTAGCATAGGTAACAGGTAACAGGTAATAGGTAACAAGCCACACGGGCAGTTTTATTAAAAAGGTTGAGTGAGTAGGATTAGGGCGGACGGGGCGGACGTAGTTTTTAGTATCAACTTTGGCAATCTCGACCATTTTCGTGAGGTCACGAAAATGGTTATTTACATTGATTTGCTGTGACTTAAATTTGTTGGTTTAATAATTATCTTCCCAGTGAAAAAGCACATCATCGAACTTATAATTTTTCAAATCTTCAGGACTGATAAAGAAATTGGCTACGCCACCTCCATTTCCCCAATAAATCTCTTCTCCTTCAACGTTATCAATATCTATTTGTAGGAGAAGGAGTGTATGAGGGTCGTTTTCTTCACGTGGGTCATACTCAATAAAGTAAGGATACCCCCCTATTTTGTGTCCTGTGGGTTCTTTCAGGAGAGAAGCATTGATTTCCTCACAAATATCATTAGGTACTTCCTCGAAAAATTCATCAATAGTGGTTATTTGGGTTGAAAAGGCTTCATTCCACTTCTCAAAGAAGAGTTGGTTAGCAGCCCTTTCTTCTAAAGAAATACTCTCGGTATCTTTTCTGAAATGCAAAGCAAATTGTTTCCCAGAATTGAAAGGCAGATTCTCGTTATTGAAAGTGTAATCATCGATAAAATCATCTATAGGCAAGGCTTCCCCAATAGTAGGGTAATAGAGCACTCGTTTATTATCATTGCTACAAGGGTCGTCGTAATTCAACCCATATAGAGGGTCTTCACTATCAGCAATCCAAAACTGCAAGAGTCCTTTTTTAGGATATAGATTGTTTTCGGGCAATTGCTCGCAGTTGATTTGCGCTAGCATAAAGAGGGGTTTACCCTCGGCACTGGTAGGGAGGGATCCTCCTTGGGGGATGTAGGGGAGTCCGCCGAACTTGCTATCGGTAAGGGCTAAATTATCGGCTAAGGATAGCGAAATGCGGATTACCTCACGCTGTGTGGTAGCGTTGAGGTGAGCGATGAGTTGCTCGATTTGGGTTTGTGTTGGGAGCATATATTGATTGTTGTTTTTTTATCGGACAAGTCGGACTGGTTGGACGAGGCGGACGCAGTTTTTAATATCAAATTTGGCAATCTCAACCTTTTTCGTGATCTCACGAAAACGATCATCTACATTGATTTGCTGTGACTTAAATATGTTGGTTTAATAATTATCTTCCCAGTGAAAAAGTACATCGTCAAACTTACAATTTCTCAAATCTTCAGGATTATTGTCTGAACTTCTTTATTTCGGCTTCGGTACAGTCAAAAAAGCAAGACATTTCTTTATCTTTTGCATCATAACAATTTTCTTGTATTACATAGGTTATAGTTTCTGTGGTGAGGTCTTTTACCGCAAATACCCAAGCCGCTCTATCTTCTAATTGGTTATAAGCAAGTATCTTGAATTTTTTCAAGTGAAGTATATCAGTAGCATATTTCTCTACTTGCGTAGGTAATGCTCCTATATATTTAAATTTAGTTTCCACCTTCATTTTTGTTTCATGTTTATATACTACATCTTCCTTTATAGCGGTTACTAACAAATAGTTTTTAGCCTTTTCTTGATCTTCTTTTTCATTTTTTGAAGTGCTTTTCACTAAGAAGATTTTCTTATCTGAGACTTTGTATATGTAATAATCGGCGGTATCGTTATGCAACTTTTCGTTTTTCTTTTTGCAATTGCCATATTGCTCAAAAGTTAGGGCATTGAGGCGCACATACGAGGGGGCAATAAGTTTAAATGTTCCTGTTATAGAAGAGAAACAGTCGTAGCCACAAGGGGCAAAGTAATACGACCTATATTGATTTTTGTCGTTCTTTTCAAATTCCGTTGCAATACCTGATATTTCATCTTCGTCTTTCGTAAGTTCAAATAAGTTGCTGTCTTTTTCTTTGAATTTACCCAACAGAGAGTTAGTTATCCATTCGCCTTTTAAGGGATTTTGTGCGTATACAGAAGGCGCACATAGTAACAAAGTTATTAAAATATGTTTCATAGTTGTTTATTTATCGGACAAGTCGGACTGGTCGGACGAGGCGGACGCAGTTTTTAATATCAAATTTGGCAATCTCGACCATTTTCGTGAGGTCACGAAAACGATCATCTACATTGATTTGCTGTAACTTAAATTTGTTAGTTTAATAATTATCTTTCCAGTGAAAAAGTACATAGTCGAACTTATAATTTTTCAAATCTTCGGTGTTACTCTCTGAACTTTTCCATTTCGGCTTCGGTACAATCAAAAAAGCGAGCGACCTCTTTACCTCCTGTATCAATATAATTTTGTTGTGTTACATAGGTTATAACTCCTGTGGTAAGGTCTTTTACAGCAAACACCCAAACTGCTGCCCCTCTTAATTTGTTATAAATAATGATCTTGAATTCTTTTAACTGGAGTATATTGGTGGCGTATTCCTCTATTTGTGCAGGTAATGGTGCTATACCCTTAGTCTCAACTTTCATTTTGTACTTTCTGTCATACACTAGATTGTACTTTATATCGGTTACTAACAGATAGTTTTTAGCCTTTTCTCCGTCTTCTTTTTCATTTCTTGAAGTGCTTTTTACCAAGAAGATTTTCTTATCAGAGAGTTTATATATGTAATAAACGGCGGTATCATTATGCAACGTTTTATTTTTCTTTTCGCAATCGCCATTTTGCTTAAAATTTAGGGCATTCAGACGCACATACGAGGGAGCTATAAGCTCAAATGTTCCTGATATAGATTTGAAACAATCGTTGCCACAAGGGGCAAAATAATACGAAATATATTGATTTTTGTTGTCCTTTTTAAATTCCGTTGCATAACCAACTCTTTCACCTTCTCTTTGTGTAAGTACAAGCAGGTTTTGGTATTCCTCTTTCAGATTACCAAACAGAGAGGAAGTTATCCATTCACCTTCTAAGGGATTTTGTGCGTATATAGAAGACGCACATAGTAATAAAGTTATTAAAATATGTTTCATAGTTGTTTATTTATCGGACGAGGCGGACTGGTCGGATGAGGCGGACGCAGTTTTTAATATCAAATTTGGCAAAGGTCGTAGCACGACGAGCATATCAACTTTGGCAAAGTCTAAAACTTTGCCAAAGTATAGTGACGCAAAGTGTAGTGACACATCCTATCCCCTGACCCCTGACCCCCTAACTACTAAATATCTCACTTAGGTTTATCTGCAAGTCGGGGAATTTTTGTGGGGATACTACTTCGCCTGCAAAGCGTGGTTTGAGTCCTATATAGCCATTATCTTGTAGTACAAAGATATCTAATTCCTTTTCTTCGGGACGTAGCACCCAGTATTCTGCCACCCCTGCTTCTTCATAGATATGCATTTTTTTGCTTAGCTCTTTTTCTACATTGCTGGGTGACACAATTTCCAGCACCCAATCAGGGGCTCCATAGCAGCGTTTGCCATCGGCGAGCTTTTCGGGGTCGCACACTACACAAAGATCGGGTTGTAATACGGTATTATCTTCACCATTAGGGTTTTTGAGCACTACATCAAAAGGCGCTGCAAAGACTTCACACCGCTTGCCTTCTAAATAGTTGTCTATCTTAGTAGATAGTTTTCTTGACACTCTCTGGTGGTCGATAGAAGGTGCTGACATCTTGAAGAGCTTTCCTTTGAGGAGCTCTACACGTTCTTCAAATTTCCATAGCAGGTACTCTGCATAGGTATACAGCCCATTGATAGGGTCTAACTGATTGATGTTTGTTATCGTCATATTTTAATTTTATTGAGTGAATGAGGAGGGCAGACAAGACGGACACTATTCCCTGACGCCTGACACCTGAATCCCTGAACCCTACAACTGCAATGTAATAGGGGCGTTGTCCTTTGATTTGAGGGTAACGGCTTTGCTGGTTTTCAAAGTGTTTTCAGTTACATCATCACCTGAAAGATTCTGCTTGTTTTGGTTGTAATAGACTACAAAATGATACACTTCACGCTCTTCAAATTTATCTACACTGAGGGTGAAAATTGCTTTTCCTTCATCGTCGGTTGCTGTTGATTTGGCGTGGAAAGTGGGTTTTGAGCCACCTTTGTGTTCCCAAGCCCACTGGTCGTAGGCGTAGACTACCCAATTTTTTAGAGGGGCACCATTGGTGTCTTTTAAGTAGAGAGTTACATCTACTTTGCCTTCCATTTTCTTAATGTCTTCTTTGCTACAAGCTACGATAGCAAGTGCAATTAATAGTGTTAAAATTGTTCTTTTCATTGTTTTATTATTTAGTTGTTAGTTGTTAGACAATGCAAAGGTATTACATAATGAGCAAAAAAGCAAGGAGATAGAAAAATATTCTTACCTTTGGCATAAATTATGTAGTTTATGAAATTATTAGTCTCCTTATTGCTTTTATTACCTTTGTGGGCAGAAGCGCAACTAATGGAACCTCTTGACAGATGGGGTATACGCACTGCTTACACACATACTAACAGCAACAAGAGTTTTGTTTTTGTAGGTGCTTCACTCAATAGTATAGATGTAGATGCCAGTGGTTTGGCTGCTGCAGGTGCCGATGCCTTCTTTATCTTGCCTGTAGGAGCAGGTGTTTCAGTAAATACTGAAGCAATAACACCCCGTGTAGGTATTACACTCCTGAATGCTATCGAATTTTACTGGGGATACTCCATTCCTTTTAAGGGAGATAACTACTTTAGGGGCGCACATTTTCGGTGATTGTAAATTTGTTTAGTGGATTATGAGTAGTCTTTTTGTTATTGGCATCTTTTTGTGCTTTTTCTTAGCGATACTGCTGTTTTCTAAAAAATCTCCATCGTTGTCTGACAAGGTATTGGGGGTGTGGCTTATGTGCATTGGCGTTTACCTGCTGAACTACTATCTGCACTATCTGGGTTATTGGGAGAAATACCCGCATTTGGTAGGAGTTACCCATCCTTTCCCGATGCTTTTTGCGCCTTTTTTGTATTTGTACGTATCGGTGTGCGCGCGTGAAGACCAACGTTTTCATTGGCGCGACACTTTGCACTTCCTACCCTTTATACTGGGCTATATAGTGATGTTCCCCTTTTTATTTGGCTATTCAGCAGAAGAAAAGGCAATAACTGATAGTGCTGATTATCACAGTGATTATCAGTGGTTTTTTACACTTTCGTTTATTACTTTTGTAGTAGTGAGTGGGGTGTATTTTGTATTAGCTTATCGGAAAATTAACCTCTATGAGCGGGTGATAGGTGAGAATTTTGGCTATAATGAGGGGATTAGCTTGCAGTGGTTGCAGTTGCTATTGTTAGGTTTTGTGGCTATTGTAGCTGTATTGGTAACGGTGTATGTGGTAGAATATTCTTTAGAAATAGACACAGGATTTAATATAGAAATCATAGCCTTTGCGCTGTTTATATTATTTATTTTTGCGATTGGTTTTTGGGGCATACGCTATCAGGGGATTTTTAGTGCGAGTGGTGCAGGGAGGGTAACAAATCTCTCAGACAAGTTGGACGGGACTGACAAGGTGGAGGAAGTAGAGAATTTTAATAACTTTGAAGAGGAGACTAAAGCGCCAGAGTATCGCAAATCGGGATTGAAAGCTGAAGAAGCGCCCGAACTACACCAACAGCTTTTACAACTAATGCAAACTGAAAAACCTTACCTCGAGCCTAAACTCTCTTTGGCGCAATTAGCGGAAAGGTTAGGCGTATTGCCTAATCACCTATCGCAAATTATCAACCAATACGAAGAAAAGAATTTTTACGATTTTGTGAACAGCTACCGCGTGGAAGAGTTTATCGATTTGGCTAAAAAAGATACCGACAAGAGTTTTAACCTCTTAGGACTTGCTTTTGAGGCGGGGTTTAACTCTAAATCTTCTTTCAATCAAGTTTTTAAAAAATTTAAAGGTAAAACCCCAAGTGAGTTTTTAAGCTGAGAGGTAAAATTTGCTAATTCGCTAATTATTTTATACTTTTGTCGCTTTCAAATAATTATAAAAACATTTTGTGTTATGAAAATCTTCAACAATCTTCTCGTGAGGGTGATTTGTGGTATTCTTTTAGGGATACTCCTCGGTAACTATGCACCAGAATGGTTATACCGCATACTTCTCACTTTTCAATCATTATTTAGCAATTTTCTCAAGTTTGCTATCCCCTTGATTATGATGGGGCTCATTATGCCTTCTATCGCCGATTTAGGCAAGAATGCGGGTAAATTGTTGCTCATCACGGTAGGGATTGCTTATGCTTTTACTCTATTTTCAGGTTTTTCTACTTATTTGGTGGGCGAGGCTATCTTCCCTTCACTCTTACAAGGCGAACAACTCGCTTCTCTTGCTGAAAACAGTGTGAAATCTGCACCTTATTTTACGATTGAAATGCCCCCACTTGCCGATGTGATGAGTGCTTTAGTTTTCTCATTTATCATAGGGATAGGTTTATCGTTCAACGAAGAATCTAAACTCACCGATGTGATACGCGAGTTTGGCGATATTATCAAATGGTTGATTATCAAAGCTATTATCCCTATATTACCTTTCTACATCTTGTGTATTTTTGCTGAAATTACCTATAGCGGACAAGTGGTTGCTATAATGAAGGTGTTCTTCAAACTAATCGTTATCCTCTTTGTAATGCACATTTGCTTGCTCATCATTCAGTATCTTATTGCAGGGGGTATTTCGGGCAAGAATCCTTTCAAAGCCTTGGGTACAATGCTACCTGCGTATGCCACTGCTTTGGGTACTCAATCGTCGGCTGCTACCATACCTGTAACGTTGCGACAATCACTAAAATTAGGGATTTCACAACGCATCGCAGGCTTTGTAATTCCGCTTTGCGCCACCATTCACCTATCGGGGAGTACAATGAAAATCACTGCTTGCGCCCTTGCATTGATGATGCTCCAAGGGGTACCTTACGATTTTTCTCTCTTTGCCGGCTTTATACTGATGTTAGGCGTGGTGATGATTGCTGCTCCTGGTGTTCCTGGAGGGGCAATTATGGCGACCTTAGGAGTACTGAACACTATCCTCGGTTTTGACGAGAGTATGCAAGGACTGATGGTCGCTCTCTACATCGCTATGGACAGCTTTGGCACTGCCTGCAACGTTACTGGCGACGGTGCTGTAGCACTGATTGTTGATAGAATTGCGAAGAGAGGGGATAGGAGATAGTGGCCAGGTGTCAGGGGAGAGGCTCTATACATTGCACTGCAGGAGCTCTCCCCTGCCCTATAAAAGCAAAAGATAAGGGTGTAATGCTGGGCGATAAAACGTCGTGCTCTACTATTGATAATGACCCTATACAAAACAAATTCGACTTTGGTATATGCAAAATAACCAAACAACCTTGTGTTAACAATATTAAGTTGGGTAATTGGGAAAACTATAAAAAAGATCTCTATTTTGATGAACATCCTGCCCTTACCAATCGCTCTACTATAAAGTGTGCTATGGGGGGTACTATTAAATTTAATACTACGGGGCAAATAGGAGAAGTTCCAGTAGTTTCGGGCGTAAAAACTTATGGTGATAAGGCTAAAACCGAAGCTGAAATACAATTTACCAAACTTGCTTTTCACACTAAGTATGATGTGTGCAGTGATGAAGTAACCGATTTTGTGGATTACAAAAACTTTTATGTACTTACGGATAATAACGAATGTTATCACTGGTTGTTTCTCAGAGAAAACCCCGATGATTACAGCACTATAAAACCCGAAAGTATTCCTTTTACTTGGGAAAGTAATAAGCCCTTAATACTTACCACTACCTTTCAAGTGATAAGTGATGAAGCTATTGAAAAAGTACCTCTTTTACGACTACAACAGCAAGGTGAGGGAGGAGAAAAATATCTATTCAAAGAACGAAAGGCTAAAAGAGCTAAAGGCAAGCGAAAATGTGATGAGTTTACAGTAACATTTATCAGTAAAAATACCCCTTTTAAAAATAGCGTACAGTACATAGAAAATTTTGTACTTATGGTAGAATGTTCTTGGGATGATGGAAAAACTTGGCATAAAGTAGGTAGTAGCCAAAACACTTTGTACATTACTTGGCGAAAGCCTTTGTGGGACAGATTTAGAAAACTTAATTCTGAATGGACTTCTACACAAGTGAAAAATATGAGCGATAATGCCAAACCTTGTATTTTAGAGACTTTATTATACTTGGGCTGCAAACAAGCTCATAGTATACAGTTAGGAAAAGAATATCCTTCAGAGTTTGAAGAAGCTGTAACTATAGAAATATTTAAAGCTTTTGAAGGATTAGAAGTAAAACGCGCTCGAGAAGATACTCCCTATAGAACCCCTTTAACCAATGGTTGTATGGGGTATTGGAGAGGAATTAGTGTAGCAGACTCAGGAAACCCTATAACAAATAATACAGATCCAAGATCAAAAATGTTTTATGACAAACCTAAAAATGTAGTCTACCAAGTAGGACTTACTTACTACTTCAATCCCGATGTTTGGAAAGATAAGAAAAATTAGAGAATTGGCAAATTAACCCTATGGCAATACCCATAAAACTCAAAAAACGTTGGGATATCTATCTCACTTTGCAAGAGGTGCTTACAGCAACTCAAAACCTTAGTGTATCCCCCTTCGGAGTTACCAAAGAAGGCTTGCAGGACTTTCGTGGGATAAAACTGGAATTCTTTCATGACAAGTATTATTACGATTATTTTGAACTCATTATCACGGGAATGCAAAAATGTGATTTTTCAGGCTCAAAATGGCTTAATTTCTTACTTGTTTCAGAAGTGTATGAAAACCCTAGTACGATTGAAAACTGTATCTTCAACGAGACGCTTTTCGATACGAGTCTTGCTAGTACAATGATATTTAAAAACTGCTCTTTTGATGATTGCGCGATCAAAGACTATACTTTTTTCGGTATCTTACAATCTTGCTCATTTAAAGGCATACGCAAGAAAAACACCAAGTTATTTTTTAACTGCGACCTGATAAAAGACTGTTTGTTTGAAGGCGAAATGCGAAAAATCAACTTTTGGGGTTCTCCTTTAGAAGATTGTGTTTTTAAAGGAACGCTGTATGATTGTTCGTTTGACGGTCTAGAGATGGGGTCTGAAAAATGGAAAAAAGGCTACGTAACTCCCGAAGAGGTAGATAATCGCTTTGATCGTATAGATTTCTCTCAGGCTGAAGTGATAATGAGTAACTTTGTCGATTGTTGTTACTTAGACCGCGTGAAACCCTCGCCAAACAACTGTTTGGTACATCTCACAGATGCTTTTTTTAATAAGCTTTGTGAGCTGGTAGAAGCAAAAGCGAGCGACGATGAAAAGATTATGAGTTATAAATCGTTTTATCGTCGGCACCCGCGAAGACCTTATGCATTCGCTCACCCTAAAGATTTTACAAACCCTAAAGAACCCGAAAGTTTTGTCTTTGCACAGCGACTCTACGACCTTGTTTGCGAGGCAGCAGAAGCCACCAATTGCAGAATAAAGTAAGGTTATAATAGGTTTTGGCAAAGTCCCAAAACTTCGCCAAAACCTATTTTCTTATCTCTTATCTCTTACCTAAAAAACCGCCCGTGCGGCTCGCACCCCATTACTCCCCGCTGGCGCGAGCTTGTAGCTCGTGCCTACTATAAATAGAGCTTGTAGCTCCCCAAAAAATTGCCCGTGCGGCTTGCACCCCATTACTCCCATTATTCCCACTACTCTCACCCCAAATTTGCATATCTATCAATTATACACTACCTTTGCACCCTAATACCTAACACCTGAAACCTAACACCTATGGTATATAATCACAAAGAAATAGAAGCCTTTTGGCAAGAATATTGGGCTAAACACCAAACTTTCAAAGCCCAAAACAATAGTACCAAACCTAAGTACTATGTACTCGATATGTTCCCTTACCCCTCAGGAGCGGGTTTACACGTAGGGCATCCGCTGGGCTATATCGCCAGCGATATCGTGGCGCGCTACAAGCGTCACAAAGGGTTCAATGTGTTGCACCCTCAGGGGTACGACAGCTTCGGTCTGCCAGCCGAGCAATACGCTATCCAAACAGGGCAACACCCTGCGGTTACTACCGCGCAGAACATCGCTCGTTACCGCGAGCAGCTTGATAAGATAGGCTTCTCATTCGATTGGAGTCGCGAGGTGAAAACTTCCGACCCCGATTACTATCGTCATACCCAGTGGATATTCATACAGTTGTTCAACTCGTGGTATAATAACGAAACCGACAAAGCAGAGCCTATCGAAACGCTTATCGCTCTCTTTGAAACAGAAGGCAATAGCAAGGTCAATGCTGCCTGCGACGATGATACCCCCACCTTCACTGCTGCCCAATGGCACACAATGACAGCTGAAAGCAAACAACGTCATTTACTAAAATACCGACTTACCTACTTGGCAGAAACCGAAGTAAACTGGTGTCCTGCCTTAGGAACTGTACTCGCCAACGATGAAATTGTCAATGGTGTATCCGAACGTGGTGGTCACCCTGTGATTCGCAAGAAGATGACCCAATGGAGTATGCGCATCACGGCTTATGCTGAACGCCTTTTGCAAGGCTTAGACACCATCGATTGGAGTGAGAGCATCAAAGAAAGCCAACGCAACTGGATAGGAAAATCAGTAGGGGCCTCTATCGACTTTGTGCTTAGCCCCCTATCCCCCGAAGGGGGAAAATCCGCAAATGCAGCGGATGAAACAATAGATATGGTTTCAGAAGTGATTTCAGATGGAAAATTTGGTTATATGACTTCTAGAGATAATTTTCATTTCTTAGAACAGAAAGCTAAAGAAATGAGAGAAAATATGACTGAAGCTGAAACAGTTCTTTGGGAAGCTTTAAAATCAAAACATATAGGAGATAAGTTTAGAAGACAACATATTATAGGCAATTTCATTGCAGATTTTGTATGTCTTTCTAAACGTTTAGTAATTGAAGTAGATGGAGGTTATCATACTGATGACACTCAACAAGGTTTAGATGAAGGAAGAGCTGAAGAACTCAAACAATTAGGTTTTGAAGTAATTAGATTTACCAATGAAGAAGTATTAAACAACCTTGATAAAGTTGTTCACCAAATCACTGAAAAACTTTCTTCTCTTCCTAATCAAAAGGAATTGAGTAAAGCTATTGCATCAGGTTCTACCATCGCTACTACATCAGATTCTACATCAGGTTCTACCATCACCACTGAGGCTTGTCCCCCTTCGGGGGAACGGGGGCCTATCACAGTCTTCACCACTCGCCCCGATACCCTCTTTGGCGTTACTTACCTTACCCTTGCTCCTGAGCACCCCTTAGTATTGCAAATCACTACTGAGGAGCAACGTGCTGAGGTAGAGGCTTATATAGCAGCTACTGCCAAACGCTCAGAGCGCGACCGTATGGCAGATACCAAAACCGTATCAGGAGCTTTCACAGGGGCGTATGCCGTGCACCCACTTACCGGCAAGCAAATCCCTATCTGGATAGGCGATTATGTATTGGCAAGCTATGGTACGGGGGCTGTTATGGCAGTTCCTGCTGGCGACGACCGCGATTATGCTTTTGCCAAACACTTCAAGGGCGCTAAAGGAATGCCCGAAGTGATTAACATTTTCGATAAAGATATTTCGGAAAACGCCTTTACCGACAAAGAGGGAATGACTTACCAAAATTCGGATTTCCTCAATGGTTGCACTAACTTTGGCGAAGCGATTGACAAAGTGTTAGCAGCCTTAGAAGCCAAAGGGGCAGGTACGGCCAAAGTGAATTATCGTCTTCGCGATGCCGTATTCTCACGTCAGCGTTATTGGGGCGAACCTTTCCCTGTATATTACAAAAAAGAAGAAAATACATCTTCTTCTACCAGCTTGTCCCCCTTCGGGGGAACGGGGGCTATCCCACAGATGATAGGCGAGGAGCACCTCCCTATTCTCCTACCCGAAGTAGAGAAATATCTCCCTACCGAAGAGGGCAACCCGCCATTAGGCAATGCGACCACTTGGGCGTGGGATACCGCAAACCATAAGGTAGTGAGCAATGACCTTATTGATAATGAAACCGTATTTCCGTTAGAACTCAATACAATGCCAGGTTGGGCAGGCTCTTCGTGGTATTGGTTAGAGTATATGATGGAAAAAGACGCACGTGGAACCTTCCCTACCAAAGCCATAGTAGATTACTGGCAAAACGTAGACCTCTACGTAGGGGGGAGCGAACACGCCACAGGACACTTGTTATACTCTCGCTTCTGGAACAAATTCCTCAAAGACCGGGGTTTTGCCCCTACCGAAGAGCCTTTTAAGAAACTGATTAATCAAGGGATGATATTGGGTATGAGTGCCTTTGCGTATAGATTAGAAGGTACCAATACTTTTGTATCTAAAAATCAAATTAAAGGGCAATCGGTGCAACCTATTCACGTAGATGTTTCTCTTTTAAAAGATACTTCTGATGAGTTAGATATTGATAAATTTAAAGCGTGGCGTAAAGAGTTTGCCAATGCTGAATTTATTTTAGAAGAAGATGGCAAGTATATCACAGGTCGCGAAGTAGAAAAAATGTCGAAATCCAAATACAACGTAGTAAACCCTGATGATATTTGCGAGCAATACGGTGCTGATACTTTGCGCCTCTACGAAATGTTCTTAGGTCCTTTGGAACAAGCCAAACCTTGGAACACGGCAGGTATTTCGGGGGTATATAACTTCTTGCGCAAGCTATGGCGTTTGTATTTCAATGACAACGGCTGGCAAGTAACTGACGAAGCCCCTACACCCGAGATGCTCAAAGCACTCCATAAAACGATTAAAAAGGTAAATGAAGATATCGAGAATTTCTCATTCAATACCTCGGTGAGTCAGTTTATGATATGTGTGAATGAGCTATCAACGCTAAAATGCCACCATAAAGACGTTTTAACGCCTCTTGCGGTACTAGTAGCACCCTTTGCTCCACATATCGCCGAAGAGCTCTGGAAAAGGCTTGGAAATACCGAAAGTATAACTTATGCACCTTATCCCGTACACGAGGATAAGTATTTGCAAGAGGACAGTAAGGAATATCCCGTATCGTTCAACGGCAAAGTACGCTTCAAACGCGCTTATGCTACTAGTATGAGTGTGGCAGAGATAGAGCAAGCCATTCTCGCCGATCCTCAAACCGCAGAACAGCTACAAGGCAACACCCCTAAAAAGGTAATTGTAGTGCCTAATAGGATTATCAATATCGTAATGTAAATATAAAAAGTCGTTAGTCATTAGTGATTAACGACTTTTTCTTTTTTTACATCAAAATTATGGATACACTTTTTCTCTTTCCGTTTTATATTTTTCTCTTGATGCTCCCCATTCTCGGGGTTATTATGTACTTTGTGATGGTACGCAAAAACGCCTTTGAAGAGCGCTTGGTGCTTTATCGCCCTCAGCACCAGCTGTCACAAAAGCGGGAGGCTTATTTGAAAGGGGCACGAAAGTTCCGACTTTGGATTATCGGTATTGCTATTGTGATGTTCACCGCGCCTTTGCTTATCTTTTTTATAGTGATGTTACAAGAGGCAGGGATAAGAGCTGCCTTGTATTCGTTCTTTCCTAATGAAATGATAACCCTAGTTATTTATCTTATTGTTTTTTTGGTGTATTGGCTTCTTTCTTACGTGTTCAAACGCAACGAAAAAGCCCTGCGTATGCTAGTAGAACAAATGAGTGATAGTGATTTCGACCTATTGCTAAAAGTAAAAGACTGTCTGTCATTGGACAATAGGTATAGTCCGCCGTTTGTGTTGTGCAATCATCAATTATATATCTTTCTCTTCTATACAATTCGCGAGATTGACCCTGCCAAAATTACTGATATGAAATGCAATTGGGGGTGGGGGCGTAGTAGGAATAGTGTGTTTGTACGAATTAAATTGTCGAAGAAAACTATCGGAATTGTAATGCCGGAGAAGGCATTTCCCTATTTTCAAAAGGTTGTTGAACAATATACGAATCAAAAATTTTATTATTAACTAAATACAAAAAAAATGAATCACACTATCATCCCGTTTAGCAAAAAGAAAATGCTCAAACTAATAGGCTTATATATCCTTGTAATGCTTGGTATTGCTGCCATTATTGTCTTTATTCTGTCAGCTGATAGGATAAAAATATTCTATATAGCACTATTTGTAGTTCTTTTTATAGCAGGAGCTTATCTTTTTTATAAACACATACAAGAATTATGGCGCTCGAACAAGAACGAAGCTCTTATCCTCACCCCCGAATACCTCAAAAGCAATGTGACTCCTCTGGGTAAAAGAGTAGGAGAAATCGCTTGGAGTGAAATCGCTTCTATAGAGAAAGCAAATTATTATGGACAACATATCTATATTAAACTCAAACACCCTGAAAAATATGTAAATCGGCTCAAGGGTATGAGCAAAGACTTCACAGGTATTTATCTAAACGATAGCGAACTGGAAATCAGTTTTGAAGAATTAGAAAAACTAATTATTGATTATTTTCTGAAATATGGCGAGAAATCTTAACTAAAAATGAGCATATTCTATATTTTCTATTTTATACTTCTTATAGGCATTTCAATTCTTTTTATTTATATTGGCATACTGCGCAAAAATGATTTTGAAAAACGCGTCGATATTTTTTACCCTTACCGCCAGCTATCAGAAAAGCGTGAAGCCTATATGCGGAAGGTTAGTAAACATAATCGTATAATGTTTGCTTTGCTTTTACTGCCTTTTTTTGTTTTAATCTATGCGCTGTTAAGAGATGATTATCAAGAAATAAAGGAAGCAGATGCCTCAATTATCAATCATCATTTTCTGCTACTATTAGCCGCTTTGCTTCCTGTTTTGATGGTGTACTATATAATTTACTATGTGCAGCAGCGCAGTAAAAAAGCCAAACGTATGCTTTTAGAACAAATGAGTGATACCGATTTTGAACTGCTGCTCAAAATAAGAGACAATTTCTCTTTTCCCTACAAATATGACCCGCCATTTGTGTTGTGTAACAATCACTTATATATTTTTCTTTTTCATACGATTAAAGAAATTGACCCTACCCAAATCATCTCAGTAAAATGGTATAGTACTAAATATGGGTTTTTAGTACGCATTAAAGACCCTAAAGCTAAAGTTACCGTTTTTAATATATCTAAAAGTGCATTACCTCTCTTTTTACAAATTGTAGGACAGTATACAGAACTTAAATTCAATTATTAACTAACAAGGAATTCTCCTATTAAATAACGTCAGTTCGATATAACAGAACATTGATTTACAGCTTTGTAACATAATATATTCACAAAATAATTCACCGTCAGGTGAAAATTCGTGAGATAATAAAAAATAAAGACATTTATACACTCCCAAATTCGTGAAAATTCGTGTAATTCGTGGGAGCCTATAATTTATAGAAATCAATACACCAATAGTATAATCCAAAACTAAAATGAACAACACTCTCCTCTCTTCCGAAAGACAGCAATATGTTGAAAACCAAAACAAATATATCAAACAAGTAGCTGTCTTCTTTGCCTGCACACCCATTGTTACAATAGCGTTTTTTGCAGGACTATTATTCTATTTCATTCCAGATAAATCTCAGATTTACAATCTTTTGTTGGCAATCTCAGTCGCCGAAATTTTAGCGCTCTACTTTAACTATCGCGTATTAAAAAAGAAAATGCAAAACCAACAAGAACTCATTGCGCAAATGTCGGATACTGATTTTCAGCAGTTGCTCAATACCCAAAAATATTTGTTCCCTTTGATGAAATACAACCCTCCATTTGTGTTTTGTAGAGATAAACTCTACTTGTTTCCCCTTTTTAATATCAAAGAAATCAACCCTACAACTATCAAAATACTGAGTTGGAGGTATTATAACAGACAAAAACGAGGAATGACTTTTATCAAATCGCCTAATACTACCGATGTTGCCAAAATGACAAAAGAGCTATTCCAGCATTTCGCATCGATTATCAAACACTACAACCCCAGTGTACAAATCAAAATGCTTTAAAACGCCACTGCTAACTGTTAAAAAAGTTAATTGTTAATTGCTAATTGTCAATTGTTTTTTATCTTTGCCCTCAAAATAACGCTAAACAATAAAAAAATGAACAGAATTATTACCACTATTGCGGTAGCATTTGCTACCCTTACCGCAGTTAACGCCCAAGAGTTTAAAGTAGGTGCTAAAGCAGGATTAAACCTTTCTACACTATCTATTCCTACTTATTCATACGTAGAAAGAGATAGGAATTTTTTAAACACTGAAAGTGTAGACACTAAATTAAAAGCAGGTTTTCACTTTGGGGGCTTTGTAGAATACGGTTTTAATGAGAAATTATGGGTTGAAGCAGGGGTAGATTACTCCTTTCAAGGAACTAAAATCAAATCTGTTGAATATAAAAGAACAAATTTAACTTCAGGACAAATAAAAACTGGAAAAACTGAACCTGATGTTTCTATAAACACTCAACAGCTCAATGTTCCACTTTGGGTGAAGTATGATATTGCTGGTTTCCGCCCTAAAGTAGGGGTAAACTTAGGTTTCTTGACAAAGGCAGAATATAAAGGAAAAGATGAAAATGGTAATTCAAAAACTGTATCGTTAGATCCTGATAAAACATTCGACTTTGGACTCGGTGTCGGTGCTGAATACAATTTGCCTTTTGGTTTATTCTTTGATGCCACCTTTAATTTAGGACTTAGCAAAACATCTTTAAAATCAAAATATGAAAAAAATGGGAATGTTACTTTAGACTTCCCTGGAATAGAATTTAAAAACCGCGTAATCCAAATAGGCGTAGGTTATAAATTCTAAAAAAAACTATACATCATAACAAAAGAGACTGCTATTAAAGGCAGTCTTTTTTGTTAAAAATGTTAATTGTTAATTGCTAATTATTATTTGTTTTTTATCTTTGCCCCCTAATTTATTGCAAATGACTATCGAACATATTCAAAATGAGCTCATTGAAGAGTTTTCATTCTTTGAAGATTGGACGCAACGTTACGAATATCTTATAGAACTCGGCAAGTCGTTGCCTCTAATAGATGAACAATATAAAACTGAAAATTGCCTTATCAAAGGATGCCAAAGTCAGGTGTGGTTGCACGCCGAAAAGCAAGGTAACGAACTCGTATTCACCGCCGATAGCGATGCGATTATCACCAAAGGTATTGTCGCTCTCTTAATAAGAGTATTCTCTCATCAAACCCCCGAAAATATCCTCAATGCCGATGTAAGTTTTATTGATAAAATCGGTCTTAAAGACCACCTTTCACCCACCCGCGCCAACGGCTTAGTGAGTATGATTCAGCAAATGAAACAGTATGCTCGGCAGGATTTAGAAAAAAGGAATTAGGAATTAGAAAACAGGAATTAGAAGTCTTACCTCTTATCTCTTAACTAAAAAAAGATGGACGAAATCATAAACACCGAAGTACTCGGCGAAAAAATCGTTGAGGTACTCAAAACTATATACGACCCCGAAATCCCTGTAGATATCTACGAACTCGGACTTATCTACGACGTTTTCGTGAACGAAGACCGCGATGTAAAAATACTAATGACCCTTACATCACCTAATTGTCCCGTCGCCGAATCTCTCCCTATGGAAGTGAAAGAAAAGGTGCAAAGCATTGACGAAGTACACGAAACACTTGTAGAAATTACCTTCGACCCCCCTTGGAATCAAGATATGATGAGCGAGGTCGCAAAACTCGAATTAGGACTTTTGTAAACTAAATTTAATAAATCACTTATGAAAAAACTTTTATTTTCAGCTCTATTACTGTCTTCAGTAGCTACTTTCGCTCAGGAAGACGAAACTAATGGCGGTGTAGCTCAAGATCCTACAGCTGCCCCTACCGAAGAAGCTCCTGCTCCTCGTTGGACAAAAGGTGGTAGCGCTTCATTGTTGTTCTCACAAGCTGCTTTCAACCACGATTGGACTGGTGGTGGTTCTAACAACGTTGCTGCTAACCTCGCTGTTAGCTATGCTTTCAACTACAAAAAAGACAAATGGGCTTGGGATAACAATATCTTCATCGACTATGGTCTCACCAAAGTAGATGGCGATGAATATACTAAAAAAACCACCGACCGTTTTGAAGTAAACTCTGTACTTGGTTACCAATTGAACAACCCTCAATGGTACTACTCATTCTTCTTGAACTTCAAAACTCAAATGACCGATGGTTACAAGTATGTAGATAGCCAAAACCGCACCCTTATCAACAAATTGCTCTCCCCAGGTTACTTGCAATTTGGTCCTGGTATGTTGTGGAAAAAGAGTGACAACCTAAAAGTGAACATTGCGCCTGCAACTTCTAAAATTACTACTGCACGCAAGGAGTTTACTTCACCTACAGGAGCTCACTACACTCATAACTTCTACGGTGTGGAAGACGATAAAAACATCCGTTACGAACTCGGTTTCTACTTGAACGGCTATGCTAAAGTTAATGTATGGGAAAATGTATCTATCGAGAACATCCTCAGCTTGTACAGCAACTATTTAGATAAACCACAAAACATAGATTTGGATTACACTGCTAACGTAGTGATGAAAGTAAATAAATACTTATCAGCTAACTTTACTTTCCAAGCCATCTACGACGACGATGCTGCACGCGCTTTCCAAATCCGTGAATTGTTAGGATTAGGTTTAAGCTACAAATTTTAATGACGAATTACGAATTACAAATTACAAAAGGACTGTCTTATTAGGGCAGTCCTTTTTTCATTATGTATCTTGGTATTTAGAAAAATAATACTACTTTTGCCTCACACATTATTGCTGAATTACAGAAGATTTGGAAAAACTTATTGCATACATACAAAAAACGATTCCTAAACTAAAAATAGAGGAAAAACTCCTTGGCGAGGCTTTCCAAAAAGAAGTTCTTACTAAAGATACTTTGTTGTTGGACTTCGGACAAGTGTGTGAACATTATTACTTTGTAAACAAAGGGGCTCTTAGGATATTTTTTTACGATGATAATGGCGAGGAATACACCAGTTGGATAGCTTTTGAAGATTACTTCTTTACAGAGCAATTTAGTTATACAAATTCTTTGCCTTCTCGTTATGCTATTACAGCTATTGAAGAGACTGAAGTGCTGAAAATACATAAGCAACAAATGGACAAACTACTCCAAAATAATTATCAGTGGCAACAGTTCTTCATACAAAATGAGCAACAAACAATACTACGGCTGATGGAAACTATTGAACTCTTCCAAAGGCAATCGGCTAAAGAGCGATATGAAGCCTTATTCAGCTTTCCCGCCTTTATACAAAAAGTGAAACAAAAAGACCTTGCCACAATGCTCGGGATGACTAAATACTCTATCAGCAGACTAAAATCTTATAAGTAAAGAGAGGAAGTTGCCAAATAGCAACTTTTTAGTGTATTGCAGTGCGTAATTTTGCATTTATAAAACAAATGTAAAATGAACCAAGAAGAACAATACAGTTTTAGCCCGCTGGACAGCTATCAGTGGATAAAGAAAGAGGCTTTTGCTTATATAAAAGCCCAACAATGGATAGATGAAGCGTTGTTTGAAGACTTTTCAAACGCTTTTGAAGATTATTTTAAGCACTCATTACAAAAAGTATCTCATCTTATCGAGAATGAGTTGGATGAAGGGAATGTGCAATTTGCGGTTTTGGTAGTAGCTTTCTATGAAGCTTTTGTGAAGATAGGCAAGGAAGAGAAAGAGGCTTTCAAATATGTGTGTCTTGCTATCAATGAGCCTATAGCCCCTTTTATGGAGCAGAACACTGAGGCTTTCTTAACAGCTTCGGAGCGCCCTTTTAAGGCGATTGTGGAGATATCAAAAGCACGAGAAGCGTATTATTTTGGCAAGAGTTTTGGCTTTGAACGCCTTATAGATAATAATTACGGTTATGTATTGCAAATTAAAAAGTGCTTGTTTCACGAAGTACTAAAAGCCCTTGAACATACTTTTTTGCAAAGAATTATATGCCAAGTAGACTGCGGTTGGATAAAAGGCATTAAAACAGATCTACACAACTTACATTTTGCACGACCCACTACTTTTGCTACGGGCAATACCTGCCAAATGTGGTTTATAAAAGAAGAAAAAACAGAAGATATACAATGACCCTAAACCTCGATTTCCTCAGTCAGTATTTTACCGAAGTACATTTCGATAAAGATGCCCTCATCACCCGTGCAGGCGATGTGGAGCACTCGCTCTATTACCTCAGCGAGGGCATCGTGCGCTTCTTTTATTACAACCCCACAATCGACAAGGAAACTACCGTAGATATCCTCTTTGCCGAGCAGTTTTTTATGTCGTATGCCTCGTTTGTAAAGCGTGAACCTTCACTCTTCTCTATTCAAGCACTCAAAGAGGTTACTGCCTATAAAATAGGGCGTGAACACTTGGAACACCTCATTGAAAAACAAGAATACTTACAAATAAAAGCTGATATTTTAGAACATCTGCTGATTGAGAAGATGCAACGTGAGGCGCAATTCTTATTGCAATCACCCGAAGAGATTTACCGCAATCTATTGGAAAAAGACCCTAAACTCATCCAGAATATCCCCCTGAAATATATAGCTTCTTATATTGGCATCACCCCCCAAGCACTGAGTAGGATTAGAAAAAGAATTTTCTAAAAGGTTACTTTCTCATTGAGTTCTTTTAATAATTCTTCCACAAGAGAGAAATGAACTCTTGGATATGTGTCTTTTTCCTGTAGGATTGTAGTCAAGCGAAACCGTAATTTCATACAAAGCTCTGTTCCTAAGGTAGTGTACTTTAAATCCTCTTTCAGCAAATGAGCCAAATTATTATAGTTTTCATCTTCTAATGTGATGATAAGCCATTTCACTTTGCCAAAAAAGTCTCTGGAGATATGTTCTTGGTAGAAGGTGTCAAATAGTTCAAAGAAAGCATCTAAAGCCTTTTCTTTGGTTTTGAACTTATAGAAAAGTATATTTGCCCAGCCTCTACTATCCCTAAGATGATATTTCTTGCGTAACCAATAGTAAAAGTCTTTATAGAGTATATTTGCTTTTACCTCTTCTTCTTGATTGCGATAATACCAACCATTTAGGAAAGCTTCTAAGCAGAATATATCGTGTTCGCCAATAAATAATTCAGGACGAGGCTTGATAAGGTTAATAAGTTCTATGATGTTCATTACTTATTTCTTTAGCGTGTTAAAAGGAGGTCATTTATCTGTTTTTCAGCACCTTTAGGCATAGGGATCGTTTTGCTGACGTCAGCAAAATGATAGGCTATATTTTCGCCTACACTACTGCAGGAAACCTTTGCTTTTTGAATAATAAGTTCAAAATTACGCCACTGAGAGTATCCCAATAGGGTTTGTAACTCTCTGGCAATCCAGCATTCTATGCCTTCTACTTCTTGGGCGGCTTCCTCAATTTTCTTAAAAAGAGCTTTTATTTCTTCTGCTTTCATTTTGGTATAATGGATTATTTTTTCCGCAAAGTTATGGTTTTATTCTTATACTGCCAAAAGCATTTCTTAACCCAAGTTCATTTTTTTAGCGTTTTTTCGCCGTTCCTTTGCAACGTAAAACAAATACAAACTAAAATGAACTTAAAAATGTTACCTATCACGTTTATGATGGCGCTTGCTACACTTAAAGCTTCCGCCCAAAATCCCGATTTTTTGACCCTTATCAAGGCTGCTACACAAGCACCTTCAGGTCATAACTCTCAGCCTTGGTGGTTTGAAACCTCCGACCACAGTATCGTTATCAAACCCAACTTCGAGAAAGCCCTCCCCGCCGTCGATGGTCAGCATCGCGAACTCTTCATCAGCTTGGGTTGTGCGCTCGAAAACCTCTGTATCAAAGCCTCTGAGCTACAGTACCAAACTAATGTAACCCTCACTCCCGAGGGGGTCATCACCATTGACTTACAAAAATCAGAAGCTGTTGCCCCTGACCCTTTGGCGAGTGTGATTGAAAAACGACAAACCAACCGCTCGGTGTACGACAACAAGCACATCGACCCTGCGCTATTGCAAAGTCTTGTAGCGCAAACAGGAGCAACGGGTATCTTTACTTTTGCCAATGGCACTCCGCTCTTCGAGAAACTCACTGATGCCGTCTTGCAAGGCAATACCGCTCAGATGTCCGATCCTGCTTTTAAAAAAGAACTGCTTTCGTGGATTCGCTTCAACAAAAAACATTCTGAAAGCACTCACGACGGACTCAGTTATGCGGTACTCGGGGCGCCTAACTTACCCCGTTGGGTTACAGAGCCTATCGTAAAAGGAAGCCTCAAAGCAAAAACCCAAAACAAAACCGACCTGAAAAAGATTCAATCCTCTTCGGATATGGTGCTCATCACTACCGCTACAAACGATATCCCCACGTGGATAGCCACCGGTCGCACCCTCGAACGCTTTTTGCTCTTGCTCACCCAAGCAGGCATCGCTCACGCCTACCTCAATCAGCCATGTGAAGTACCCGAAGTAAATACTTCTCTACGCGAAAAACTCACTGAAAACAATGTCTATCCTCAAATTCTTTTGCGTATCGGCTATGCCAAACCCGTCGCATACTCCAAAAGAAAAGACGTTAAGGAAGTGATGAGATAATTTGCCAATTTGTTGATTCGCCAATTTGTCGATTTGCGTCGCTACACTTTGCCAAAGGTGCGAGCCGCACGGGCGATTAAAGAATTGCTACAGAGGCTGTCCGAAAAGTCTAAAAATTGCTTTTGCATCATAAACTTTGTCAAAGTCCCAAAACTTTGACAAAGTCTATAAATCTGATAATCAATTACTTTTAGAGTATGTTGTGTAAGAAAGCCAGTGATAGCTGGGTATGTGCTGCAAACGCCCCTATACATTTTCTAACGCCTAATTTCGTCATTCGTAACTCGTCATTCGTAAATATTTATTACCTTTGCCCCTACATTTGCTAATCTGCTAATTTTCTAATTTACTAATTGAATTTATGAGAGTAGTTATCACCGGAATGGGTATTTATTCCTGCATAGGCACTTCACTGGGCGAAGTGCGTGATTCGTTATACCAAGGTAAATCGGGTATTGTTTTCTTGCCCGAACGCAAAGAATATGGCTATCGCTCTGCCCTCACAGGCTTTGTAGAAAATCCTGCCCTCAAAGGTCTCTTGGGTCGCCGCGAGCGTATTTCTATGGGACAAGAAAGCGAATTTGCCTATATGGCAACCCTCGAAGCACTTAAAAATGCAGGTATCGATAGCGATTTCTTACAACAAAACGAAGTGGGCATCCTCTATGGCAACGACAGTGTAGCCGAGTCGGTGATTCTTACTAACGACAAGATAAGAGAAAAGAAAGACACCACACTGGTTGGCTCTGGAGCGGTGTTCCGCACGATGAACTCCACTGTAACGATGAACCTCTCAACTCTCTTCCAATTGCGAGGGGTAAATATGAGCATCAGTGCCGCTTGTGCCAGTGGCTCACACTCAGTAGGTTTAGGCTACTTGCTGATACAAAGCGGTATGCAAGACTGCGTAATATGTGGCGGAGCTCAGGAAATCAACAAGTATAGTATGGGCAGTTTCGATGGTCTTGGGGTCTTCTCAATGCGTGAGGACGAACCCACTTTGGCTTCTCGTCCCTTCGATGCCGGTAGAGACGGCTTAGTGCCCAGTGGTGGCGCGGCTACTTTAGTGTTAGAAAGTTACGAATCGGCAATGAGACGCGGGGCAACCCCTATCGCTGAGGTCGTAGGCTATGGCTTTTCGTCTAATGGCGGACATATCTCTACCCCCAATGTAGAAGGACCTGCCCGTGCGATGGCACGCGCCCTCAAAAATGCAGGAATGCAAGCGGGTGAAATCGACTATATCAATGCGCACGCCACTTCCACCCCCATAGGCGATGCCAATGAAGCAAAGGCTATACACGAGATTTTTGGCAGCCATATCCCTGTGAGTTCCACCAAATCAATGACCGGACACGAGTGCTGGATGGCAGGAGCCAGCGAAGTGATATATTCCGTACTGATGATGCAAAACAGCTTTATAGCCCCTAATATCAATTTTGAAACTCCCGATGAAGCTTCTGCTAAGCTGAATATCATCGCCGAAACTGTAGAACGCCCCATCAATGCCTTTTTGAGCAACTCTTTTGGCTTTGGCGGTACAAACTCAGCTTTGGTAATCAAGAAAATTTGAGAATTATAGTCTATCATAATTGATTTGCAAAATTTGTATTGCTACACCCCTGCCCGTGCGGCTCGCACCTTTGGAAAAGTCTATAAATCTGATAATCAATTGCTCTAAAAACAAGTCTATTTATTTTTGTTTAACTATAAACTAACAAAATAACTGTAAACCAATTTCTGTACGTGACACTACTTCCAATTCCTAAAAAAAATCTTCGTTTTTGTTGCGTTTTAATTTTGGTTTATTTATCTTTGTCCCATTATTTAATAAATATAGTAATTAATCAAAAGAGATGTCAGTAATAGCCAAATTGTACTTCGACGGGGGAGAAAGAACCCTCCTAAGTTATAACTTCCAAGCAAATAAGAGTTTAGGGAGAGATGGTCACCCCTCTTTTTTAAAGGAAATGGTATTCAATGTATCCTTTTACCCTGAAAAAGGTGATGAATTTTTTTACCGCTGGGTACTCAATAAAAGTGAAGAACCTCAGCGGGTAAAAATAGTATTATACGATATAGTTTGGAAACGTGTAGTAGAACAACACGAGATTATTTATTCTACAGGAGTACAGTTTAATAGTGATTTTGATCACCAATGGGGCACAGTAAACCATTTAAGGATACCTGCATTAACTCTTATTACCAACGAAATATACTATACTGATATACGTTTCGGAGGTTACCTTACTGGGGAAATTGAAAGACAAAAGAAAAAACAACAAGAAGAAGATTCTTTTAGTGTAAGTATTAATATAGAATAGTAAAATTAAATTATTATGTGCTCTACATTCGTACCATTAGGAATAAAATCATTTGATAATAAGTTCGAAAATAAATATATAAGTTTATCTTATACATTGTCAGATAATGCTCAGGAAGTAACTTTGCAAATACGAGACGGAGAAGAAGAAATCTACAAAAAAGTAATAACTTCTCCAAGTGAAGTTTCTAAAGGGCAACATTTTTGGTCTTGGGATGGATTTGATAAAAATGGCATTTTAGATACTGCAAGACTTACTAAAGCTAAGAAACTAAACTACAAAATATCTGTTAAACGAAAAAATCATATTTATTCAGAAACTCAGTACTTCAAAATATCCTATAGTGAAGTAAATTGGGTAGATGTGAAAATAAATCGCCCTAAAAAAGAAATTTATGTCACTTTAAGAGTAAATTTAAGAGATGGAGGAGCAGAGGGGCTAAAAGGTTTTCGAATACAGCAAACTAGCTCATTTGGAACTTATACAAATATTGAAATAGATCCTCCAAGAGATGTCCCTGCTACAATTTTAAAAAAATGGGGACATCCTCCTATAACATCTCGTACACGTAGTTTTGAAAACTTAAGAGATTTAGCACTAAAAGGTATAGAAAAATACTGGTCGCGCCATTCTCTTAACATAGGTAAAAACATAAAAGTAAACAGCGAAACTTATCAGGTTTTTGTAGAAGCAATTTACGATGAAAAAGGAATGATTGCCCCTAAAATAATTTTCTTTACAAATAAGAAAGATAGCAATCTCAATCGTTCTCGTAATTGGTTTCTATCAAGGGAATTATACTATAAAGTAGGATATATCCAGCCAGATGATAATAATTGGAAGTATATTAACGAATCGGAAGCAATTGTAGATTTTCAAGAAACAGCTGCGCACGAGATAGGACATAAACTGTTAGAAGAATATGGAGATATGTGGTATTCTTATAAACACAAAGACACTTCTACTCTTGTTACACAAGTTCCTCTTGAAAATACTCCTTATCCTATAATTGGAGAGATAGATTTAATGAAATATTCAAGTGATATGTATAGACCCTCTGATTATTACGATAGAGTAATCCTTTCAGAAAAAGATCTAAAAGGACTGTTATGGTTTACTAAAATGAAAATAGAAAAATGAAAATAATATTATTGTATTTATCTGTATTATGCATTACAATAGGTTGCAACAACTGTCAAAATACTGTTGATGAGAGAATCATCAGTAGAGAAGGTTGGGTAGTAGATACAGAAGGAAATCCTATTGATAGTGTGAAAGTGGTAAATTTCAAGAATGAGATAATGACCTACTCTGATTGCAAAGGGTATTTTAAAATAGAAACAGAAGAATATAAGTTTTTCCAAGATGTTTTTTTTCAAAAAGACTGTTACATTACTGATTCTATTAAATATTATGGTCATTCCGATTGGCGTGGTGGGTGGTTACCTTATTCGGGGCTTGATACTATTGTTTTAAAAAGAGAGGAGAAGTGAAAATAATATTATTGTATTTATCTACATTATTCATTACAATAGGTTGCAGCAACTGTCAAAATACTGTTGATGAGAGAATCATCAGTAGAGAAGGTTGGGTAGTAGATACAGAAGGAAATCCTATTGATAGTGTGAAAGTGGTAAATTTCAAGAATGAGATAATGACCTACTCCGATAGCAAAGGGTATTTTAAAATAGAATCAGAAAAATATAAGCTTCACCAAAAAGTTTTTTTTCAAAAAGACTGTTACATTACTGATTCTATTTTATATTATCTTTATTTTGAATGGGAAGGAGGCTGGAAATCTTGCTCAGGATGTGATACTATTGTTTTAAAAAGAGAGGAAAAGTGAAAATAATATTATTCTATTTATCTGTATTATTCATTACAATAGGTTGCAACAACTGTCAAAATACTGTTGATGAAAGAATTGTCATTAAAGAAGGTTGGGTAGTAGATACAGAAGGAAATCCTATTGATAGTGTGAAAGTAGTAAATTTCAAGAATGAGATAATGACCTACTCTAATCGCAATGGATATTTTAAAATAGAAACAGAGGAATATAAGTTTTTCCAATATGTTTTTTTTCAAAAAGACCATTACATTACTGATTCTATTGCGTATTATATAAATATAGAGAGGTTAGGAGGTCTAAAGCCTTGTATAGGAATTGATACTATTGTTTTAAAAAAGAAAGAGAAATCAAAATAAAATTATTGTATTTATCTGTATTTGCCCGTGTGGCTAAAGTCTATAAATCTGATGAAAACAATTATCAAACAGAAGAATACTCACAAGAAAACTTATTAACAGATATACTAGTGAGATAATTATCACACAACCTCTTATCTCTTACCTGAATAAAATGTACGACTTTATCATCATAGGCGCAGGACTTGCAGGCGTAAGTTTTGCCCATACCCTCGAAAAAAATGGCAAAACCTTTTGCCTCCTCTCCGACCACTCTCAAGTGGCGAGCCTCATCGCGGGAGGAGTTTATAATCCCGTCGTTTTAAAGCGATTTACCCCCGTTTGGCGTTCTGAGAATATAATGAATGGTGCCAACCGTTTTTACGACGAAATTGAGGCTAAAATGCAATGTCAATTCCGCGTTCCTATACACGTAGTGCGCAAATTCGCTTCTGTAGAAGAACAAAACAATTGGTTTACAGCTTCCGATAATCCGCTGCTCGCTCCTTATTTGAGTCCTGTGATATTGCCCGCTCTCAATGAGGCGCTACCAGCACCCTTTGGCTTAGGCGAAGTGCTCCACACGGGGAGATTGGAGGTACAACACTATTTAAACGAAAGTATAAAACGTTGGCAAACAGAAGGGTTGTGCTACGAGAAGACTTTTGTGTACGACGATTTAGAAGTATACGATACACACGTGGTTTATTGTGGAGTTACTGCCCGAAATATCATTTTCTGTGAAGGCTGCGGTATTGCCAAAAATCCGTATTTCAGCAAATTGCCTATGCGTCCGTGCAAAGGGGAGACCCTCACTATCAGCGCTCCTCATTTGCAGTTGCAACACATCTACAAAAGTGATGGAGTATTGATTCCGTTAGGGGATGATAAATATATACTTGGGGCTACTTACGACCCCGAAGATTTAACTGAAGTAATTACCGAAGCTGCCCGTGCCGAACTTTTAGAAAAACTCCACAAAATGACGAGTGTTCCTTATGAAGTGCTAAGTCATCAAGCGGCGATTCGCCCTACAGTAGCCGATAGGCGACCCCTTTTAGGGCAACATCCTCAGCACTCTCATCTGTGGGTGTTCAACGGTTTAGGCACCCGAGGCGTGCTCAATGCTCCTTACTGCGCCCAAATGCTCTACGCCGCCGCTTTTGAAGAAATAGAAATCCCCCACGAAATGAATATCAACCGCTTCGCCAAGAGATTTAGGCATTAATCTTCTTACCTCTTACCTGATATAAATTTTCCTAAAACCTTCAGCTCCTCTGTCATTATCTCCAAAAGTTGCATAGCTTGCTCAAATTGGGCGTAATGTTCAAACCCTACATCCACGAAAAAAGCGTATTTCCAAGGCGTTTCTATCACTGGCAACGATTGTATTTTGGTCATATTTATATCGTGGTCGCGCAACACGTTCAGCACAGTGGCGAGACTTCCGCTCTTGTCGTATACTTGGAATTTTAGGGTTGCTTTATCAATTTCTTCTTTTGGCAGATGGTTGTCAGTAGTAGAGAGCACCACAAAGCGGGTAGCGTTGCGCTTAATAGTTTGGATACTTTCAGCTAATATCGGCAAGTGGTAAAGTTCCGATGCCGAGGTTGAGGCAATTGCAGCGACACCTTTCAGCTGCTGCTCGTGAATTTCTTTAGCTGCTTGAGCTGTGTTAGTAGCTTCTACCAAACGGATATGAGGATATTGCTCAAAAAAATCTTTGCACTGCAATAGTGCCATATAGTGTGAGCGCACTTCGGTAATATCGGCTAAAGTTTGATTGCCAAGAGCCATTAGGTGGTGCTGAATATTCATATAGTACTCGCCCGTGATGTGCAAGTTGTTGCGGTCGATAAGCGCATAGTTAGGCAGTATAGCCCCTGCAATGCTGTTTTCAATCGCCATTACCCCCCATTGGGCTTCCCCATTTAAGAGTTTTTTCACCACTATATCAAAATTGCGACATTCTATAACGTCTATATCCTTACCAAAATAGGCTTCAGCTGCCTGATAATGGAACGAACCTTGGGTACCTTGTATGGCTATTTTTTCATTCATAGTGCAAAAATACATATTTTTTCTTGCATATTCAAAAAATTGTTGTACCTTTGCCCCCGATTTTAAGAATTATCGTTTAACTAAATACAAAAAATACGCACGAAGAAATGACCTATATCAAGTTACATATCGCATCTGTATTACCTTTGCACAAGGTAACGCTTCGTGGCGTATCCGCTTGATTAGAATAATAGTATAATATATAGAAGAGCCCGAAGCACCCGCTTCGGGCTTTTTGTTTTTCCTCACAGTTAAAACTTTTAGGACACCTTCCTATCACATTTTCCCGAAGCAATTAAATTGTAAGTTAGAACAATTTGCCTTTTGAAAATATCCTTATTTGAGGATTGTCCCCCTTCGGGGGTTCGGGGGCTGATTAATTTGTTAATTATTAATTGTCAATTGTTAATTGAAAAATGGGAAATCTATATATTACCCCCGAAGGTGTCTCTCGCCTTCGCTCTTTGCGTTCTCGCAAGCGCATTGCTCGAACCGATTACGAGAAATATCTGCGCAAATGCTGTGATCGCCATCCTGAATTAGAAAAGCAGAAACGAAACCTGCCTCTGGTACCACTCGAAAAACCTTACCAAAAGGGCTATGTGCGTTTCTTTGTACTCAGGAAAGATGTGCGACAAGGCAAGCAAGCCGACTTTTTCGCTACGCTCTTAGAGAAAATCAACACCTATCAATATGCCGATACGCGTAAGTTTCAGAAGAAGAAAAAGCGCCGTGGCAAGCGTGTCTATGTAGCTCGTAAGCAGGAATTGTACGCTTTTAATCAATGGGAATGGCAAAGAGCCCTTGAAAGGGGAAAGTTCACTGAAAAGGAACGCGCCTATTTTGCGAGGATAGAGTGTTTCAATCGCCAAAAAGACCGTTTTGAAACCTATTACGAGTTTACCGAGGCGTGGCGTTTTGAACTGCGCGTAAAGCCTAATATGATCACCCACTACCGTCCGGTAGATGTAGCCATAGAGCGAGAACTCGCCGAGCTTGATAAGATCATAAATGACCATAAGAACTGGGGGATTATCCATAGCAAAATCTATGGAGGCAGTTATTCGTGGAATCAATTCCAAAAGCGCTATACGCCTAAGGAAAAGTACAAGCGCACCCCGCTGAAAGAAATCGCAGCCCTTAAGTATCACACCTCAGCAATGGAAATCGCTGATATCCTTTTGGAGGTCAATCTTTAATCCCAATCCGACCAGTCTGCCCCATCTGATTTCCTAAAGGGACAAACTAAAAAATACAAAATTTATAAACTTAAAATTCGTGCCTCTTTGCGGATTGCCCCCTCTCTTTCGGAGAAGCCAGCGAGGGCTCACAGCTGGGTATGTGGGAACGGGGAGAGGATTCTTAGAAAAAATGCAAGAAAAAATCATACAAATCACCGCAGGTCGCGGTCCTTTAGAATGCCAATGGGTAGTAGCCAAAGTACTCAAGACTTTCCTGCAAGAAGCTACTCAAGCGGGTATTGACTATACTATTCTCAGCCGAGAGGAAGGTGATGCTAATCTCACTGTAAAATCGGTTACCCTGCAACTCAAAGGCAAGGAATTAGCATCGTTTTTGAAAAGTTGGCTCGGCACCGTTTGCTGGATAGGCAAGAGCACTTTTCGCAAGTTTCACCAGCGCAGCAACTGGTATATAGGCGTTTTTGAACTCGACCAACTCCAACGCCAGACTTTCTCAGAGCGCGATGTACAGTTCCAAACCACTCGCTCGCAAGGCAATGGCGGACAGAATGTGAACAAGGTAAATTCGGCAGTGCGCGCCACCCACCTGCCTACGGGTATCAGCGTATTGGCACAGGATTCGCGTTCGCAGCTGGACAATAAGAAACTCGCCCTTACCCGCCTTAAAGAAAAACTCGCTGAAATAGGGTTTCAGCAACTCGCCGAGCAAGCACAGAGTCATTGGAGCAATCACACCCAAGTGCAACGTGGCAATCCTGTACGCACTTTCAAAGGTACCGATTTCAAAAGCACTTATGTAGAAAAAAGCTATAAGAAAGAACGTGCCGCTGCCAAGAGGGAAATTAGGGAATTTGTCAATTAGCAAATGCTTGTCGTGCTACGACCTTTACCAAAGTTGAAAAGAATTTCAGCAACCCTCCAAGTTATTCTGAGTTTCTCCGAGATATCAGCATCTCTCAAAAAAACAAACTTTATGACAGGAAGAACGTACCAAGACACCCATTTCAACCTTACCATACTCAATGGTTTGCCCATAGAGCAACTCAAGGTATGTGTAAATCCTGATGATGAAAATATCTGTTTAGTTTATCTAAAAGCGGAAGGACAGCCTATTTTTGAATTCTATTTAGAATTGGGCTTTGCTTTCTGTCAATGTTGGAATGAGTATGAAATAGATGAGGACGATGATGACTATCGCTTTGATGACCTTACGGAGGTTTGGCAACTCAAAGGCAAACACATTAGCGCTATTTTTGCCGAAGAAGTAGCCGGAAATAGTGAGATTACCTTTCTTTTGGAAGAAGGTGAAAAGCTCCTGCTCTACTATTGCCCCACAGAAGATAAGAGCTATTTCATTAAGGACAATCAGGTAATTTGCCGATTTGCTAATTTGTCAATGAGTACGTCTCACAACTCGGAGATATTCCAAGTTTCTCCAAGTTTCTCAAGAAAATACTAATAACCCTATTCATTACTATGGAAGAACAAATACAAGAACTTTTAAATAGTATTCCTCAAGGAGTTACTTATACTACCTTTCCTGAAGAACTCGAACTAGAGGATATTTCACAAGAGCGCATTGACGGTCTTAAGGAACTACTTACCCACGAAGATGTTTTTATTGAGCTTTCTGCTGCTAAATTGCTTTGTGCGTGGGGAATAGATGAAGGTTTTAGGGCTTTGATACAACTGTATGAAGCAGGAAAAACCGAAGGTTATTTTACTCATCGTTTGCACGGTTATGAAGGAACCGCAGAACAACTGCTTTGGGTACTATTGTGTTATCAATCTACTAAAGAAGAGATTTCAGAAGAAGCAGGCGAGAAATCCCTCCAACAAATTCGCCCTTATGTAAAACAATTGCTGCAAAAGGTACATAACCCAGAGCAATGGAAAAAATATGTAGAGGGTATTATCAATTGACAAATTATTATGGCAAATTTAAAACTCAAAGGGAAAGACCTCCTCAAGTTAGGCTTCCCGAATAATCAATCTATCAATGTAGCGTTAGAAGTGATGAAGCGCAATTACGCTACTAAAAACTTGGCGTATGTAAAATCCGTACTCGAAGATATTTTAAAAAATCCAGCGCAGTACGAAGGACATCTTACTTTTGGTCAGATAGCCGAAGCGTTGCTTTCGTCTACCAAAACCGAAAAACGACAGCTCAACGCTACCCGTGCCCCTTATCACATCTTTGGCGACGACATCACCGAAGAGGCAAAAACGCAACTCTACACCGCTCTCAAGCTCCCTATTTCGGTAGGCGGAGCCCTAATGCCTGATGCCCATAGTGGCTATGGATTGCCTATAGGGGGCGTATTAGCGGTAGAGAATGCCGTGATTCCTTATGGCGTAGGCTTGGACATTGGTTGTCGTATGTGCCTCAGTATCTTGGATATCCCTGTATCCTACCTTTCGGGCGCGCGCGATAAGTACGAGAAAGCCCTTGCCGAGCATACGAAGTTCGGGATGTACGAAACCCACAAATCGCACATAGAACACGAGATTTTCGACCGCGATACTTTTTCGCTTATCCCTATCCTCAAACGATTGAAAGATAAGGCAATCAAGCAGATGGGTACTTCGGGCAGTGGCAATCACTTTGTGGAGTTTGGCGAGGTAGAACTCTTGGCAGACGACCCACAGATAGGTTTGCCCAAAGGAAAATATCTCGGTATACTTTCGCATAGCGGGTCGCGTGGTTTTGGTGCTGAAATCGCTCAGTATTACGTACGCGTAGCAGCCGAACAATGTCCGCTACCCAAAGAAGCCCAACAGTTTGCGTGGCTCGACCTCTCGACCCACTTAGGGTTAGAGTATTGGACGGCTATGAACCTCGCTGGTGATTACGCTTCTGCCTGCCACGACGATATCCACCGCCGACTCATTCGCGCTGTGGGCGGTCGATTAAGAGCGCGCATCGAGAACCACCACAATTTTGCGTGGAAAGAAATTCACGATGGCAAAGAAGTAGTAGTACACCGCAAAGGAGCGACCCCAGCAGAGGAAGGGGTATTAGGTATTATTCCCGCCTCGATGACCGATGCCGGTTATATCGTGCGGGGCAAAGGCAATGCCCAGAGTTTTAGTTCGGCTTCACACGGTGCAGGGCGCGCTTTCTCGCGCAATGAGAGCAAGAACCGCTTTACCAACTCCGATATTAAAAAAGCTCTCAAAGCCAAAGATATCACCCTCATCGGAGGCAATGCCGAAGAAGCTCCTATGGCGTATAAAAACATAGAAACCGTAATGGCTTCCCAAAGCGATTTAGTAGATATCATCGGTACTTTCCAGCCACGCATTGTGCGAATGGACAAGTAATCAGTTATTTTTGAATTATGTTATGATATAGGGGCGTTTTGCAAAACGCCCCTATAAATAGAACTTTTTGGATAGTTTTTATTTGCTTATATGCTAATTATCTTGTATCTTTGCCAAAAATAGAAAATATTATGCCTTATACAGTTACCATTACCGATAACAATCCACAAGCACTACACCTTGTGAGATATCTTAAAACACTTGATTTTGTAAAAGTTACAAAGCAAAAAGAACCTAAGTACTCTCAGGAAGTGTTGGACGCTTCTAAAATATTAAAAATGACCCCTGAGGAAATAGTAGAAGCTGCTAAAGAAGAAGAAATGACCCCTGAGGATTACGCGTTTGTGATGACAATCTCTAAGAAGATAAATCACAATATAGCTAAACGTTGGGATGAACACTTTAATATTTAATATGATATGATTATCATTGCCGACAGTAACATTTTTATGAGTGCTCTTATAAACCCCTCTGGTCATAAAGCTTTAATATTGGCTGAAAGGAAAAAGGTTACGGACATTTCTTTATTTCTACAGAAGAATTGAGTGAACATCTCTACAAAAAATAAAACCTCTAATTTACTTATTTTCAGTTGAAGAAACGCTCCTCTCACATAAAGGATATGCTATATGTTTTGTTGCTTCCGCTGCTTTTCATTGGTATATTGTTTAGTCGCTTTTTTGATAAGATGGACGAAAAAATACATATTCGCACTATACTCGCTTGGATATTCTCGCCCATTACTGCCCTATATATAACGTCAGTTCAATATAACAGAACATTGATTTACAGCTTTGTAACATAATATATTCACAAAATAATTCACCGTCAGGTGAAAATTCGTGAGATAATAAAAAAATAAAAACTTTTATACACTCCCAATTTCGTGAAAATTCGTGTAATTCGTGGGAAATTAAAAATATTTTACTGATTGTTAAATAATTACTTACGACGAACTCACGTTATATATAGGGTTGCGATGGATAGTGAAAAAACTTTTTGGACAAAGCAAATTCTAATAGTAAGACTTTTTTGATAAGAAAAATTGTTTTTCTATGTATTTTTTATACCTTTGTCATTAAATAATAAATACGTTTAATTAAAAAAAAAATATGAAAAAGTATTTAGCAGAAATGTTTGGCACTATGGTGCTCGTTTTAATGGGATGTGGTGTAGCTGTGAGCTTAGGTTGCACAAATGCTGATCCTTCAACAGTAATTGGTACAGCGTTAGCTTTTGGTTTATCGGTTGTAGCAATGGCTTATACCATAGGAGGCGTTTCAGGATGCCATATCAATCCAGCCATTACGTTGGGAGTATTCCTTTCAGGAAGAATGAATGGCAAGGATGCTGTGGGGTATATGATCTCACAGGTTATTGGAGCGCTAATTGGTTCAACGCTTTTGTTTGTTTTGACCTCTAATGCAGGTTTAACAGGCACTGGTGCTAATGATTTGCAGGATGCAAATGTAACTGTTTTAGGCGGTCTGTTGGCAGAGATTATTTTCACTTGCGTGTTTGTGCTCATCGTTTTAGGAGCAACATCAAAAGAAAATGGTGAAACCAACAAATTTGCTGGCTTAGCTATTGGTTTAGGTTTAGTACTTATCCACTTGGCTTGTATTCGTTATACAGGAACTTCAGTGAATCCTGCGCGTAGTATTGCTCCAGCTCTCTATGCTGGTGGCTCTGCTTTAGAACATCTTTGGATTTTCATTGTAGGTCCATTTATTGGTGCTTGTTGCGCTGCAGGTATTTGGAAAGTGATTGAAACCAAAAAATAAGAATTGTTTAGGTTTTATAAAAAAACAAGGTGTCACAAACACCTTGTTTTTTTATGTCATCAATTTGATAATTATCAAATAATACGTACCTTTGCCCTTTCAAAACTTTTCACTAAAATATATGGCAAAAGAAACCCCCTTAATGAAGCAGTACAATCAGATAAAAAGCAAATATCCTGATGCTTTACTGCTGTTTAGGGTAGGCGATTTCTACGAAACCTTCGGTGAAGATGCCGTAAAAGCCGCTCATACCCTCGACATTGTGCTCACCAATCGCAACAACGGTACCGAGCGCAGTGAATTGGCGGGTTTTCCTTACCATTCAATCAATACCTATCTCCCCAAGCTCGTAAAAGCGGGCTACCGCGTGGCAATATGCGACCAGTTGGAAGACCCTAAACTCGTGAAAGGCATCGTAAAACGAGGCGTTACCGAACTCGTTACCCCAGGAGTTGCCCTCAACGACGATATATTGCAAAGCAAGAGCAACAACTTCTTAGCCTCAGTATGGTTGGGTAAACAAAGTTGCGGTGCTGCATTCCTCGATGTTTCTACGGGTGAGTTCTTGGTAGCGCAAGGCGATAAAACTTATATCGATAAGCTCTTACAGAACTTCCGCCCCAGCGAACTGCTCGTTGCTAAACACCAAAAAAAGGAATTCGCCGAGCATTTTGGCGACGACTTTCACTGTTTCTACTTGGAAGATTGGGTCTTTAAAGACGATTACGCCCAGCAGGTACTCACCAAACACTTCCAAACCAACTCTCTCAAAGGCTTTGGCGTAGACGAACTCACCGAAGCGATTCTTACCGCAGGGGCTATTCTCTATTACTTATCCGAAACCCAACACCATCAACTGCAACACATTACTGCCATTCAGCGCATCGCTGAAGAGGCTTATGTATGGCTCGACAAGTTCACCATTCGCAATTTGGAACTCTATGCGGGCAATACCACCCCCTCGGTGAGTTTGCTCGATGTGATTGATAAAACGCTATCGCCTATGGGCAGTCGTACCCTCAAACGCTGGTTGGCGTTACCGCTGAAAAAGTTAGACAAAATCCGTCAGCGTCACGAGGTGGTCGATTACTTTTTGAAACACATCGATGTATTAGAGCAGGTGAAAACTGCCCTCAGTCGTATGGGTGACATCGAACGACTGATTTCTAAGGTCGCTACCCTGAAAATCAATCCGCGAGAGGTAGTGCAATTGCGCGCTTCCTTGGAACATATCCCCCTGATAAAACAGTTGTGTTTGGCTTCTGCCAATGAATCGCTTACCCTTTTGGGCGACAAGCTCCACAGTTGTGAACAGCTTAGCGCACGCATCGCCGAAACACTTAGTGAAGATGCCCCTGTGAACATCGCCAAAGGCAATGCTATCGCCAAAGGTTTTTCGGCAGAATTGGACGAACTACGCGGACTCTCGCATTCGGGCAAAAGTTATTTAGACGATTTGCTCTTGCGCGAAAGCCAGCGCACAGGTATTCCTTCTCTGAAAATAGATAACAACAACGTGTTTGGCTACTATATCGAAGTGCGCAACACTCATAAAGATAAAGTCCCGCCTGATTGGATACGCAAGCAAACCCTTGTGAATGCCGAGCGTTATATCACCGGAGAACTCAAAGAATACGAAGCTAAAATATTAGGTGCTGAAGAAAAAATCGCTCAGTTAGAGCAATCGCTATACGCCGAACTGATTGCTTTTATCAGTGAGTATATTGGTCAGGTACAAACGAACGCTACCCTTATCGGTCAGCTGGATTGCCTCTGTGGTTTTGCTACTTTGGCGATGGAAAACAACTATCACCGCCCCGAGATGAACGAGGGGTACGCCATTGACATTAAGGATGGTCGTCACCCTGTGATTGAAAAGCAATTGCCCGTAGGTACGCCCTACATCGCCAACGATGTGTATTTAGACCGTGAACGCCAGCAAATCATAATGATTACCGGACCTAATATGTCGGGTAAATCGGCTATCCTGCGGCAAACTGCCCTGATAGTCCTCTTGGCGCAAATAGGCAGTTTTGTGCCTGCTGCTACTGCTCAATTAGGTATAGTCGATAAGATATTCACTCGCGTAGGAGCAAGCGACAATATCTCTATGGGCGAATCTACTTTTATGGTCGAGATGAACGAAGCAGCCCTTATTTTGAACAACATTTCCGATAGAAGTTTGGTGCTCTTGGACGAAATCGGACGTGGTACTAGCACTTACGACGGTATTTCCATAGCGTGGGCAATCGCCGAATATTTGCACGAACACCCCAGCAAAGCCAAAACCCTTTTTGCGACCCACTATCACGAACTCAACGAGATGAGTGAGCAGTTCGAGCGCATCAAGAATTACAATGTATCGGTAAAAGAAACCAAAGACAGCGTGCTTTTCTTGCGCAAACTCACCGAGGGTGGTTCAGCGCACAGTTTTGGGATACACGTAGCGAAGATGGCAGGGATGCCCCAATATGTGATTCAGAAGGCGAATAAAATGCTTAAAAAGCTCGAAGAGAGTCATAATGTAATTCCTACTTCCGAAGTGGTTAAAAACGCCCAAAAAGAAATGCAATTGAGCTTCTTTGATATGAACGATCCACTCTTAGAAGCCCTAAAAGACGATTTACTCAGTCTCGACATCAACACCCTCACCCCCGTAGAGGCACTGATGAAACTCAACGAAATGCGTAAGCGAATTAGCTAATTAACAAATATGAAAATTAGCAAATGAGTAGTATCACTACACTTTGTCAAAGTCTATAATTACACTAATCCCTGAAACCTAAAATCTAATTATTATGCGATTTTTTAGATATTCATTGCTTTTATATAATGCACTCTCTGCTATAGGAATTTTCTTATTAGTGATAGCAGGATTTTTCTATGCAATTCTTATTTTAAGTATTCCTTTATATGCTACCTATAGAGCCTTTACTGATAAAGACCCTGTGATCAGGAAGAGATATACCTTTTCTGCTATTGCTAGTGCTATTACTTTCTTTTTAATAGGAATTCTCGCCCTTATGATTTCCAAAGGTATTCAAAAAGATAGAGAAGAACAGAGATTGCAACAACTACAAGAGTCTGTTAGGTAATTAGTAAATGACGAGTTACGAATGACGAATCACGAGTAGCCTCGCTACACTTTGGCAAAGTCTCTATGCCCTAACCCCTGAAACCTAAAAATAAATAATAAAAATGAAAAAAATAATTCACACACTTTGTACAGGCGTATTTGCCCTGTTTACCATTATCGGATGTTCTAAATCTGATGATAACGACAGCAAAAAGGACAAGGATAAAAATGGTATCGAAGTTACAAACTTCAACATTCCTAAGGAAGCTAAAGCCATTTTGCCCGACAAAACTCTTACCGAAATGGTTGCTAACGGAATGACCATTCACGAAGGAACTAATCCGCCTAATATCGAGGGTATCTATTTGCTCGACAACCTCAAATTCCTTTACACCAGTGACCCCGACGATCATTACTTTACCAAAGGACAACCAGCTGCCGATTATAAATATAAGTTTTATGATCAACAAGGAGTAAAGGTGAAATCGAATTACAAAGTACTGAAATTTGGTGTGTTTGACACAGCTACAGGCTCTGGTGCTATCATTTCAGGTAGCGGTAACAAGTTCACCGTTTTCCTAAGCCACGCTGCTAATACAGAAGGTGTAAAGAATAACGATATAACTCTAATTTCAGGGGAACTCACATCTCAAGGTATTAAGAATTTGGTTTATGTGCTAACAGTTACTCAAAAAGATGACAGTAACAATAAAATAATGAAGGTAGGTACCTATCGCATTTTCATTCACTACGAAAGTATCGCTCAAAAACAAACAACATATTAAATATCAAAAAGATATAGTGAGGTGTTGTATTGAATATTGTACATTTGCCTCCAATTTTTAAAAATAAACAAATTAAGGTGTCAAAATAATTTCATATATTTGCACTCTGAAAATTAATGTATTATGGAATTACTTAAGGGACAAAGCCTCTTAGAGTTTACTGAACGCTTTAAAACAGACTTAGATTGCGAAGAATATCTAGCTTCCTTTAACAAATTAATGAAAAGAATTGTAGAACGTTCTCCCGTTTCCCAAAGTCAATTAGTATGTAGCTAAATAGACACCTCAAAAAATTTTTTCTAATTATTTTTGAGATTTCTTTGCAAAATACGAAAATTATTACTATATTCGCAGAAAACCATATTATTATGAACGAAAAAAGAAATATCAAGCAAAAAATTAATTTGTTTATAGGTTCCATAGGAGCCTTTATAGGAGTGGCGGTATTTGTAGCCTATATTCCTCAAATTATGGCCAACTTAGAGGGGCACAAAGCACAACCTTGGCAACCTTTGTTTGCAGCGGGGTCTTGTCTTATCTGGGTGGTGTATGGCTGGACAAAAGAGCCTAAGCCAGATTATATTCTCATTATCCCCAATTTGGTAGGGGTAGTTTTAGGATTCTTAACTTTTATTACTTCGCTTTAAAGCTACTTGTATGTTTTTGCTTTGTCCTTAAAAGCAAAAACGATCACTAATCCCTACTTTGGAATAATTTGAGGTGTCAAAATAATTTCATATATTTTCACTCTGAAAATTAATGTATTATGGAATTATTTAAGAGACAAAGCCTCTTAGAGTTTACTGAACGCTTTAAAACAGACTTAGATTGCGAAGAATATCTAGCTTCTTTAAAGTGGGAAGATGGATATTGCTGTCGCAAATTACGAGATATATATTCTTGGGTTTCAGAATTTAACTTAGACCGCTATTTAGCGGAATACAGTTTTAGAATCAATCGCTCACAGAGCAAAGAGACTATCTTTAACAAATTAATGAAAAGATTGCTTGAAAGAGAACCTATTTTCCAACCTCTGTTAATATGCCATTAACTTGACACCTCAATTAAAATATTCAGATGGTAAAGATTTATTATTTTATTTCAGCGTGTTTATTGTTGTTTTCTTGCAATAATAACAATACCCAAGTATCATCTTCTGATGATATTAGAGATACTATTTCCTCTATCAAAAGAGATACCATAGTAGAAAAAGATACAATTGCACCAATTCAAGTGCCTAAAGAAGAAACTGATGAAGCTACAAAGATGATTTTAGAATTTTATGACAAGTATATCAGGCTGCAAGATAAAATGCTTTGTCATGATTGTCAAGAAGAATTGATAAGAATTAAGAAAAGATATTTATCAAGTAAATTAATAAAAAAAAATAGAGCCCACTGAAGATAGAGATATAGATTATATTGTAAATGCCCAAGATGTTTTCATAGAATGGTTGGACTCTATTAAGGTAAAGAAAATAAATTCAAAAAGATATAATGTGTATCTTTTTAACTTTTATGATAACAGATATGATAGCATACAATTAAAAGTTGCTAAAAAGAAAGACAGGTACATCATTGATGACATTATATTTTAAAATATTCAGATGGTAAAGTATTTTCATATATTTGCACTCTGAAAATTAATGTATTATGGAATTATTTAAGGGACAAAGCCTCTTAGAACAGACTTAGATTGCGAAGAATATCTAGCTTCTTTAAAGTGGGAAGATGGATATTGCTGTCGCAAATTACGAGGTATATATTCTTGGGTATCAGAATTTAACATAGACCGATATTTAGCTGAGTACAGTTTTAGAATTAATCGTTCACAAAATAAAGATACTATCTTTAACAAATTAATGAAAAGATTGATTGAAAGAAAACCTATTTTCCAATCTCAGTTGGTATGCCCTTAACTTGACACCTCAAAAATATTAAATAATAATAAAAATGAAAAAAACAATTTACACACTTTGCGCAGGCGTATTTGCCCTGCTTACCATTATCGGATGTTCTAAATCTGATGACAATAATGGAGAAGAGAAAAAACAAGTAAAAACTAGTAATTTCAATATTCCTAAGGAAGCTAAAGCTATCATTCCTGAGAAGTTTATAGGAGAAATGGCTGCCAACGGAATGACCATCAACGAGGGGACTAACCCGCCTAATATCGAAGGTATTTTTGCTACGGGCAAATTGGAACTGACCTACATAAGTTCAGAAGACAATGGTTATCCGATAGGGAAACAGATTGAAGGCTATCGCTATAAGTTTTACAACCAAAAAGGAACAAAGCTAAAAGCTGATTATGTACACGAAAGCCTTCTAAGTGATGATAGAGCCTCAGGTAAAGGCGTAATCATTTCGGGGTCAGGCAGTAAGTTTACTGCTTATTTGCAGCTAACGGGGTCTCTTTTGGGGGCTACTTACACACAGGTAGCCGTGTATTCGGGAGAGATGACAGCGAATGGCGTGAAAGATTTTCAATGGGCGCTTTGTTTGGTTGACAAGAAAGATGACACCTTGAATAAGTTGATGCCTATAGGCGGTATGCGTATTTGGGTTGATACGAGCAAATTGGCGACAAAGAAGAAGAACTTCCCTTACGGCGACTAATAAACAACAAATAAAAAAACTTCTCATCAAGAGAAGTTTTTTTTATTTTTAAGGAGCCTTATACTCCATTGCTCTAAGGGCTGCCAATTCTTTTTCGGTAATTCTTTTATAGGTAGTGGTAGAAGGTTTTTTGTTTCCATCTACATCTATATACGCACCCTCTATCACAAGTTTACCCTCAGTAATGGTAAAAGTGGTAGTGCCATTTTTGGTTGTAAAGGTATTCCCTGAAAGTGTATAAGGCAAGAGCTCTTGCTTTTCATAGCCGCAATTGCCATTTCTCTTCTTAAACGAAAGAAGTTCTATTGTCTTTTCAGTAAAAACAACCGTTTCTTTTATTGTACATTCTGAGACTGAAATTGGTTTCCCATCTATGGTAGACGATTCCATTTGCCACACTCCTATAATTTCAGAAGACTTTTGAGGAGGTGTTGGTATGTCATTATCCTTTATAATTTCAGGAGATTTTTCAGGAGGTGTGGGTGTGTCATTATCCTTGCTTCCACAAGAAGTTACAAGTGTTGTGAGTGCTATAAAAGCACCTAATAAAATTTTTTTCATATCCGTTGTGAATTTTTAGTTAGAAAGTACAAAAGTAAGAACTATTTGTCAATTAGGCAATTCATCAGTTAGTTTTTTACAACATTGGATGTTTTCTTATCAAAAAAAAGTAACTTTTGAGTGAAAATAATCCTATATCGATTATATTTCGGCACTTTGGCAGTAGCACCAGTGTCTGTTAAATTGTTGTTAAAAGATTTGGAAGTGTTGTATTGGAAATTGTACATTTGCCTCCGATTTTTTTTAAAGAAACAAAAATGAAAAGAACAATCTACGCACTTTGCACAGTGGTATGTGCATTATTTGTAATGACTTCCTGCTCAAAATCAGATGATGATAAAGGAGGCAATGGTGGAATTGTAAATAATAATTTCTCTTCTGAGGTAACAGCCGTTGCTTCTAAGGAAACTATCCAAAAAATGGCTGCTGGTAAAGCTACTATCTATGGAGGTACCACCCCTCCTGAGGTTAAACTTCCTTCTGGGTTCCTTTTTCATACAGGAGAAATAGTGCTTAGCCATACTACTCTTGGAGATAAAGATCCTATCATAAACAAAGTTCAAGATGGATTTTTTTATAGATTTTACAATCAGAATGGCTCTAAACTAAAAGTAGATTATTTCAACCAATCAGGAAGAACCTATGCAGCTAATGGTGTAGATGCAGTTATCTCAGGAGAAGGAAATAAGTTTACTATTTTCTTTCTCAATAAAGAAAGAGATTTAGTTGCCCTTTCAGGTGAATTTACTGGAGATGCAATAAAGGATTTTCAACAATCAGTTATTAATAAAGTAGAAGAGCCTATAGGAACAGTACGCGTTTTCAAAAGCAAAAGTGGCTATGCCGAAAGTACACGTGAATTCTAATGAGTAAATTTGCTAATTAGTAAATAAATAAAAAACTTCTCTTTATCTAAAAATAAAGGGAAGTTTTTTTATATCTATCCCCTGATCCCTGATCCCTGACACCTGATCCCTGATCCCTGACACCTGATCCCTGACACCTGACCCCTGACCCCTGTCCCCTGACACCTAATACCTTACAAAACCCCTTTTCTCCTCGCGATGTTAATCGCTTCTATAAGGCTTTCGGCATTGAACTTTTCTCGTATATTTTGTCGGTGTCTATTCACTGTGTAAGTGCTGATGAAGAGTTTTTCTGCTATTTCCTTGCTCGAAAAACCTTGAGAGGCAAGTGTGAGTATTTCCTTCTCCCGCGGGGTAAGCGCAAAAGCGTCCTCTTCTTCTATTTTTATAGGGATAATCTCCCCCGTTATACAGTGTTTCATTTGCACCCTTACCGGCAAATTCTCCGATTGGTCAGGGGCAATTTCTATAATGCCTAAGGCGAGGTAATTATCGTCAGTAACTTCCAAGAGTTGCACCTCGTTAGTCACCCGCCCATAAGTGCCATCGGTTGCCATTCCGCGATAGTCGTAAATGTATTTGTAGTGCACTTGTTCTTCTTTGGGTAAGGACGATAGAAACTCGTAAATCTTCTCATCTATGAGCTCTTTCATCTCCAAATCATCGGGGTGAATGCGTTGTTTTAGCGGATAATCTTGTATTTCGTTGCTGTCGTTTTGAGGAATATCGTCGTAACCAAAGAGTTTAAACTTATCGGAAATAAAATAGAAATGCTCGTTTTTATCTACTATAAAAACAGCATTATTCCCTATTTTTGCAAGCATTTTGGCATAAGGGATATACTTCTGTGCCAAGATTTCCATAGAGGCTGAGGTGCTCATCGTCAATTAAAAATGGTTATTTTTGCGTATTGCCACACTTGCGCAACCGCCGTAATTTTGCCCCAAAATTAATAATTATTTCTCAAAGATGAAAAATTACAACAGTATTATTATAGGCAGTGGCTTGGGCGGACTCATCACCGGAGCTACTTTGGCACTCTGGGGCAAGAAGGTAATTGTGCTCGAACAACACTACATCGCTGGCGGTTGTGCCACCGCTTTCAAACGCAAAGATTACTTGATGGAAGTAGGGTTGCACGAAATCGACGGACTCCACGAAACCGACCCTAAACGTCCTATCTTAGAACTTTTAGGGGTGTTTGAGGAAGTAGAATTTCTAAAAGTACCCGAATTCTACCATTTGAAGAAGCAAAACTTCCAGTGTACTCTACATCACGGGGCAGAAGCCAAAGAAAAACTCATTGCCGATTTTCCTGATAGTAAAGTCGAAATCGAGCGTTATTTTCGACTCATCAATAGGCTTTACACCGAAATGCGCCGACTCCCCCGTAGCAAATGGCTCAATATATTGCTCTACCCGCTGATGCCTTTCTTGATTCCCACGATCATCAAAACTTCTACAATGAACACAGGTGATTGGCTTGATGCAAATATCAAAAATGAAGCGCTCAAAAACGTGCTTACAGCTAATTTAGGTTATTATACTGATGACCCTTATAACCTCTCACTGATGTACTTCCTGATGGCACAAGGTAGCTATCTAAACGGAGGGGGCAACTTTGTAAAAGGGGGTTCGCAATCGCTGTCTAACTACTTGGTGCGATTTATTGAAAAGCGTGGCGGACAAGTGCTTACGGGTAAATTTGTAGAAGAGATTTTGGTGGAAAACAACCAAGCGGTGGGGGTGAGCTATCGCGATACGTTCAACACTTCGGCAGCTAAGCAATCGCTCTATGCCGATACTGTGGTCGCCAATGCCGCCCAACCTATAGTCGCCCAGATGCTCCCCGAGCCTTATCGCTCTAAATTAGCACAAAAGGTAGCACCTTTAGAACTCGCCTGTTCCTTGCTCACCATTTATTTAGGTTTCAATACCGATTTGAAAAAATTCGGCGTAAACCACTATTCTACCATCATTCAAGGTCAAAACGACTATAAACTGAAAGATGTAAAAGCCGATTCGCAAGGTAATTGGGCTCAAAAATCATTTACTTTTGTGAATTACGGAATACTAGATGCTCAGTTAGCTCCTGAGGGAAAGACGGTAGGAGTAATTTGTGCCATTGATTACCTCAAAGAATGGGAAGGACTCAGCGAAGCGGAATATCAGCAGAAGAAAGAAAGAGTCGCACAGTTGTTTTTAGCGCGTTTAGAAGCTGAATTTCCCACTATTCTTGATTACTTGGAGTATTATGAGGTAGCGACTGCCAAAACGATAAAAAGATACACTTTAAACCCGCAGGGCACCCCCTATGGCTATGTGCAATCGGTGAAACAAACTTATCCTAAACGTGATAAGCTCACCACTTCACCGCTGAAAAACTTGTACTTTGCTTCAGCTTGGGCGCCTTCAGGTGGGGGATATTCAGGGGCGATTTACAGCGGTTTTATGACGGCAAACAAGATGAAAACCCAAGTGAAATGGCGTAACTACGCACCCTCAACGCTCACCGATGAACGCTGTGTAAAACTCTTAGCCAAAGACTTCATCGCCGATAATACTATCTTGCTCACTTTTGAAAAACCTAAAGATTTGGCGTATAAAGCAGGGCAGTATGCCGTTTTGCGCCTCGATAACCCTCGTTATACCGCATTGGATATACCTTTGCGTCCGCTTTCAATGGTTTCTCATCCTAAAGATGACACATTGCAATTTGCAATGCGCCTCAGCGATAGCAGTTTTAAGAAGAGTGTTGCCGCAATGGCGATAGGTGATACTGCTACGATATTCGCTCCTATGGGTAATTTCACTCTTAAAGCAGAAAATAAACGCATCGTGTTCCTCGCCTCAGGTATTGGCATTACCCCCGTACTCCCGATGCTGAAAACCTTAGCACAACAGCAATTTGCAGGTGAAGTAGTAGTGTTTTACTCCAATAAAACCAAAACCTCAGCCGCTTTTCACAGCGAATTACAACACAGCACTTTGGCTAACTATAGCTATCTGCCCGTGTTCACCGCCACCCAAAAGCGCCTCAACGCTGCTTTCTTAAAGGAGCATCTCCACACCCTCACCGATTGTGAGTATTACATCGTGGGAACCCATAGCTTTACCAAAGCAATGCAGGAACTCCTTCTCAACGAAAAAGTCCCTGCAGAGTTTATTTTTAAAGATGATTTTGGTTCAGCTTCTTAACGCCTTATTACCTAGAGCCAAGAAGCCTTAGGCTCTAGGTCTTACCAACCTTTATCCTCAGTACTGTGCACTCTCCATTCTTGATAGCCATTAATAAGCCATTCTTTTGTGCTGATATCATACTTTATTACTTGATAGCTTAGTGGATTGTTTTCATCTTTATAGAAAAGATAAATATTACCATCTCCACGAATATTCAAAGCGCGAATATCTTTTAAGTAACCGTAATACACAAATCTATCTTTTTCTTTAAGGAGTTTATGTTTTACAAATTGGTTTTTAATTTCTTTAGAAAGATTTTCTTTTTCAAACGAGGAGTAAAAGTTTCGGTTTCTGCAATTTGAAAGTTTTGCCATAGCGAACCTGAGAAATCAGAATTATTAAGAGAAACGTTGATACATTCACCTTTACCAATGAGTTTGATACCGCGAAAATCTTGTAAGTCATCGTCTATTGTAGTACCAAAAGGAGACACACTAAGGTTTTGAGTTGCTGTAAGCACCTCTTGCAAAGTGAGATAGATATCCCAACGTTTTTTGAGTTTTATGGGTGTTGCCATAGGATTAATTTGCTAATTTGCTAATTTGCTAATTTTTCTTATCTTTCCAAACATCGGGATTGAAGTAGTAAGTAAGTCCTACTTGGTAGACTACATTTTTAGGTTCGTAGCGGAAAGGGTATTCACGCGTATAATCATCTTTTGTAACACTCCATCGTCCACCTTTGATACGTGCTTCAAGAGAAAGTTGTGGATTGAGGTATATTTCAAGTCCCATAAATCCAGCGATGTCCATCATACGTTGGTCGGGGATTTGAGCATCCTTGCTTAGAGCAAAATCAAGAGAGCCTCCGCAATCTAAGCGCATTCCTTTAAAGAATCTAAAACTCATTACATACCCCACTGATAGATAAGGGATAGAGTAGGAAGTGTTGATACCTTTTTCGGAGTATTTGTATTTACTACCTTGACCTGAGTAGGTGAGCTCAAATTTACCTGCAAGAAATTCGTATACATAGTCGGTATAGACAAATCCGAAGTAAGGTTTTTGAACGGGATCGTAATCACCATCACCTCTGAAAGAAAGGTTAGCAAAGTTTATTCCACCTTTAGCACTCAAGGTACTATAGCGCAACCAATCATTTTGTGCTTGTGTGGTAAGGCTTAAGAGCAAAAACAAAGAAGTGATATATTTCATAGTTGATTTACTAATTAGCTAATTATAGGGCAAAAGTAGAGTATAATTCGCAAATGAGCAAATTTGCACGAGCTACAAGCTCTATTTATAGTAGGCACGAGCTACAAGCTCGCGCCAGCGGGGGAATGCCTCGTTAGCGGTGCCTACCACCGAACATTTCTATCCGCTATTGGTTGCCCTTGGTGCCGCAGGAAAAGAGCGAAAAGTTACTGTATGGAATGAGTACAGAGAATTGGGGAGTATGTTGATGACCTCCTATTTGTTTGAGTAGTAACAGACTTTTTGAATATCTTTTCTATTTCTGAAATATCCATATTATATACAACAGAAAGAGTTTTCTCTATTGTTACCATTTGTGCAACAGCTTGTTGCATAAATGTATCTTTCTGTTTTTCAATACGCTGTACTTGAGTATGTTCTATAATGGTTATTCTCTATTTTTGATGATAAATACGTCATTACGATAGTAAGTATTGTGAGCGAACAAAGCAAATTTCAATTGTGGGTGAGTATAGACATCGTATTTCCCACAATTTTCCAAAATACCTCCGTACATCTGAAAGTAATTGGTCTTATCTTTCATTACATTTGTATGGCGAATAGGACTATTATAGATACTTTCTTTGTTTTTAAGACCAAAAGTTTGTCCGTTTACTTGTAGTGTAAAGAAGAAGATACCATTTTTCCAAGTGGTAAGATAAGATCCAGAACCACCGCCAATATTAGACCCCCAATCACCATCCCTTTCTTCTACTTTAAAATATTCAGGGATAATTTTATCGCGCTTTTTACTTTTCTCTTTGGGCATAAACTCTCTTTTATCACGTGAGAAGATGCTAATACATTTTCCTTCTTGTAGTTCTTTTTCATCAGAGTCTTCCCCCCAACCATATTTTAGATGTAAAATATGATAATAGTACATATTTTCAGGAAAATAGCTCCATTTATTATCTTTAAAAAAGTAAAAGTTACCATCTACAAAATCGTAATAAGGCGATTTACCTTTTATCTCTGTTAAGTAAAAGTTATACTGAGCTTCTTCATCCCACTCTTCAGAATGAGGAACTAATTCCATTGCTTTAAACGACTTATCGCCGTCTATTAACCAAGAACAATAACGTTTCCCCTTAAAATCCATAAGATAATCTCCATAAAATCCATCTAAAAGACTTTCTGTACCATCTGATTGTTTGGTTTCTATTTTATCAATAACATTTGCATAAACGTCATACTTTAAGTAACCTAAGGGGTTGTCATCACCTACGATAAGTTCATTTTTTTGATTGACAAAAGCACCTCTCATCATTTTAAATTTCACCATAGTATTTCCTTCATAAGAAATAGAATCTTGATGAATATCCGCATATTTTTTGTACTTTGAAGGTAAGATTGCATCGGAAATTCTTTTCTCAACAGCATTGGTTAAAGAACATCCTACTAAAATATATACCACAAATACAATTCCTACGATTAAAAAGCATATTTTTAACATCATTCTTATTTTAAAATTGAATTAACACCACAAAAATAGCAAATAATTTCAAATTGGCAAATTAGCACATTATTTAACCTCCTTCATTTTATTTAAGTTTTCTTCAAAAGCGCGCAGAGTCTCAGGGGTTGCGTTAGGGTCAGTTTTGATGAGTTCCATTGCTTTTTCTTCCAGCAATAAGCCTTGTTCACGGTAGCCTTTGTACAGCCAGAAGTGTGCCATAGTATCCAAATAATAAGGGTTTTCAGGGTACATATCCAAAGCCGTTTGCGCCCACTGAAAGGCTTCTGTCATTTGGGTAGCATCATTACGATGGTATTTATACACCTGATAAGCAGCGTTATTAGCCATACGAGCAAAATACTCTTTATACTGCTTCCAACTCTGGTCTTTATCCTTTGCTGATAACTCTTTATCCAACGCCAAGATGATGTTTTTCTCCTTGGCAGTGAGTGTTTTGTAATAATTTGCAAAATAACTAATAAAGTCTTTAAGGTTGAAATTCTCCAAAAAACGAATATAGGCATCCTTAGTAACTTTTCCTATTTCTACATCGCTTTTCACTATCTTCTGAACGGCAGGGATAAGACTTTTATTTTCTGTTGCAAACTTGTATAACAGGGCATAATTATCAACCGCATCTTTGTATATATGATTAACTTGCAAAGGGTGGGTATCCTTAAAGTTGATAAAAGGCATTTTTTGTATGTACGCTTTAATTTCTTTGGCAAACTTACGCAGATACTCATAAGCTTGTACATCGGCAGTATCTGGAGTTTTCTCTCTGTTGAAAAACCTACTAAAATAAGATTTATTCCGTTCTTCGTAGTTATATGCTATAAGGGCTGCATAAGGTATATCAAGCTGAGTATCATTGTGATGTGATGCCACAAGGCGCGCCCACTGAGCATTGAGCTGTTCGGGGGTAAGGCGCAAATGGTAGATTTCTGAACGGTTTGTTAAAGGAAATTTGCTGAGCTCCTCAGTTGCCTTTTCATTGGTAGTAAACCAATATAACTTCTGATCTTCCAGCATAATCTCAGTGAATAAAGCCTGTAGTTCCTTTATAGGTGTTTTGGGATTACACAACGTTCTATCTATCTTGCGTGCACAAGCCATCTCATAGAAAAAATAACTTATTTTAAAGTCTTCATAAAAAAGCTTGCTGGTATTGCTATACACAAAACTGTCTTCTTTTTCTTGTGTATAGAGCAGTTTGCCTTCTTGGTCGAATACAGCAAAGGTATTTTCTTTAGGGAGAAATCCCTTCTGTTCAAGGCGTTTTTTATCCTTTTTAGTAGCCAAATAAGGCTCATAAAAAATATAAGTGCCATCTTTTTTTGGCAGAGGATTTCGCTTTAAAAGTTCGTAAAAACTGCTATAGTTGTAATCGAGGTGCTCTTCGGTAGGTTCGTAGAAGACCACCAGCAGTCGGTTTTCTTTTTTGGCACGGGCTTCAGCCTCAGCAAGGGTAGTAGCACAGGGAATAGTTTCTTCTTTTTTTTTGACTGAAAGCACTAAGTGTTTCCAGTTTTTCAGTGTTTGGGCAGTGTCCAAAGGTACTTGTCCTGTACCTCCCAATTTCTTATAGTGCATCCTATTAACCTCGCCATAAATAGGATGAGGCAAGTTTATTGAAAAGATCTGTTTTTCCTCGTTGTAAACAGCCATTATAGATTTTGTTTTTTGCAATTCGAGTACTGTGATTGCCACAGCATTGGTGTTTTTGCCAATGGTATATTGCTCTATACGCACCTCGTTGTCTTGGTAGTGTCGTAGAGCATAAGCCAAGTAGAGATGTTCGGTACGTGGAATCTCAAAAGGAGGTTGTTGGTTTTTGAGATATATATAAGTAGGCTCACCTTGCGGATTATCATAGCCTATATAAAGTTTCTCGTAACTGTCTTCGTGGGGCAGTTCGTCAAACGAAATGAGCAATTTCTCACTATTGCCTTGTTTTTTGGTTACTACAAACAGAGGAGGAGGTGCCACAACAAATGATAGAACATTATCGGTAGCGCTATAAGTACCCTTAGATTCGATAAGCTCAAACGTATTATCAGGGTTTATTTGCCACTGAATGTTTTCTGCGCGATTTTCTATAGCATCAATAGATCGATAGGTACCCTGCCAAGGTGTAGGCTGGGTATAAGCTCCCAAAGAAAGGAGAAAAACGATAAAAAAGAGAGGGGATTTCATACTATTCACTGATTTTTCGATTTGTTTTTAGATAAGAGGTAATAAGGGGATATTAGTAATAAATGATACTCCTTGTGTAATGCCGTACACAATCAGGATAGGTACCGGCTTGTTTGTGAATCCAATTGCCGTGATCATCATACTCGTAGGTAGTGGCAGGTTGAGAGCGCAAGATACCATTTTTGTAAAAACTCGTAAATGTACGGACTTGCTCTGTGTAGGGTACTCTACGATTCTGTTCAGTATGTTCTATTTCTTTCTCTATGCGTTCCTCTTCGCCTCTTTTGTAGTGATAGGTTTTAGTTTTTGTTATTTTATCTTCCTTGTAAAGATGAATCGTTAGTGTTACTTTCTCTCCTTGATAGGAGTAAAAGTGCTCTTGTGAGGACTCTTCCCAAGCATACCAAATGTTCTTCACTACATTTCCTTGAGTGTCAAACTCAGTGATACACGTCCATTGAACATAGTCTATACAAGCTGCACACTTTCCTGAATAGGAAGCAGTAGTGGCTTTTACTTGTTTTACTTTTCCTTTGAGGTCATACTTTTCCCAATCAGTTTGCTGAGCTTGCAAGCTGAAAACAAATGTTAGAACTATAAGGGGTAAGAATATATTTTTCATAGGGTTCTTGATTTTAGGTAAGAGATAAGAGGTAAGAAAATAATAATACATTGATAATCAGAATTATAAGAAATTACCTTCCTTATCAATCGTTAGCTCTTTGCCATTTTTGATGAGCATATAATAATAATCTTCCCATTCTTCGGTAGATTCCGTATAAGGCTCGGCGTGTTCATATTCAAATGGGAGTTTTGTATTTCCTTTTTTGTCAATCATTCCCCATTTGCCCTTGTATTTCACCATTGCATAACCACTTTCGTTAAAATGATCTGCGTCATCGTATACAAATGGCAGTACGAGCTCTCCTTTAGGATTTAAAAAACCGTAATACCCTGTATTTTTGGCAAATGCCAAACCTTGGTAAAACACATCAATTTCGTCAAACCAAGGGGTAAGACTTTTGTTGTGGCTATCCAAAAGTTGATAACTATCGTTCAGTTTTACCACAAATACGCCTTGTGAATACCAAATAAAATCATACTTAGCAGGGATAATTTCCTCACCTGAAGGCTTGATGATTCCTCTTAAATTGTTGATAGTAACATCGTAAAAAGGCATATCTTGAGGGGGATTGGTATCAATATAATCGTATTTCACGGGGGTGATTTCCAATCCTTTAGGGCTTACAAGTCCGTATTTATCGCCTTTGCGTACCATCATATTCTCGGTGCGTGTGGGGAGTACTTCATCGTACTGTTTGCGCCAATCGCTGTTACAAGCTACACAGCATAGCGCTAAGGTTGTTATTAAGAATTTTTTCATTATATTGTTTATTTTGGTTATTCTATTAAAAAATGTTACAAAGATATTGATTATCAGTTTTATAGCCCCCGTTCCCCCGAAGGGGGACAAGCCGGAAAAAGAGACTTTTATGATAACTCTCAAAATGCTCTTACAAAAAAACTACAAAAGCTATTGATAATCAGAGTAATCAACTTTGCCAAAGTGTGAAACTTTAGCAAAGTGTAGCGATGCAAGAGTAAATTTGAGACTTTTTGAAAAGACTTATACTTTCCTCTAAATCAGGAAAGTAACTATCGCCTCTCCCCTACTGGCTGCCGTAGCAAAAAAAGATTGAAGTGCTTGAAAATGAAAATACAAATACTCAAAATCTTCCTCATTCCAATCCAATGAAGGGTATAATTCCTCCTCTTCATTCATTGCCTCAGTATCGTAACGCGCTTTTAGATCAGCTTCTGTAAGTGAAGCTATTTTGCGATGAATACCCGCTACTTGCTCAGGAGTAAGGTAATGAGCAGGTCCGTAGCCTACATCCATATCTTCATCAAAGAATTGCGCACTGAAAAAGATACGATTTAGGCTATCTACTTCATCCTCAGGACTTCCAGAGGCAAATGCCTTTCCAGTAAGCAGATATAAAATACCGCCCCACGCTTTATCGATATCCATAGAATAAGCGTCATCTACTCTATTTTCCAAAAAGAGAGCAGGCTTATCTATATAACTTTCAAGCTCCTGCTTAGAGATGCGGAGCAAATACATAATCATTCCCATAGTTTTTAATATTTAGTCGTAATAAGTTATTTCTCTGCGTACAATTTCAGGAAATCTATCTTTTGGTACTGGCTTCTCAAAGATTTCTTCTCGCTCTATCCAATTGCCTTTATCATCATATACATATTTATAATGATAGTGTAAAAGTTTAATTCCTTTTAAGTTATATACCTCTATATCAGTTATTTGACCTTTATTGTCATAATGATAAACACTCTTTATATCGCCTTGAAGTGTATAATCTACCTGTCCGTTATCTTTGTAATAGATGTCATTTTCTATTGTGGTACGCCCTTTCACAGTATACGATGTATACGATATTTGAGTATGAGTACCAAAATACCGATAGGTTGTACTTTCAGATTCGCCAACTTTTTCTACCAAATAAGTACCTGCTTTATCATATAAAAAGCTGATAGCCGTTTCTTCTCCCTCATCAGGATAACTAATTCCCTTATCAAGATAAATAATTCTTTTACCGCCTTTTAAGTGATTGTGCGCATCATATTCATAAGAGTATACAATATCGCCCCTAATATTCTTTTCCACAAGATTTCCCTTTAGGTCAAAACGGTAAGTGATAGGTACTACTACTATCATTTTAGTTGTCGACAATTCAGGAGGATACTTTTGAAGACCCACTTCTGTAACCGATTTTACTTTCCCTTTAAGGTCTAATCTTGCGGTTGTATATTCCTTTTGTGCCTGCAAATGAATTGTTTCTATAAACATAAAAATAAAAAAAAGATACCTCATCATAAGATTATATATTAGTCGTAATAAGTTATTTCCCTACGTACAATTTCAGGGTATTTATCTGGTATAGGAGTCTGAAAAGTTTGCTTCTTCTCTACCCAATTGCCTTGCGCATCATACACATAATCATAACGATAGCTATTACTCACTTCACCTTTTTCGTCGTAGAAAATAATCGTCGCTACCTCGCCTTGGTCGTTATAAGTATAGACTTCCTTTTTCCCATCTCGAAGTATGTAATCAATTTTGCTATACGTATACGAATAAGGTTTTTGGTAGTAAATCTCCTTCTCATCAATCACTTTTCCAGCAATGGTATGAGTTATTTTACAGTGAACAGGTGACAAATAATCTATTCTCAATTTCTCTGTCATCTTTTTATAAAAAGTAAGTTCTTCCCAAAAAGCCCCATCTTTAACGCGTATAAACATTATATCTGCCTTTATTTTATCAGAATAGACATACTTTTTACCACCCGATAAATAATGCTGATAGCGATCGTATTGATACACATACTTGATATCCGCTCCTATGCTTTTCTCAGTGAGGTCTCCTCTTTGGTTAAAAGAATAAAGCGTAGGGATAGGGCTTTGCATTTTCATAGTAGCTAATTTTTGAGGAGGATACGCATACTGAGTAGTTTCAGCAATGCTTTTCACCTTCCCTTTGAGGTGCATCTCAGCACACGAATATTCATTTTGCGCCAACAGCCCAAAATGTATGGTAAATACTATGATAAAGATAATATTTTTCATAAACAAATCTCGCACTAATTGGTAGTTTCTCTCTCCACATACCCTACGATAGTCCCATTCACAAAGATAGTACGGGTAATCCAATTACCTTTTTTGTCGAAGGTATGCTTAAACTGTTGATTATTTGTACCCGTTGGGATACCCTTTTTGTCATACGTATAACGTAATACTTGTGGGGGAGTGTTGCCCTCAGCAATACTGCGCTCCACTACCCTACCCTCACGGTCGTAACGCACTTCTATGCGTATTTCGGAAGAGGTATCACCCTCGGTAACCATCTTGAGCAAAGTGCGCTGGTTGTGCTTATTAAACTCTTGCCATACCTTTGCCTTATCCTTATCCGTTTGCAAAACACCTTCAACGGGGTTGCCATTACTATCCCACTTACTAAAAGTATAGACTTGCGTAGGCGATGCGCTCCCCTGCATTAGCATACGATAAGAAAGCAATTTTCCTTGAGCATCATACTCATATTTACCCGTAGAAATGAGCGAACCACCGTGAGCCGTTTTGGTAATCGTTACCTCCAAAGGATGTTGTGCAGCATCATACGCATACTGGTAACGCAAACTATTACCGCTATAACGCTGTTCAGAGTCTGTAGCGTATCCCGCTTTATCAAACACATAACGATTTTCGGTAGCAAGGCGTTTTTGTTTCAGGTCGCCGCGATACACATCATACGTGCGTTCCACCATCGTTTTCACCTCCCCTTTCAGCTCCTTATCAGCGCGAGTAATAGGAGGATTGACAATTTGTGCCATTCCTAAAAAAGGAACAAAGCACAGAAAAAGCATTTTTTTCATATATTATTAGTTATTAATAGCAATCAAAAGTTGAGTTAAGTACCTTTTAAATATAGCCCTCGAATCCCCGAAGGGGGAGAAGGTGCAAAAGCAATTCTCACTGTAACTTCTAATAAAACAATATATCTTTTTTTAAAAAAAATTCTTGATTTATTTTATTAGTGTTTAGTCGTTAGTATCTAACTCCTGAAACCTATCGTCTATTACCTGATCGTCCTGAAAGTTTAGCAAATTCTACTTTTGCTTTAGTGAGTTGTTCCATAAACTCTTTATTGGCGTGCAAGCGAGCAACTACAGCACTAGCAACAAGTCTGCCTGCATCTACATCACTTTGAAAGTGATAACCACAAATCACTCTACTCTGTCCGATTTCATAACCGCGTTTAAGGATTTCATTTTGTCGTTCTACATTGATTTCAGCCAACACCAAGGCAGTAGCCCAACCAATAGCCGTATGTCCTGAAGGATAAGAACCGTTAGTAGAGAGTCCTTGTTGTTGTTCGGTGTTACAAGTATCTTCATTGTAGAATGTAAACGGACGCATACGCATATAGTGTTCTTTAGCACTACGGGTAGCATAATCGCCGGCATCTTCACGAAAATGACTAATGAGCTTGTAAATTTCTGGAGTTGCTTCTTTAGAAATTGTCATCCCAAAAGCCTCCGAAAACGATTTAGCTACTCCATCACCGTAAAGGCGTGCATCGCTCACGGCTTGGTCACCGCGCAGTGTAGGGCGTTGCATTTTGCCCCAGCGGTATTGAGCCTCATCATTCAAGAAAAGAATACTATTCACAGCAGGAGGAGGGGGCAGAAGTTCTAAACTACTTGCTACATCTTCCAAAGAGAGGTAATGATGTGATTCTTTTTCCTGTGCTTGTACAAAAGTACCAAGGGTCATAAAAGCAAAGAAGCTTACCCAAATAGAATGTTTTTTCATACTAATATTGTTTTTATGGTTAAAATACGCCGACAAAAATAAGAATTAATAAATAAAAATACAAGCAATAAAAGAATAAATCTCAAATCATAAAATATCCTGAATTTTTTAATTAGGGATAGCCCTGCACATACCCGCTGTAAACACTCGCTGACTTTTCTAAAGAGGAACAAGCTGGAAAAGAGAATGTTTATATAATGTTCCACGTGGAACATTTTTTTTAATTAACAATTCACAATTGCGAATTGTTAATTATAAATTGATAATTGTTAATTAATTTATTACCTTTGCACCATCTTATCTCTTAACTCTTACCTAAATGAAACGTTTTATCGTAAATAAATTTTTCGTACCCAAAGGCTTCGCAGGAATTACCCTCTATCCTTTTGTATTTACAAATAATCCGCAACTACTAGAAGACCCTCAGTTTATCAATCACGAACGCATACACCTCGCTCAACAACGTGAACTCTTAGTAATTTTCTTTTATATCTGGTATCTCATAGACTTCGGAATTAAATACCTAAAGTACAAAGATAAATATCGCGTCTATCGCAATATCATCTTTGAACGCGAAGCCTACGAAAATGATGACAACCTCCACTATCTAAAAACACGAAAACTATACGCCTTTCTTCGAGGTAAAAGATAAGAAGTAAGAAATGTTCCACGTGGAACATTTTTTCAATTAACAATTAACAATTAATAATCAAAATGCCCGTGTGGCTCACACCTGATGACAATTAAAGATTACAGTGTATCACAAGAGGAATTTACTCTTGTATATGATTCATTATTAGAACTTTACAGAACAAATCCCGTTCCTGATGAGCTGGGTAAATACTACGAAAGTGAGGCATATATCTCACATACCGATAGCCGTAAAACGCTATTCGACAGACTCTATCAATGGGTGAAAAGCTATAACCTAAAGCATAAAATTGCACTCATCAAGCAATACAAAAAAGGAAATATACACCTCCTCGACATAGGAGCGGGTACAGGCGACTTTGTATTGAGTAGCAAAAAATACGCTCATTGGGAGGCTATAGGCATCGAGCCCAGCGAGAAAGCACGTACCAAAGCAGAAAAAAAAGGCTTATTGCTACAAGCTAATTTTAACCAACTCCTCCCCCACTCTTTTGATGTGATTACTATGTGGCACGTACTAGAACACGTACCCGATGTAGCACAAGAAATACAGATTATCAGCAACTTACTAAAAGAAAACGGCATTGCTGTAATAGCAGTGCCCAACTATCGCTCGTGGGATGCTCAGCACTATAAAGAACATTGGGCTGCTTATGATGTACCCCGACACTTATGGCATTTCTCCAAAAAGAGTATCGAGCAACTTTTTGCTAAAGAAGGTTTTGAACTCCTCGCTACTCGCCCTATGCTCTTTGATGCCTTCTACGTGAGTATGCTTTCCGAACAATACAAAACAGGAAAGAAATCATTTCTTAAAGGTTTCCTCAACGGACTCCGTTCTAACTACTACGGTTGTCGCAAAGGAGAATACTCATCGCAGATTTACGTGTTAGGTAAGAAGTAAGAGATAAGAGGTAAGAGTTGCCTATTTTTTATATTTCTGAGACTAAAAATAGTAAAAACTTTAAATAAGGCGTTTTTACGATACTTCTCTCCTATCAATAACTAAGTATATCACTTTTTAAAAATAACGCTTAAAAACGGCTGTAATAAAGTTGGTTTTAATAAAGTATTTTTATAGACTTTTAATTTAAAATAGAAAATGATTATTTTTAGGGAGTAAGGGTCAGGGGTCAGGTTTCAGGAGGCAGGGGGTAGGAGAAAGTTGCTACACTTTGCCAAAGTTTCAGATTTTGGCAAAGTCTATAGAGGTTTCACGTGGAACAATAAAAGACAAATGACAAATTACAAGGAATGGAAAATAGTATTTTACTTTTTTAAGTAATAAAATTAAAAAATATTTCATTTACACACAAAACTTTCTTATTTTTGCGACCTGAATTGAATTAAACATTATAGAAAATGAAAAAACTCATCTTAACAGGCGTAGCAATCCTCACTCTTACTGCCTGCACCGATAAGGTGGCTTTCGTGGATAACAGCAAACTCTTAAACGAGTACCAAGAGAAAAAAGACATCGAAGCTAAATTGAAAACTGAAGTTGATGCCTATAAGAAAAAACGCGATAGTATTTCTGTAGCATTCCAAACTGAAGCACGTGCTTTCGACGCTCAGGCTAAAACCCTCCCTCAGAACGTGGCTCAGAAAAAATACAATGAGTTGATGCAAAAGAGTCAGATATTGCAACAACACTTGCAACAAGAAGAAGAAAGATTGCAATTGGAAAGCCAAACTCAAATGGATTCTCTACTTAGCAAAGTGAAGAAAAACATTAAAGAATATGGCAAACAAAAAGGGTACACCTTTATCCTTGGTGCTAACGACGGCGGTAGCGTACTCTATGGTGCTGATAACAAAGATATTACTAAAGAAGTTACTGAATATTTGAACAATCAATATAAATCAGGTAAGAAGTAACAAGGTCACAGGCATTAGGTCATAGGCAATAGAAAATAGATTTTGTCAAAGCTCATAGCACTAGAGGCTATAGTTTTGACAAAGTTTTTTTATTGATAGCTAATCAGTTAATTGTAATACGTTAGGAAAGAACGCTTGGAGTATCAAGAAAACTCCAAAGACTAACAATATAATGCTAATCGCACGTTTGATTTTGTAGATATGAAAAGCGGTAAGTCGGTTTTTGAGTTTCTTAGCAATGAGAATTTTAAAGATATCTATGCCAAAGTATACTAAAATAATAGAAGTAAAAAATACAAATATCCTACTGGCATTCATATCAAGTTTAGGACCAAAAACGATGATAATTCCTAACCAAAAACCTAAAACCCCTATGTTGATGAAATTCAGTAGAAAACCTTTGATAAAGAGGGCTACATAGTTCACTTTTTCAGCTACTTGCAAATGTGCATTCTCCTTATTTTCCATTGTTTTCTTAAAGTCTTTTTTCAGTTTTATGAATGAGATAAGTCCGTAGGCTACCATTATGAGTCCGCCGGCAAAGAAGAGTTTAGGGTCGTCCTTAATTTCGCGCAACAGACTGCTGGTAGTGAAATAGACAATGAGAATGAAGACAGCATCGGCTAATACTACCCCCGAATTGAAAGCAATAGCTGCCCTAAATCCTTTGGTAATAGCTGTTTCCAGCAATACAAAGAAGACAGGACCTATGGTAAAAGCTAACAACAAGCCTAAAGGTAATGCAAGCAATACATCCGCAAACATCTATTTCTACCTAAAATTTGATTAATTGCACAAAAGTACTAAAAAACTGCTGAATTACAAAAAATAAGGGAGAAGTTTTTAGTACTTCTCCCCTACTCTATTGGTATTGTGATAATTATTAACTATGATTTGATAACCTCATTTACTTGTTTTAGAGTTTCTTCATCTTTCAAATCAACTAATTCTTTAAGGTCTTTAGAAAGATAGAAAGCTTTTACATCAGGTACATAAACTAAATAATTATCGATACCCTCAGTATAATAATTAAAAAGCAATTGCTTAAAATTACTAACTCCATTACAAGTTTTCTCTAAATTCTCACCATCATTATTTGCATAAAATACGGTATAATTATCTTTTTGATTGTGAGAAAGTTGTTGTTTTTCATACTTACCAGCCACATCAAAACCTACACCCCAGCTTGATTCAGCAATGATACTTGATAACAAAGTGATGGTGTTGTCTTCTTTGTTTAACTTATAGGAGATAAGTAACACTTTTTCATCTGGAATAAAGTTTACTGCTTGTTCTGATACAGTTTCAAAGAACTCTTTATAAGTCAATGACTTATCTTGCAAATCTTGCAATGAATTTTGATTTTTATCCTTAGAACAAGACACTAATGCTACTACAAAAAATAGCACAAAAAACGAAATTTTTATTATTCCTTTCATACTAATTCATTTTTAAATTCATAAAAATATTTCTTTTGCACGCTCTTTTTTATGAAGACAATAACCCGTAGCTCAGTTAGGGGAAGTTATTTTTAAAGAAAAATTCTCACTATATTTTGTTTATAGAAGAAAACAACAAAATATATCTCCAAAGGAAAGAATATCAATATCAGTCATAGGCATTAGGATTTCATAGGACAAAGGTATATTATATTTTTATAACTTCCAAATATTTTTATAACTTTTTCACTATCATTCTACAAAATAGCTTATAATTATTTATATATCAATATTTTAAAAATATATTAGTAAATATACATTGTTACTCAATATATTATTAAAAGCATAAAAAAACTTTGCCAAAGGTACGAGCCGTACGGGCAAGAAACTTTAGCAAAGTATGTGATGCAAAAACTGCTTGCTGTGCTATGACTAATCTACCAATTCAAAGTCTAATTGCTTTTTCATCAAATCGGTGTTTTTCACACGTATCATTACTTCATCGCCAAGCTGATAGGTTTTGCCAGTGGCTTGCCCTACCAAGGCGTATTGTTGTTCATCAAAAGTGTAATAATCGTCTTTGATGTCGCGAGCGCGTACCAATCCTTCGCATTTGTTTATGGTAATTTCTACATAAATACCCCATTCGGTTACACCCGAAATCACTCCTGCAAACTGCTGGTTTTTATGGGCTTCCATATATTTCACCTGCATATATTTGATAGAATCACGCTCGGCTGAAGCTGCTAAACTTTCCATTTGTGACGAGTGTTTGCATTTGGTTTCATATTCGGCTTCGGGTTGTGAGGGGGCATTATCTAAATAGAGTTGCAAAAGGCGGTGTACCATCACATCGGGATAACGGCGTATAGGCGAAGTGAAATGGGTATAATAATCAAACGCTAAACCGTAATGTCCTATGTTTTTGGTAGTATAAGTAGCTTTTGCCATCGAACGTATTGCCAAAGTATCGACTAAATTCTGTTCTTTCTTGCCCTTTACTTCTTCTAAGAGATTATTAAGTGAATCGGTAGTGGTTTGGCGGTTTTTCAAATCCAAACTATAGCCAAATCGGTTAATAACCGTGTTGAACTGTTGTAGTTTTTCGGCATCGGGTTCATCGTGTACGCGGTATACGAAAGTCTTTTTCATTTTGGCTACATACTCGGCTACCTTTCTGTTAGCCAAGAGCATAAACTCTTCAATCAGTTTGTTGGCTTCCTTGCTTTCTTTGAAATATACCCCTGTAGGGTTGCCGTTTTCATCGAGGTCGAATTTCACTTCTACTTTATCAAAAGTAATAGCTCCTAAACGCATACGCTTACCGCGCAATTTTTCGGCTAAAGTATTGAGTGTGAGAATAGCCTCTACCACATTAGCAGGTACTGAGCGCTCTTTATCGGTAATGGAAGTTTCGGCAGGAATGGTGTACCCCTCCCCTACTTTGGCTTGCTCTATTACTGATTGTGCTTCTTCGTAAGCAAACCTAAATGACGAGTGTGTTACAGTACGTCCTATCCAAATATCTACCACTTCGGCTTTCTTATTCATCTCAAACACTGCCGAAAAGGTGTATTTATCTTCATCGGGACGGAGTGAACAAGCAAAGTTACAGAGTATTTCGGGCAACATTGGCACTACCCTATCTACTAAATATACTGAAGTAGCACGGTTGTAAGCCTCTTCATCTAATATAGTACCTTCTTTCACGTAGTGCGATACATCGGCAATGTGTACGCCAATTTCGTAATTGCCATTTTCTAATACTTTGAATGACAGTGCATCGTCAAAATCTTTTGCATCACGAGGGTCGATAGTGAAAGTGAGGGTTTCACGCATATCACGACGACGGGCAATCTCCTCATCAGTAATGGAAAGGTCTAACTTTTTAGCAAAGGCTTCTACCTCTTCTGGATAGGTGTACGGCAGACCATATTCGGCTAAGATAGAGTGCATTTCAGTAGTTTGTTCACCTGGTTTACCGAGTATCTGTTCCACTACCCCCATAGGCGAATCACTTTTGTCTTTCCAATCTTCTATGCGTACAATTACACGGTCGCCGTCCTGAGCGCCATTGAGTTTGTCTTTCAACACAAAGAAATCAGTATACATACGAGCATCAGTAGGGACAACAAAGGCAAAATTCTTGTGCATTTGCACAGTACCTACAAAGCGCACTTTGTTGCGTTCTAACACCTTGCTGATTTCTCCTTCCATCTTATTGCGATTTCTAAAACGTGGAAATACATACACTTCTACCAAATCGCCGTGGAGGGCTTTATTTAGAAAATTCTGTGCTACAAAAATGTCGTTGTCTAAACCATCAACTATTACATAGCCATTACCACGCGCACTCACATCAAGCATACCCACATAATAGTGTTGCATAGGGATAGCTTGATACTTTCCGCGATCGATTTCTACAATGCGTTTTTTTTCTTTCAGTTGTACGAGTTGTTTTACCAGCATATCACGACGTGGTGCATCGGTAATGTGGAGTTTAGCAGCGATTTGCTTGTAGTTGAACCCCTCTTCGGGATGTTCTTGTAACACCGAGAAAATCGCTTTGATAAGCTCGTGTTTGTTGCGCTTAGCTAAACTCTTATTCTTTTTAGATTTTCCTTGTTTTCCTTGTTTTTGAGTTTTATTTGTTTTTTTCATAGTAATTTCTTTTTTAGATGTGAGCCACACAGCAATGTGACTAAATGCAAAGATAATCATTTTTGAGTTATCAACAATCTCTAAATTATAAACTGAAAAAAAATATTTTTTTAAAAAAAGAAGGTTATTATTATGAGGGTGTGAATAGGGGGTAAAAAAATAGGCTTAAAAATTTGCTTTTTTCAGTTGATGTGATTTATGATTAGTTATTAACAATAAAAAACGATTTACGGCTTTTAAAATGAATATTTTAGGCAAAACTGTTGATAACTGTCCAACGATTATTTAACTGCATTTTGTGGATAATTTTTTAAAAGGGCAATTGTGAATAACTGTTGTATCACTGTTGATAATTTTCTAAAAAATAAATTTGCTTATTTTAGACTTGGATTCGTATATACAGAAAAGCGAGAGAAGCAAATTTATTTATCATTTTTTAAGTAATAGTTATAAACAAGTTTTTAGGGGATAGGGGTCAGGTGTCAGGGGTTAGGGGGTATTAAGTTATTTGTTTCTTCTGTCTTCACCCCAGAGTAGTTTGTATCTTAGTGTATTGATAAAACTATCGCCGTCTAATCGTATCATTTTCACTACAAAAGGTGCTTTGCGCACAATAATAGAGTGCTTTTTGTCTACCGATTTGATATGAGAATCTAACGATAAAAGGAATTTCTTTTCCCGTCCTGAGATAGTGAGTTTAATTTCAGTATCTTCGGGGATGATCAGCGGCCGCATATTGAGGTTATGCGGTGCGATAGGGGTAATGACAAAGTTTTTAGCTGTAGGTAAAATTACGGGGCCGCCGCAGCTCAGCGAGTAGCCTGTAGAGCCTGTAGGGGTAGAAATGATAAGTCCGTCAGCCCAATACGATGAGAGGAAGTCACCGTTTAACTCAGTATCGATAGTAATCATTGAGGCTGTATTTTTTCGTGTAACGGTAATTTCGTTGAGGGCGAAATTTATAGGGTCTACCGGATCGCCACTATCGGCATAGACAGCTTCTATCACCGAGCGTTCCACTACTTCGTAAGTTTTGTCGCGCAATTGCAGAAAAACGTTTTGCAAGTCGTCTTTATGAGCATTTGCTAAAAAACCTAAACGCCCTGAATTGATGCCTAAAATAGGTATTTGTAAATTGCGGAGATAAGTAATACCTTTCAGCAGGGTACCGTCGCCCCCAATGGTGAGCATTACCTCGTACGAATTATCGAGGTCGGCAAATGAGCTAAAAGGTTTAGCTTTGAGGAATTGGTGAGAGCGGATATTCAGTTCTTTAAGGATTTCACATTCAATAAATACCTCGTCATCGGGCAAGAGGTGAGAGAAGAGTTCGCGCAGTATAGCTTCATTTTCGGTAGAATATTGTCGGATATAGATTGCTATTTTCATTGATTTGCCAATTGGTATGGCAAAGATACAAATTAATTGATAATAAACAATTGACAATGAAGAATTTTTACTATTTTTGCATTTTCAACCTCTCCAATATATGAAATACATTCCCCTTTCTCTTTTACTATTAGCTACTGTTAGTAGTTGCGACGGCTGTAAAAATAAATCAACCTCTACTATAGACGAAATTTATGTGTTTGATAGTATAAAAGAATATAGCCCAGAATCTCAAATTATCCAATATAGTCAAGACCCAGAAAACACTGATACTCCTATTGATACTACAAGCATTGAATTTGAAAACATACCCACTGCTTCTGTTGCCGATAGTATCAATTTGTATATCGCAGGACTTGCTCAGAATGAAAAAGCGATCCACGTTTCTTTTTCTGATATATATCAAAACGACACCTTAGATGTGCCCCCACATTATATCAAGAACCAAAAGAAATTAGGAAAGGAATTTATGAAGTATTTTCCCTTAACAGGCAACTATTTTTATCTTTTACCTTTTTTATAAAACAGCTTATTCATCACCTCTCCGGTTTGCAGATTTAAAAACTCTTGATTGGTGGTGGGGCTGTCTAAGCCACCGAGTTTAGGTAACCACTTGCCGGTTTTAATGTAGTCTAAACACCCTAACAGTTCAGGGTATTTGCGCTGTACTTGCTTGAGGTTAAGCCCTGTATAGAGTGCCGTTTTCAGCCGTTTGCACTTCACTTGGAAGATAAGCGAGAGCAGGGTCTCTACCTGCCACTCGCCTCCCATAAACAGCACACAGCTTATCATATCTTCATACTTGCTAAGCAGTTGTTCTAAACCTTCATTAGTAAGCGCACAGCCTTTGCTACCGTCCCAAATATATTCGGAATGGCAACCCTCGCACGCCAACGGACACCCTGTGATGGTAAAACACAGGGATATCTCGTTGGGTACTTCTTGGAGGACTATATCGTAACTGCTATACCGTAGCGTTCCCATAGTAACGTATTTTAGCTTCTTTTTGTCGGTCTTTAGAGAAATTAGTAATGCGTTTGAGATAGCCTATCACCCGTGTCGCGTGATCGATATTTTCAGAACCACAATGGGTGCAGTGGTCGTGCGTGTGTTTATCGATATAGCCACAATCGTTGCACACGGTTACGCATATATTAAAGCAGAAGTAGTTACAACCCGTTTTAGCGGCTACATTTAGCAACTTATAAAAACCTTCGGCAGTGGTGTATTCTTCGAGATTGCAGTGATAAGCCGAACCGCCGTCTAAGTACTGTATATAGTCGTTTCCGTGTAAATAGAACTTATCGATAAGGTTTTGAGAGCTATCTTCCACAATGTAGAAATACGAATTGTAGCAATCACGTGGCACTTGCAAGCCATCGGCTTTGTCCCAAGCAGCATTCTTTACGCCTAAGTTCTCGGCAGGTACAAACTCGGTATTGAACATAAAGCCGTATTTGGCTTTAGCTTCCTTGTTTTTGTCGTAAATTAGTTTGAGGTTTTTGTTGATGAATGCTTTATAGTCGGGGTTGTCGGAAATGCGAATGCCTAAATACTCGGCAGCTTCCACCATTCCGTTGATACCAACGGTGAGGAATTGTTTATCAAGTGAGATAAAGCCGGCATCGTACACCGGTAACATACCCGCATCTTTGTACTCTTGCACAATGGCACGGTAAGCTACTTGGTATTTATGGATATTATCTAAGGTGCGTTCCAACGATAAGTGTTTTTGGTATAGGCGATTCATATTAATGGTTATCACATTAATACTACCGGTAGAAACACCTCCTGCCCCAAGTGAATAGCTAAAAGTATTATCGGAAATTTCATTGCGCAAACGACAGCAACTTGCTAATGAATCGGCGTTGTCCGATTGATATATAAAGAAGGCATTCCCTTCGCTGAGTTCTTTGGCACAGAAGCGCGCAAAATGCTCGTCGTACACGTGTTTGTCCTTAGTGAGCATTGCTGCGGTTACCACAGGGAAGGTGAGTATCGCCTTGGTGCGCTCGATATTAAACCAATGCATAAAGAACTGTTGGAGCTTGTCTAAAGACTCATAAGAAGGTTTGCTACCATCGGGGTAAACGAATGTACCGAACATCGAGTCGAAATAAGGGCGGTCATACAGCGATATGTTCCAAAATACTGACTGATAGCCACGTGCTGCTGCTGGCTGATTGATAGCGTATACTACGTGTTGCAGTTCGTTTTCTATCACTTCACGGTGGGTATTGAGATAATCGTCGCCATAGTCTTTGCGCGCAAAATGGTCGAAGTACATTAGGAACTCTACCGTTGCTACCGCTCCTGCAAACTGAGAGGAAACGGAAAAGAGGAAGTTCACGAACGACCCGCAATAGCTTGCCAAGTGTTGCGGAGCTTTGCTTTCACCGCCGAGTTTTACGAGCCCGTCCAAGAGCAAAGGATACATCGAAACGCTCACACAATAAGGTTTGAGGCTCGTTTCGTCGTGCACATAGATTTCGTGTTCCTCAATCTGACGGATATACTCATCGGCTAATTCTTTGCCAAAGAGTTGTTCGATTTTATGAGACACGAGCGAACGGTTCACTTGGATATTGATATCTTTATTGAGTTCTGCCTCCATTGTAGCGATGTTTTTATGTGCCACATTGGCATTGGCATCGAAGAGAGACCCCGTAGCGGCATTGTGAGATTGTAGGTAATTTTCGATGAAATTACGCTTTGTTTGAAGCTGTTCAGCTGTAAGCTTAGTGAATTTAGACATAATTTTTTATTTATTATTATTTCGTTCAGGTGAAAAAGAGTGCTGAGGGATTTATATAAACCTCTCATATATAGTACATTGTATAATATTGCTTTTTATAAATTCCCTAAAAAGGGGAAGTGATTTTTTCTTAGTTGCTGGTGCAAAGGTACAGAATAAAGTAATAGGTTATCAACAAAATTAAAATAGTTATCAACAAAGTTATTAACAATTTTCGTTACTTATTCATACTTAGGAGTTAAAGAGAAAAAACTCCGTTATTAAAATTTTGTAACAAAAATAGGATTACATTTATTATAAAGTAACGTGAGTTCGATTTAAGCAGCAACGAGTCTTTTTAGATCAACAATGTCTTCTTGCAAATTAATAGAAGGCTTTTTATCAGGGTATCCCTATGATGCGCACGCCTGCGGATTACAATGCCGAGGCTTTCCCCAAAGCAGAGCAACAGCCTGCCATTGTTAAAGATAACAACGATCCTCAAGGAATGGGACGTGTACGGGTACAGTTCTTTTGGCAGAAAGGCGATGAGCTAAGCCCGTGGATCAGAATGATACAACCCTACGCAGGCAATGGCAAAGGTTTTTATTTTATCCCTGAGATAGGCGAAGAGGTAATGGTAGACTTTGAGAACGGCAATGCCGAACGCCCGTTTGTGCTGGGGGCGCATTATAATGGCGCGGCAAAGAGTGGGTATAAACCAACGACCAAGGCTATAACATACTGAGAGTGGTACAAAAATTGTACTTAACGATGAAGATGGGAGTATAAAAATTGAAGATGCAGTAGGCAACAGCCTCATTTTTGATGGCAATCAAAAGATAACTCTCAGTAGTTCTATTTTTGAAATCAATACCCAGCAGATGCTCATTAGAGCCACTGATAAACTGCACATTACCACAAATAACTATGTGCTGAACGTACTTAGTCAGTTGTATATATTTACCGCTTGGATGAAACAGAAGGTGAGTGGTTTTATGCAGGTATTTAGCAACACTGCCCTTATCAAGAGTACCAACACCCTTGATATCGAAGCCAAAGAAGCAAAACTCTCAGGCAAAGAGTGTGCAGTGCTCGACTCAAAGAAGAAGGCGGTGGTCAATAGCTTGGGGGTAGCTCAGTTGCAAGGCAAACAAGGGAATGAGTACAGCAATAATGGGCAAGGGATAGCGCAGGCACCGTTAGAAAAAATAGGCTTAGCTGTGGTATATTTTAGACCTTTAGAAGACTGGAGAGGTGAATTTGGGTTTGATTGGATGAGAGATAAGTATTTTCCATTTAAAAATGAGTTAGCATATAAAGATATCATATCAAGTGGATACTCAACAAAAGAATCAGATAGGTGGTGATTTCATTGCAGATGGAAAAATACAAATGATTAGTCCTACAATAAGAGAGAGTTTATAATCGGTTACAAGAACTGTTTTTTCAACAGAATGCGAGATATAGAGATAATTACTTTACTATATTTAAGTTTGGTGTAGAGTCAAATAAAGATGGATTATTAGGAGAAACACAAGATATAAAAACTGAAAATGTTATTATATTTACTTTACCTCGTGGAAATGAAGATTACACTTTAGCCCACGAAACCTTACACGGACTAGGACTTTATCACACACACAGAGAAGTTAAGTTTGCGAAAATAGATGGGTATGAGACAAAACTAATGATGCATGATGAAGTTATTATACCATATGATCGTAGTAATAAAAAATATATCTATTTCTATGGTTCTACAACCAATATAATGAGTTATGGCACACTTAATAAATTTACTACTTGGCATTGGCAATGGCTGATTATAAATCCAAATCTACGAACGTTTAATCTTTAATTTACAAATAAATGAATAAGATAGTATTAATCATAATGTTATTTATTTCAAACCATCTAATAAGTCAAATAACCATTAAAGAATTTGTACAAAAAACAGAATACAAAGATTGGGAGACAGAACCAAGTTATTCCAATACAGAAGAAGATTGGTACTTTAAAAAAGATAATAAAAGAGTACGCATTTCAAAATTTAGTGATACTTTTCAAATAGAGGAGACAAATACGCTAACTCCTTGGGAATGTTTTTGGTCTTATAGTAGAAAAACAGAAATTTTAGTACTAAAAGGGCAAAGCTTTTATAATATCCCAACTGGGAAATGGGTGTATTATGATGAAATGGGAAGAATAAAGAAAGAAATTGATTATGATAAATCATATAAATTTTCAATAAAAGAACTTATTGAAAAAATAAAAAAAGAATATGATATTGATATAGAAGGAGAAATTAATAGCCCTATTGTAGGTTTAGAAACTGACAATGAGGGGAATAAATATTTTTTTATTTCTTTTGACCCTAAAGGATTAGTAAACATATATGGAGAAAGAACCTATATACTTGTAGATGTCAATACAGGAAAAACTCTTTTCAAAACGAGCTATTTCAAAAGAAATGATGGAGAAAAACCTCCCTTTTATCGTTATTTAAAGATGAAAAAAGGTAACACAACTTCCCTCTTCATAGAAGAAACCACTCAGCCTAAAGAGTTAGGTGTACCCTATAAACAAGGCGACTATTACCCTGCTAGCACTTACCAACTCTACAACGGCAGAGCCTAAAACAAAGAGGAATGGGCAGCGTATGTAAAAACACGCCCTTGGTGGGAAAGGTTATTCCTAAGCTAAATTTTAAAGATTAATCATTATGCCACAAATCATCACCAATACCGCAGAACTCAGTTGCAATCAAGGCACAACAACAAGTAATCTCACTGTTACAAGTCAAGATTTTGTAACTATTGAGGGTAAAGCTATGGCTACAGAGGAGGACAAGCAAGCGAATTCCAATATACAGCCTTTTAAGCAATGCAAACTAAAACCTTCTTCTGGTGGTTATTTACCTTGTGTGCCTGCTCCTATTCAATGGGAAGATGCTGTAGAGAAAGACACGCTTATGGGGTTCTATCACAATAATGACACTAAAACTCCTTTTCAGCCTGAGAGTAGTACTGCGGTAATCGAAAATTTTAAAAATGAGTATAGAAATGTAACAATAGATCGCAATGGTACACCATATAGGTATTTTGTGCCTAAACTTATGAGGAAAATATTATTATACATTGTAGTATTAACAATAAATTATATGATGGCACAAGAAAACAAAAATTCTTTAAAAGATACGATTAAGTTTGAAAAATTTGATTTTAACCTATGGAATACAAGGTACAAAGATTTTGAAAAAGATCCTAAATATGGGGGGTATTACAAATTAAAAGATGGTTCTTCTTTCCGCCCTATGTATGGAGGAAAAGGCTATATCTTTTATGATGTAATTCCTCCCCTACCAGCCTATTACCATTACTTTTATGATTATTATGAAAATGGTAATCTTAA